>JBBJMR010000131.1:0-23124 GCA_037720395.1 Polyangiaceae bacterium
GGCTCTCGTTCAGCGCCCGGACCGTGGTCTCGGCTGGATCACGACCGGCGCCACCGGCAAGGACGATGGGGCCGCCGGCGAGGGCAACCAGCTCCTTCCACGCGACGGCCATCCCCGGCGCCCAGACGAGGTTCTGCTTGGGCGTGTGGTCGACACCGAGGTCGAGCGCAACGGTGGTGCGGCTCGAGGCCATCCCGGCCACGTCCCCACCGGAGCCCGGCGGCGCAGCGGGCTGGCTCATTCCTGCAGGGTAGCAGGCCGCCGCGAGCGGCCTCGCCGGTAGCGGCGCATCGCCGGCCCGGGTCGCCGAGCTACCAGGAAACCTCGACGACGTGACACGACGTTCAGGGGAGCCAGGCGCCGACCGCGACGATGGCCCGCGCAGCCTCCATCAGCGCCGCGTGCCCCGCGAGCCGCTGCAGCAACGGCGCCAGTTCGGCGAGGCCGCCATAGCCGACGAAGACCGAGCGCGGCTCGCTCCACGACCCGCCCAGTCCCATGACCAGCACGCGCGCCGCGTCCTCGAGCGCCATCCAGGGTGCGCAGGCGACTGCGATGCGCAGCGCCTCGTGCCCTGCCGTCTTCCAGTACTCGGTCATCACCTCGCGCACCGCCGCCGCCCGCAGGGACTCGGGGAGATCGGGCAGGATGCCCGCGAATGCCACCATGCGTGCCTCGTCGTGGCGGCTCTGGGCCAACGCCCATGCCTCTTCGGGCGCGAGGCCGCTGGGCCGGATGCGCCGGTCGTGCGACAACCAGCCGTCCAGCTCGTCGTGCGTGGTCCCGGCGCGCAACTTCGCCCCACGCTGCGCGTCGGTCTCGCGCGGGTCGGTGAGCACGACGGGCATCGGCTGCGCGGCGACCTCACCGCCATCTCCGGACGCCTGCCGGGCGCTCGCGCGCACGGCATCGCCATCGGCGCCCGGCATCAGCGCAGCGAGCGAGGCCAGCGCCTCGGCCCGCTCGCGCGCACAGCCCGTCGCCCGCTCGAGCACCAGAGGTGCGGGCGCATAGGGGGCCTGGCGGTCGTGGTCGGCCTCGCGGCTGCCCTCCTTCGCGAGCAGGGCGTGCTCCACCAGGGCGCAGCGCACCACCCCGCCGATCATGGCCGCACGCGCGCCCTCTCCATCGCCCGACCCGCCACCGCCATCCCGACCACGGCAGGCGTCGAGCAGGCGCAGCTCGCACGCGTCGCGCGCGCGGTTCACGTCGGCGAGGAACCCCAGGAGCGCCCGCGGTCGCGTGGTCCACTGCGCGAGCCAGTCCGGCGAGACCAGCGCCAGTAGCGCCTCCGCGCCGCACCCCTGCCGGACCATGTGCGCACCCAGGTACTCGACGCCGTAGGCGCACCACGGCGGGTGCGCGGCGTCGGCGAGCACGCGCGCGCCGCCCGCGACGACCGCCTGCTCGAAAGCCACGACCTCGCCATCCGTGGCCGTCACTCCGGCAGCATCGTCCTCTTGCCACAGCCAGCGGCCATCCTCGCTTCGCCCGATGGCCGGCGGGGTCGCGGCGCCCATCGGGCCGGCCGCACCGACCTCGCCGGCACCGAGCCCCATGGCCTCCACGAGGTCGCGCTCGGAGACGGGCGCGAGGGCGGCCGCGAGCGCGTGGCGGAGCCGCCTGTCCGCGGGCGCTGCGCTCTCTGGGGCTGCACCTCCTGCGCGCGAGGCGCGTGATGTGCCTTCAGCGACGGGGGCGAGAGCCCCCGCTAGATCCAGCTCCGTCGTGCCCTCGCTCGGCCAGGCGAGCCTCGCCAGCCATGACCTCGCGCCAGCTGCCGTCGCCGTGGCGGTCACCAGCACGCTGGCACCCTCACCGATCTCGGCGAGGAATGGCGCGCTCGCGCGTGGCCAACCGTCCGCGGCGCGCTCGATGCCGTCGAGGATGACGAGGAGCCGCGGCGCCTCCTCGTCGGGCAAGGCGGAGACCCACCCCACGCCCTGCAGCCCCAGCGCGATGCTCGACATCAGCTCGCGCGGCGTGCGCGGACGACTGAAAACCGCGGAGCGCGACGTATCGAAGAGCGCGAAGAACAGCTCGAGCATGTCGCGCTCCACCGCCGTGCCCAGCGCGCGCGACACGGGCACGAAGACCACCTTCGCCTGACGGCGGTGCGCGACCTCCACCGCCAGGCGTGCGGCGACCTTCGTCCGGGCGCGCGCGTCTGCACCCTGCAACAGGGCGCGCTCTCCGCTCGACGCGAACCAGCTCTGGAGCGAGCCGTGGAGCACCTGCTCGGCAGGCGATAGCGGCGCCTCGAGCAGATCGATCCCGCTGGTGCTCCAGAAGCGCCTCACGTGCTCGCGCGCGCTGGCCGCGCTCTGGGTGGTGCCGCTCATGGCTTGCAGCGTGCCGCGCACCGCCGGGTGGCGCGGTTCCAGCGGCGGGCTGGACGACGGGGGCGCCTCGTTCATGTCGTGTTCTTGAATATCTCATTGGCCCAGGGCGAGGGCGGACGCACCACCCCACGCCTCGCTCATCTTCGGGTTCTTCGGCAAGGGGCAGATACCCGCACGCGGCCCGGCCCCGCGTCGCACCCGGGCTGAGGCCCTCCTCGGCGTCGTCGACGCGCTGCTCGAAGCCATTAGCCCCGCCGTCATCGTTCGGTCGCCTGGCCCTCCGCACCCGCCGGACACGTGACGCTCTCGGCGCACGCGCTGACCGCTAGCTTCGCCCCTCACCGCCGCCGCGCCGGCCGCTGCCACTTCCCCGCCACCCCCGACATCCGCCGCGCCTCCGGCGCCCACGCCTCCAGCGCCATCTCCTGCACGCGCACGAAGTCGCGCGGATCGAAGCGCACCACCGCCCCGGTCCGGATCACCAGCTCCCGCTGCAGCGCCCTTCGCTCGGCGACCGTCGCTAAGCCGACATCGAGCTCGTGCAGCGACAGCGCCGGCGTGTACGGCCGCCCGTGCCGGTAACGCCCGCGCCCGTCGAATGCCCCCGCGCTGCGCGCCCACCACCCGTGCCACGCCGCCACGTCGGTCGTCGGCCGCTCGACCATCTCCGGGCTCGGCTCCGGCGGCAGATCGCGCGCATCGGAGCTCACGCGCACCAGGCGCGGCGGCGCGGGGCGCTCGCCCACCGGCGGATCGCGGGGCTCGGGCACGTCGATCTCCTCGTCGGCGACGGGCACCAGCTCCACCAGCCCGGCCCCGGTGATGCGCTGCAACGCACCGCCCGCCGCCGCCGCCACCGCCGCGTCATCGTGCGCCAGCAGCTCGATGAGCTTCGGCACGGCCGCCGCCGCGCCGGCCCAGCCGACCGCGGCGCACCAGTGCGGCGCCGGCGTGGCCGTGGCGCGCTCCAGCAGCGCCGCCGCGTCCTGCTCGTCGCCGGCGAGCGCCCACAGCACCGCCGGATGGTCGAGCGGGTCGCCCTCCCACGGCAGGGCGGCCGCCTGCGCGAGGTGCGAGGACGCGTACGGCACACCGCCCATCGCGGTGGCCACGGTCACCGCGGCGCGCAACGCGGCATCCGGCGAGGCCCGCAGCGCGTCGAGCCACACGGGCAGGTCGCGGAAGCCGAGCAAGGCCAGGGGCTCGAGCAACGCCGCCGTCACCGGAGGCTGGTCGCGCGCGGGGGGCCAGCTCGTCGACGCCGCGCAGCCCCCGCCGCGCGATGACGTCCCAGGCCATGGCGCGCACGCCGACGCTCGAGTGGCGGCTGGCGCTCGTCAACGCCAGCGGCACGTCGGGGTGCGGCACCAGCGCCAGCGCATCGCCGAGCGCGGCGAGCAGCCCCGCGTCCGCCTCCGAGCCGAGGACCACCTGCTCCGCGGCCCCGAGCGCGTCGCGCCCGGCGATGCAGCCGAGCATCAAGGCCACGGCGAAGGCGCGCGGCGGGTCCTTGGCCGGGCTATCGAGATAGAGCGTGGGCAGGTGGGCCACCGCCACGGGGCCGAGCGCGGCGAGGAGATCGATGGACGCCAGCATGCGGTGCTCGATGGTGCGAGCGATGCGCCAGGCGTCACCGGGCAGCGGCATGCGCTGCATGCCCGCCATGGTCACCTCCTCGAAGCAATCGCGCGCGCGCTCGCGCACGAAGGCGTCCTCGGAGAGCGCGCTCACACCGGGAGACGCGTCCGCCGCCGGCTCGACCGCGGGCGGCAGCACCGGCGGCGGCGAGACGGCGCGCGCCGCCGCGCCCAGCGTGCTGGCGCGGGCCTCGGCGCTGGCCGCCTCGAGCTCGGCGAAGGTGCGGGCGCGCCGGCGCCGTGACCACCGGCGCCGGCACGACCATCACCAGCGCCGGCACGGCGATGCGCGGAACGACCGAGGCGCGCGGCACCCAGTGCAAGCGCGGCGTGTCGACGCTCACGCGCAGCTCCGGCGCCTCGGGCACGGCCGGCGGCCGCGTGGCCAGCCGTTCCTCCGCGCGGGCCAGCGCCGCCCGCGCGGCACCCAGGGCCGGCTGCAGCACCGCGCGCGACGGGGCGGTGCCTGGCACCGCGGCGCGCGCGCCGTCCACCTCGTGCATGGCCCGCTGCGCGCACAGGGCGCGCTCCTCGCGCCCGTCGAAGGCGTCGAGCAGCGCGCGCTGCCCGGCCGCGATACGCGCAGCGAAGGCCACCAGCCAGTCCGCTGCATCGAGATCGCGCTCGATGGCCAGCGCCAGGGCGCGCACCGCGACGTAGGCCTCCTCGAGGTCGTGCTGCCAGCGCTCCGCCGGCATCATGGCGGCGGCGTGCGGGGCCGGCTGGGGCGGACGCGGCTCGCTCACGACGCATAGGTACAACGCAATCGCGACGATCCGCCAGCGGCGAGCGCTATCCTCGCGCCCGCGTGCCCGACCCCCGCCTCGATCTCGACGCCTGGGTGGAGCTCTCGGTGGAGCTCTCCGACCCGGTCGTGGACCGCGCCTCCGTGCTCCGCGCGCGCGGCCTCGACGAGGACGCCTGGGAGGCCCTCGACGACGCCTGGCAGCAGCGCCTCTCCGACGCCGACGCGCACCTCGAGGCCGACGGCGGCGATCCCGACGCCGGCGTGCCCGCCCTGGTGGCGGCCCACGCCGAGGCCTTCGTGCGCGCCCAGGCGGCGCGCACCCAGGGGCCGCCGCTCGACTTCGCCGCGTTCGTCGAGCTGACGCGGGCCATCGAGCGCCAGCCGGACATCAGCGCCGTCCTGCGTCGCTTCCAGCTCACGCTGCAGCAGCTGCTCCGGAGCCAGGCCCACTGGACGAAGCGCATGCTCGAGGACCCCGAGCTGGCGCGGCGGTTCGACGAGGCGCGGCGCGGGCGCTGAGGAGCCGGTGCAGAGCGTGGTCAGAGCGGTGCAACCGCGCGGTGCTGCACGAGTAGCGGGTCGGCCCGGAGGGCAATCGTCCCACCAGGGCTTGAACGCTCGGAGTCCCATGAGCAGGCCCAGCTCTGCCGGATCGGCCAGAATGCGGCGACCATGCGCAGAGACGCGAGATGACCGACACACTCGTCGTTCCCCACCTCGACGTCGACCACGCGCTCGGTCGCGACATGGTGTGGTGCGCCTCGTTCGATCTGGCCTGGCGGGCGCTCCGTGACGTCCTCGGCGGCCCGGCGGAGCTGAGGCTGGAACGGGGGTGGGATCGCCTCGAGAACGACCGTGCGCTCAGCCTCGTCCGGGCGCTGAACGCCACCCCGATCCGTCGGCAGGTGGCGCTGCCCGGGTCGTGCCTGGCGCTGGCCGGTGAGCATACCGAGGAGTGGGTGGAGCGCGCTCGGACCCTGCTCCGCGACCGCTTCGGGGACGCCGAGGCATCGATGTTTCCCTCGGAGCCCGCGCCCGGCTTCCTCGTTGCCTACGCCTATGCGGACGTGCGGCTGCCGTTCACGGTCCCCTTCGCGCCCGTCCAGGGAGGTCTGACGTTCGATGGAACCCAGGTGGAGGGCTTCGGCGTCTGGGACCCCGCCAACGAAGCGGAGCGAGCGCTCTTCCACGGACGCGTGGAGCAGGTCCTGGTCCACCACCACCGCTTCCCGTTCGAATACGACCCGGAGGGCGTGCACGAGGACGAGGGGCCGAGCGAGGAGTTCGTGATCGAGCTCGAGACGGCCAACCGAGACGGTCGAGTGATCGTGGCGTGCGTTCTGCCGGAGCGCACCCTGGCCGGCACGGTGGCGGTCGCGCTCTCGCGGATGCGCGACGACGCCGCGAGCTTGCCCGGCGCACGACTGCGCGAGCAGGAGAAGCTGCGAGTCCCCTGCATCGACTTCGACGCCACACGCCGCTACGGCGAGCTCCGCGGCCGCGGCCTCGACAACCCGGGCTTCCCTGGACACCTCTTCGGCGAGGTCCTGGAGCGCGTGCACTTCGTGCTCGACCAGGGCGGCGCGCGCGTCGTCTCCGAAGCGCTCTTCGGCGGCCTGTCGCTGCCGCCGCGCACGTTCGATTGCAGCTACCCGTTCCTGGTGATGGTGCTGCGCCGCGGAGCGTCGATGCCGTTCCTGGCGGTGTGGGTGGAGGCGGCGGCGCTCCTCCGGAAGCGCTGATCGCTCAGTGACCCGGGCCGGGGTCGCCCATCCCTGCGGGTACCGGGATCTGTTGCGCTGGTTGGCCGCCTTCGGCCCGCACGAAGTGCCCGTCGCGAACGTCGACCGTCCCATCCTCGCGCCCCGGCCCCGGGCCAGGCGCGTGTCGTTCATGGGCCGGGGCGCGCCACGGCGACGCCGGCAAGACCTCCGGCGGTCGTCCCCGGGTTCGCGGAACGGTCACAGGCCAGGTCGGACGCCGACGTGCCGACCGCACGGGACGAGCGCCGCCAGCCGGGGGCCCGTACAATCGCCGTCGTCCATCCCCCCACCATGACCACACCCCTCGTTCCAACGCTCGACGTCGCCCACGAACGCGGGCGCGATCTCGTCTGGTGCGCGGCCCTGCCGCTGGCCTGGGAAGCGCTGCGCACGCTGCTCGGTGGCTCGGTGGCCTTGCGTGACGCGCCACAGCCGCCGGGAGCCGCGGCGCTCGTCGCCGCGCTCGAGGCCCAGCCACCGGCGACCGGCGCCGTCGATCCGGCCGCCTTCGTCGCCGCCGCCGGGGTGCTCGGCGCGGAGTGGACCAATGCTCGCCCAGCAGTTACGCGAGCGGTTCGGGCCGCACGTCGACGCGCCACTGTTGCCGGATCTCGCCCAGCGTGACGCCCTGGTCGCCTATGCCTACCTGGAGAAGAGCTGGCGCCTGCCGGTTCCGCTCTGCCGCACCTACGGCTGGTTCAGCTTCGGCGGCATGACCTGCGACAGCTTCGGCCTCTGGGAACGCATCCCACCGTCGCCGCAGTTCGACGCGCGGGCCGAGCAGGTTCTCGTACACCACTACCGGCTCATCCGTGATGATGAATATCCGGACGAGCCGGACAATGACGACCCGACGGAGGAGTGGGTCGTCGAGCTCTTACCGGAGGACCGCAGCGATCGCGTCCTCGTGTCGCGCTGCAGCCCCAAGGTGACGCTTGCATCCACGGTGGCCTGGGTGTGGGGCCACGCCCAGCGCGACCCGGCGGCGCTGGAGCGTCCCCTGCTGACGCGTGCCGACCGTTTCGAGGCTCCCGTCCTCGACTTCGATCTCGCCGCGAGCATGCCCGCACTTCAGGGCGCACGGCTCGAGCAAGGCGCTGCGGGTACGGACCTTCTCGGCGATGTGCGCCACCGCGTGCGCTGCCGGCTCGACGAGGGGGGCGTTGGGGTCAAGGCGGAGGCGCGCCTGGCCGGGCTCTATCTGCCTCAGCGCAATCTCGTCTGCGACGGCCCGTTCCTGGTGCTCGTCCAGCGTCGGGACGCCGACGTGCCGACGCTGGCGGCCTGGGTCGAGACACGGGCGCTGATAGCGCGCGGCACATCCCCGGCGTGAGCCGCGTGCGCGGCTAGGCTGACGGTCGTTCGTTCTCGCGTGGCATCGACGCTGCTCGTTGCACCCGCGACCCGGGCATCGGGGTCGCGCAGCAGCGCGGTGCTACCATCCAACGCCCACCGGCCAGCATGACTGACCAGACGCTCCTCGCCCCGAATCTGTCCACGCCCCACGAGCCAGGAACGAACCTGGTCTGGACCGCCGCCATGTCGCTGGCCTGGCGCGAGCTCCAGGCGCTCGCCGGCGGGCCCATAGTGCTGGCCGCGAGCGCGGGCGACCCGGCCGAGGCCGCTGCGGCGCGGGCCGCCGTGGAGGCGCTGAACTCGGGCATGGTCGATCCCAGCATCGTGGATCCGGAGGCCTACGTGGCGCGTGCCGGGTACGAAACGGAGGCGTTCCTCGCCGAGGTACGCGCCGAGCTGGCGCGGAAGATGCCGGACGCGACGCCGCGCTGGCTGCCGGCGACCGAGGCGCCCGACCGCTTCATCGCCTGGGCCTACCTACGCCAGCATCTCCGCTTCGACGTGCCCTTCTTCCGGCCGGCGTGGGCGCTGCATTTCAGAGGGTCGTACGTCGAGTGCTTCGGGCTGCCGAAGCAACGGGACGCCGCCGAGTGGGAGAGGCGCGCCCGACAGATCCGCGTCCATCATCCTTGTTACACGGAGGAGGAAGTCGAGCGCATGTCGCCGGAAGACTGGGACGTCATGTACGACCACTTCGTCGTCGAGCTGCACGCCACGCGCCCCGACATTCGTCTCTTCGTGGCCACGGTGCCTCCCGCGGCAACGCTGGGCGAGACGGTGCAACGCGCCCTGGGCTACGTGGACCGGCACCCCGATGACCACCCGCACGCGCGGCTCGACATGGCAGAGCAGTTCGCCGCACCGATCCTGGACATCGACGTCGTGCGTGAGTGGACGGAGCTGCGCGGCCGCGCGATCGCCGCGGGACCGCTGGCGGAGCAGAAATTCGCGGACGTGCTGGGGGGTGCGCTTCCGCCTCGACGAGGTGGCGCAACGATGGCCTCGGAGTGGATCTCCAGCGGACTCAGCCTGCCGCCGCGCGACCTGCTGTGCTCGCGGCCCTTCCTGGTCATGATCCTGCGCAGGGCGCGTCGACCCCGATGTTCGCCCTCTGGGTCGAGAACATCGCGCCCATGACCGTCAAGCCACCGAGCGACGCAGGCCAGGGCTGACGCCGAGGTCCGCTGGACGCGCGGCGGCGACTCGGTGTGAGACGCCGTGACCAGGCGTCGCGCCGGGATCGTCCCACGACCCCTGGTGAGCGCTCGGCGACGGCACCTGGGTGACGGTGGTCGGCTGTCCGTTGCCGCCGGTGGCTTGGTCCCAGTGCCCGGTCGTCACGTCGACGCTGCCCGGCGCACCTCCGGTGGGCGGGCAGCCGCAAACCTGCGTCGGCCCCGGTCGAACGTAGGCAATCCCGGAAGGGCCGGTGGTGGGATTGCCGGTCGCGGCGTTGATACCCTGGATGACACCCTCGCGCGGTCGGTCCGTCGGGGTCATGGATGAATTGCACGCGATGACCACGACCTCCGCGCCGGGCGCCAGCCCGTGGTTGTCCCTGAGCTTCGTGCCCAGCTGACGACCCGTGTGCCACTTCTTGGTGCCGTCGTCGAAGATGGCCTGGCCACCGCCTGGCGGGCCGTGCGTGATGATCTCCACGTGGTCGTGACCTTGTAGACCGCCTGGCCCAAGCGCGTCCGCGCGGACCACGGTCTGCTGGGTAGCCGCCGCCCGAGCATCGGCCGCTGCCTTCGACTCGGCGTCATAGCTCCCGAGCACGATGATCAAGCCCAGCGGGTCGAGGAACTCCGTGACGTTGGGCACGAACGACACGTCGTGCAACGAACCGATGAGCCCCATCGGATCCGGGCTGAGGAAGCTCCCCAGACGTGGCGAATAGAAGCGGTGCCGCTGGTAGCGTAGCCCGGTCTCGACATCGAGGCGCTGTCCGGCGAGGCGCAGCAGGGATGGCTGCCCGACGACGCGCGCGTCGGCGCCGGTGGGTCCCAGGTCGATCTCCGAGAGGCCCCCGTCCGCAGCGCGGTAGAGCCACGGCGTGCCCACCGTGTCGCTGGCGACCATTCGCCACGCCGTGCCGTCGAGCGAATCCAGCAACGGCGTGAAGCCGTCGTCATGGAACACGTAGCGGCGGCGCGCACCATTGCTCTCCACCTCCTCGACCGCGGAATCACCATCCCAGCCGAAGAACGTGCTGGTGCCATCCTCGCGAACGATGGCCACACGTCGGCCGAACGGGTCGTAGATGTACCTCAGCCGGTGGCCGTCTCCGCGCACCGCGGCGACGAGCTGGTCGTCTTCGTCGTAGGCGAACGCCCAGCTCTCCTGCGGCGACGCCGCGACCTCGTGGCTCAGCCGGCCCAGCGCGTCCCAGTGGTACACCCGACCGCTTCCCGCCACCTTGCGACCCGCACGCCCGACCCGCGCCTCGGGGCCCTCGCTGCGCGCGACCGGGGCGCCGTGTTCTGACCAGCCGAGCGCGTCCTCGACGCCGAGACCGGCGACCGCCGTCACCCGCCCGAGGTGGTCCATCGAGTAGCTCCGCGTCCCGGCGCGGTCATCCTCGATGGCGGTGACCCCGGGCGCCTTGCCCCACTGCCAGGTGCGCGTGCGCGCCACCTGCCCGGCGTCGTCGAGCACCTCGGTGCGGGTGATGCGGCCCAGCTGATCGCGCGTGCTCGAGAAGCCGGCCTTGCCGCCGCCGCGCCGGGTGACCTGCTTCGCCCCGTACTCCAGGTCACAGGACTCGACAATCGCCCCATCGGCGGCGTGCACCGCGAGCTTCTCCAGCGCTCCGCCCGCGCCGCGACGCCGGCTCACGCCCCAGCCGCTCGAATAGCGCGTGGCCACCTTGTAGCCGAGCGTGTCGTACTCGTGCTCGACCACGAACTGCCAGCCGCCGATCTCCTGCGTCTCGCGACGCACGCGCCCGGTGACGTCGCGCTCGAGGCGCAGGCGCACCTGGCCGTTGCTGGCGGAGACGATGAAGCCGCGCTCGTCGCGCTCGAGCACGATCTCCGAGCCGCTGTCGTGACGGCGCGCGACCACCTCGCCGCGCGGGTTGCGGGTCACCGTCAGCGCCCGCCCGTCGGCGCCAATGCGTTTGCTGGCGCGGCCGAGCAGGTCGTACTCGTAGCGCCGCTCGATGCCGGCGAAGCTGCGCTGCAGCACCAGCTGGCCTGCCGCGTCGTAGCGGTTTTCGTGCCGCTCCCCGGCCTGGTTCTCGATCCAGATCAAGCGCAGGTTGGCGTCGTAGCCGTAGCGCACCGGGAGGCCGTCGGGACCGAGGCGCTGCACCGGTGCCTCGCTCACGTAGTTCCACGCCGTCACCGCGCCGCTGGCATGCCGCTCGGCGACGAGGCGCTGCATGGCGTCGTACTCGCGCTCCGTGCGGCGTCCCTCCGGTCCCTCCACCAAGGTGATGTCGCCGCGTGAATCGTAGGCCAACGCATAGGCGCCGCCCGAAGGCGTCTCGATGCGCACCGGCAATCCGAGCTGGTCGTAAGCGTAGCGCCAGGTAGCCCCGCGCACGTCGACCGTCTCCACCATGTTCCCGTGCGCGTCGAACTTCGCCGTCTGCTTTCCGCCCGGACCGCTCGTCTCGACCGGCAGGCCGCGCGCGTTGTACTTGCAGCGGGTCACGTTGCCGGATGGGTCGACGCGCTCGGCGAGCTTACCGGCCTCGTCGTGTCCCATGCGCCAGCGCGCACCGGTGACGCCCTTGAGCTGGGTGACCCTCCCACGGTCGTCGCGCTCGAAGGAGATGCGACCGCCATCTGCGAACACCGCGCTGGTGATGCGCCCCAGCACGTCGCGGCCCGTGCGCTCCACGGTACCATCGGGCAAGGTGACGCTGAGCAGGTGCGCGCCCTCGTCGAAGGTCATGCGCGTCTCGCGACCGAGCGGATCGATGTAGCGCTCCATCAGCCCGTGCGCATTCCCCGTGCATCGATGCACGCCACCCACGGCGTCGGTGACCGTGGTCTCCATGCCGGGGCCATAGCGCAGGCGGCTGTGGAAGATGCCGCGCGCCTGCCCGGCGTTGTCGGAGCCGAGATCGGCGACGATGTCGCGACCCGGGATCTCGCCCCAGGTCTCGACGCAGCGCCGCTTGCCGTCCGGCCCGTCCTCGTAGCGGAACCGGTATACGACGCCGTCTGGCTGGCGCTCCTCGACGAGGTAGTGGTCCTCGTAGCGGTACTCGGTCAGCGCGCCGCCCGAATCGACGGCGCGCACAAGGTCACCTGCTCGGTCGAGCTCGTAGGAGAACGCGAGGATGCGATGCAGCGCGCCGTCGTCACCGACGATCACCGCGCGCCAGAGATCGATGTGGCCGTGCCGCTCGCGTTCGAGGCGGCGGCCGACGCAATCGACGATTGCGCTGACCTCCTCGCCCGTCCATTCGATGGCCGTCGTGTTGCCGTTGCCATCCCGGACCGCGGCCAGCCGGAACACGCCGCGTGGGTCCTTGCGCAGCACGCGCTGCATCTCGCCGCGTCCCCCGAGCACCAGCTCGTCACCGCTACGTTCCAGCGTCCGGCCGAAAGGCGCCGCGACGCGGACCCCCTCGTCGAGGCCCGCGGGGAACCGCGCCGGCGGGCCCTCGCCGTCGTGCACGACGATGTGCGCGTCCTCGGTCACCGCGCGGCACGAGAAGGGATGCGACCAGCCCCACCCGATGCCGACGCTGCGGCCCACCTCGGAGGTACGGTACGAGCGCGCCCACTGCACGGGCAGCACGCCCAGCAGCTCGAAGTCGATCGCCGGCAACGTGAACATCGTGCCGGTGATCACGTCGATGGGATGGCCGGTCTTGGCCTGACCATCGGCCCCCGGTGGCGCCGGCGGCTCGGCGGCGCCGCCCCGCTGTTGCTCCCGCCGCCACCCCCGCCGCCCTGGCCCGGTCCCTGCGGGCCCCCGCCTCCCGGCCCGCCGCCACCACCGCTGCCGCCTCCACCGCCGCCGCCACCCCCGCCGGCCCCGGAGGCGCTGCCGGGACCACCGACGGTGATCGACTTGTTCATCTGTCCCAGGCTGCCGGTTATGCCCGCCATCCCGAGCTCGATGAACACGGTCGGCGCGCCGAGCGTGGGAAAGCACGGCCCGCCGGTGTTGAGGCTGACCACCTCCTTCAGCGTGCCCGGCTCGTTGCCGTGGCAGGCCTTCATGCAGCCGCCGACGGTGAGGATCTTCGCGCCTTCGATCTTCGTCCGCATGCACGGATCGATGATCCCTTCCGACACCGTCCCCGTCAGTGGATACGGCAACGGCAGCGGGCTCGGCGCCGCGGGTGTCGTGCACACGCTCACCGCCATGCCGGTCATCTGGTGACCGGACTTGTCGGTGATGGTGTCCATGCCGACCGCGGTCACCTTGGGCATGACGGTCTCCTCGTCGGCTCGCAGACAGCCATCACGTGCCCAGCCCTCGGCCAGTCGTATGCGCATCGACCAGCCGTTGCCAGTGCGTCCGCAGGCTCGGGTTCTGCTCGAAGCGTCGGCTCCAGGCGGCGTGCATCTCTCGCCAGGCGCTGGTGTCGAGTCCGAGCTCGACCATCAGCTCCGGCACGCGCGCGGGGGCGGCGCGCACGCGCGCGCAGAGGCGCGCGTAGTCCTCGAGCACCTTCCACGCGGCGGCCTGTGCCTGCGGCGCGCTGAACGGCAGGTGGCTGGGGCGCGCGCCGCCTCCGGACGGCCGCGCCACGGGCGCGCGACCATCGGGCGAGAAGGGCAACGCCGGCTGGCGCGCCGAGAGCGGGATGGGCCCGGTGCCCCGGTACCGCGCGGACGCCGACGCGGCCGCGGCAGGCGGCGGCGCGGTCTGGGGAGCCGCCGGAACCGGGGCGGATGGGTTCCCGAACGCCGGCGGCACCGCCGCGGCCGGCACGTGGAACGCCGCGGTCGCCGGCGCGAGGTGTACTGCCGGCGCGACGTGAATCGCCGGCGCCGCGTGGATCGCCGATGCAGGGTGCATCGCGGGCACGGCGTGAATCGCCGGGGTAGCCTGGATCGCCGGGGCGGGCGCACCGCTGCGCCAGATGCGCAGCAGGCGCGCCTCCGGCGCCACCGGCAGCTTCCCATCCAGCGGCCTGGGCTTGCCCTGCCGCTCCTCGCGCACACGCTCGGCACCGCGCGCGACCAGGTCGGCGAAGCGCTGCGCCATGCGCAGGTCGCCGCCCGCGGCGCGCGCGGCCAGCCGTTCCAGCAACGCGTCACGCGCCGCGGTCCAGCGTGCCTCGTCGAGCCCGGCCCGCGCCAGCACCTCGCCGCGCGGCGCGCCGACCTCCAGCGCCGCCGTCACCTCGGCGAGCACCTCCAGGGAAACGGCCGGATCGCCTTCCACACCGCCGTTCATGGAGCCTGGATTATGCCGTGTCCCCGGCCCGGTTCCAGGCCTGCGGCACGACAGTGACGCTGGCCGGCCCGGGTCAGAACGTACCGACGACGCCGAGCCCCGTGGTGTGCGGCGTGACGATCGGCATCGGCCGCACCACCACCTCGCTCCGCGCCGTGGTCGGCGCCGGCCGCTGCTCGGCCTCGGTGGTCATGAAGAGCCCCTCGCCGGCGATGCCCAGCCCGCCGGCCTGCAGGATGCCGTCGACGATGGTCAGGAAGCCGCGGAAGTAGGCGGTGAAGCCGCAATCCGGATCATCCTTGGCGCAGCCGCTCTGCCCGAGCGCGATCCACGGCCCGACCACCGGCACCTTGAGCGCGTCGGAGCCCGGCGCCTCGGGCCAGTTCGACGCACACAGGAAGGCGCCGCCGTAAGCCAGGCCGGTGAGGGCCACGCCGCCGCCGACGAGCTTCCAGCGCACCGACGTCGGCGGGTAGCGCTTCGGCAGGACCACCTCCGGCTCGTCCGACGGCGCGACCTGCTGTGCGCGCGCCGGCGCAGCCACCGACAGGGCAGCGCCGGCCGCGAACGCAGCGATGACGGACTCGAGGCGCATCTACTTCTTCTTCGGCGGCGGGGTGGCAGCCGCCTTCTTGTCCGGGATCTCGACGGTGTACGGCACCGCCTTCGGGTCGCCGTCGAAGGGCAGCACGATCTCGCCGACGAACGAGCGCTTGATGCACTGCTCGGCCGGGGTGCCGGCCCAGGGCGCGCCCACGCTCACGTCGGTGATGCGCCCCTTCTTCCCGTCGAAGGTGACCTCGACCTCGCCCTTGCCGGTCTTGGTGTCGGCCACGACCTGCCCGCAGTTGGCCGCCTTCTCGCCGCCGCGGCGCAGCGCGATCATCATCTGCTCCTTCTGGCCCTCGTTGAGGTCCGAGGCGCCCTCGCCGCTGCCCTCGCCCTCGGCGGGCGCTGCCGGCGTCTCCGGGCTGGAGGCCGTCGGAGCATCGCCGATGATGCTCGCGTCCTCGGCGGGCGGCGTCGAGCCACCGCACGCGGCCAGACCGGCGACGAGGACCAGTGCCCCGAGCGCCGCCATCCCACTGTCCAGACACGCCTTCTTGTCCATGCGCTCTCCTCCGCGGGGCTCGCCCGCGCGGCCAGCACCCTCCCGGTCCGGGGCGGGCCGGCGGCACCCTACCAATCCCCCAACCGACGGCCAAGGCTCCCCGATCGGCTCACGACGATTGCCCGGGGACGTCCGCGCGCCCCGCGCCAGGCCGCCGGAGGTGCTGCGCGCAGCGGAGCGTTGTAGTCAGCAGCCATGCGCCCGCCCCGCTCGACGCTCGTCGCCGCTGTCGGCCTCGCCGCCTGCGTCCTGGCGCGCGACGCCGCACCCCAGCCGGCGCCCGTCACCGCGGCCCAGGCCAGCGCGGCGGCCCCGGCCCCCGTCGCCCCGGCCGCCGCGCCCGTCCCGTCCGCCGGGGCCATCGACGCACGGCCCGTGGCCGAGGCCACCGCCAAGCTCGTCGACGAGGTCCGTGGCTGGGGCGGCCGCGCCGGCGTGCTGGTCGTCGATCTCGCCACCGGCGCCACCCTGGCCAGCGCCGACGAGCACGGCGCCTACAACCCGGCCTCCAACGCCAAGCTGGCCACCGCCGCCGCCGCCCTGCACTTCCTCGGCCCCGATCATCGCTTCCTGACGGGCCTCTACGGCAAGCCCAAGGGCGATGGCGTGGACGAGCTCGTCCTGCGTGGCCAGGGCGACCCATCCCTGCGCACCGAGGACCTGTGGACCATGGCCCGCGACCTGCGCGACGCAGGCGTGCGCCGGGTGGGCTCCATCTCCGTCGACCAGAGCTATTTCGACGATCGCTTCGCCCCACCGGCCTTCGAGGCGCAGCCCCACGAGTGGGCGCCGTTCCGGGCGCCGGTGGCCGCGGTGTCCGTCGACTCCAACACGGTGACCCTCATCGTCCGCGCGGCGCAGAAGGCGGGCAAGGACGCCTCGGTGCGCATCGAGCCGCCCGGCTTCGTCGACGTCACCGGCCGCGTGGAGACCCGCACCAAGGACGAGCCCGAGGCGCTCGACCTCGCCCTCGAGCCGCGCGGCGCGCGCCTGGCGGCGAAGCTCGGCGGCAGCGTGCCCGAGGGCGCGCGGGTGATGCGCGTCGTGCGCCGCGTCGACGATCCGCGCCTGCTGGCCGGCTACGCCCTGCGCGCGCTGCTCGACGGCGCCGGCGTCGAGGTCGGCCCCGAGGTGCGCCTGGGCGGCGACAAGCAGAAGTCTCTCCTGGTCGCCCACCGCTCCGCCCCGCTCGGCGAGCTGATCGGCGCGCTCGGCAAGGACAGCGACAATTTCTACGCCGAGAGCCTGTTCAAGGTCCTGGCCGCGGAGCGCAAGGGCCGTCCGGCCACCGCCGACGCCGCCGCGGCGGTGGTCGACGATTTCCTGCGCGACATCGGCGCCACCGAGCCGGGCGTGGTGGTAAAGAACGGCTCCGGCCTCTTCGACGCCAACCGCACCACCCCGACCGCGGTGGTCGCCCTGCTGCGGCGCGCCTGGCAGAGCCCGCGGTACGGCGCCGAGCTGGTGGCCAGCCTGGCCGTGGGCGGCGTCGACGGCACCCTCAAGAGCCGCCTCCGCCCCTGGGCCCAGAGCCGCGCTGTGCGCGCCAAGACCGGCACCCTGGAGTCGGTCACCGCGCTTTCCGGCTACGTGCTGCGCCCCGACGGCGGCGCACCGGTGGCCTTCTCCATCCTGGTCGAGAAGTCCTCGGGCAAGGTGGCCAAGGCCCGGGCGCGCACCGACGATCTGGTCGAGGCCATCGCCGCGCAGATCCATCGACGGGGAAGGTAGGCAGCTCGCCTGCCGTATCAGGGGCCCGGCATCGTGGGGGCCGCCCGCGGAGCCGTAGATCCCTCGTAGCTCCACGGGAACCCGCCGCCATGCGCCGTCACCTCTTCGTTTCCGCCCTCATCGGTCTGGCCTTCGCCGGCGCCTGCGCCACCGGCAAGGAGCTCGAACCGGAGGAGAAGTCGCTCGCGCAACAGGCCTGCGAGGCGCAGTGCGACTGCCTGCAGTGCAGCGACGCCCAGCAGGACAAGTGCGAGGAGGACATGGATCTCCTCGTCGACGATGCCTCGGGCAAGGAATGCGGCGACGAGCTCGACGCCTACATGGAGTGCATCGGCGACGACGCCGAGTGCCAGGGCGCCCAGCTCGACACCGCCATGTGCGGCCCCCTGGCCACCGCGTTTGCTGCGTGCATGGAGTCCGCGCCGGCGACGTGTGCCACCGTCGGCAACGATGTCTGCGACGAGCCCGAGGGCACCGCCAAGTGCGCGGAGGGCACGGACATCGCCGACTGCGCTGGCAACACCCTCTGCCCCACCGTCAACAACGGCGTCTGCGACGAGCCCGGGGGCACCGGCCTGTGCCCGCCCCTCACCGACATCGCCGACTGCAACGGCTCGACCTGCCCCTACGCCAACGACGGGTACTGCGACGAGCCCGAGGGCAGCGGCAGCTGTGCCGAGGGCACCGACCCCATCGACTGCGCCACCGCCGGCTGCGAGTACACCAACGATGGTTACTGCGACGAGCCCGAGGGCTCGGGCATCTGCCCCGAGGGCAGCGACGCGCTCGACTGCGGCGGCGGAGGCAGCTGCTCGACCTGCTACGAGTACGGCTACGAGAGCTCTCCGCTGCCGCTGTGCGCCGACTCCGCCATCCTCTGGGACGCGGTTGCCAACTGCATCTGTAGCTACGGCTGCGCCACCGAGTGCTCCAACCTCTGCCTCGACGGAACCACCGACTCGTACTGCGACAGCTGCGTCTCCAGCACCTGCTCCTACGAGCTAGACGCCTGCTACAACGACTTCTAGTCCCGGGAGAGGGCTCGCAGCCCTCCCGGCAACCGGATCCGAACCGCACTGATGACACCTACCGGAGCGTGATGCGCACGCTCTGGAGGGCACCAAGGCCCGGCGCTGCAGCCCAGCCCACCGGCGCGTGATTTGCGACCGGTGGACCGAGCTCGAATCAGTAGTCCCGCATCTGCTTGCGGATCTTGCCCAGCGCCTGCTCCTGCAGCTGGCGAATGCGCTCGCGGCTCAGGTTGTACTTGTCGCCGATCTCCTTGAGCGTCAGCTCGTCCTCGTCGTCGAGGCCGAAGCGCCAGCGGATGATGCGCGACTCGATGGGCGTGAGCGTGGTCAGCAGGCGGCGCACCTCGTCGCTCCACTTGCGGTTGGCGAGGTGGTCGTAGGGCGAGAGCGCGTTCTCCTCCTGGAGGAAGTCGATGAACTTGCGCCCATCCTCGTCGCCGACCGGGCGGTCCAGCGAGAAGGGCGTCTCGGCGTAGAAGTCCTTCACCTTGTCGAGCTTCTCGCGAGGGACGCCGGTCTCCTTCTCGAGCTCCTCGATGGTCGGCTCCTGGCCGGTGCGGGCCACGATGGCCTGCGTCGCGCGCGCCACGCGATTGTACGTGTCGAGCATGTGCACCGGGATGCGCACCGCGCGACCCTTGTCGGCCAGGGCACGGCTGATGGCGTGCCGGATCCACCACGAGGCGTACGTCGAGAAGCGGTAGCCGCGGTTGTGATCGAAGCGCTCCACCGCCTTCATCAGGCCGATGTTGCCCTCCTGGATGAGGTCGATGAGCGGCAGGCGGCCGCGGTTGTAACGCCGAGCGATGCTGACCACCAGGCGGAGGTTGGCCTTCACGAAGCGGTTCTTGGCGTCGTGCTGGATCTGGTAGGTGCGCTCGATGCGGTCGAGGTAGCGGCGGTAGGCCGGCGTCTTCTCGAGGATCGGCAGCCCGTGCGCCTCCTCGACGTCGGTCACGTCGTCCTCGAAGTCCGGCTCCCGGACGAGCTCGCGCGCCACGACCGCGGCACGGGCCATCCAGATGCGGTCCGAGTCCGGCAGGCGCACGGTGGTGGCCAGGCTCTGGGTGAGCGCCGACCACTGCTTCTCCTCGTTGATGGTCAGCTTGCCGCGGGCCTTCTTGGATCGGGCCAGCAGCTTGTGGAGCTCGGCGATCTGCGGAGCCTGGAGCTCGTCGGGACCGGCCTTGTCGACATAGAACTGCAGCGAGGCGAGCACGTGCTCCGCGGCAGGCAGGTAGCCGAGCAGCGCCATCCAGTGGTCGATCTCGGTGCGCTCCACGGCCTTGGCCGTGGACAGCTCCTCGTCCTGCCCCATCACCGGGTGCAGGGCCATCTCGCGGAAATAACGCGCGAGCATGGAGTCTCCGCCGCCCTCCTCGATCTCCCTCGCCGGCTTCACCGCGCGCGGCGGATCGGGGGCCTCGAAGGCGGTGGTGTCGATCTCGGCCACCTCGGCGCTGTCCTCCGCCGGCGCCTCCGACAGGCGCGGGACGGCGTCGGAGGTCGGGCGCGCGCGGACCGCCGTCGACTCGTTGCTGTCGTCCTCGAGGAGGCCGAGCGAGGCCATGTCCCCGGCCGCGGCGCGAGTGCGCGACGGCGGCGCATCGGGCGCGCGCGTGGCGCGGCGGCTGCTGTCCGGGGAAACCTGGGTGCTCTTCTTCATCGTGCTCGGCATGGTCGGCTCCTCCACCAGCATTCCCTGCTGTCCGGGCGAGGCGGATGCCTCGTCCGGAAGCGGGTGACCCACCCGATGCGCTCCGGACCGGGACGGCGTCCGGAGGCGTGAGGTGGGCTCGCGACGGTTGGCTGCCCTCGGCGGGCTGTTCCCGTCGGGGTTGCCCGACGGGGTGTTCCCGTCGGTGCGGATCGAGGTGCCCTCGGGAGACCTCGTTGCGGTCGAGGTTCCGTCAGGAGACCTCGCTCCTGTCGAGGCTCCGTCAGGAGACCTCGCTCCTGTCGACGCACCCGCGGCTCGACCGATCACCTTGGCGGTGGCGGTGCGGACTTCGGGGCGGCGAGCGGTGGACATCGGTTTGTGGGTGGTGTTCGTGACGGGTGCTGCGGTTCGGTCGTTCGGGCGTGGGACGGTGAGCTTTCGACCCTGCGGTGGCTGCGGCCCTGGGCGCTCGGCGCTACTGCTCGATGGTGAGACGGCGACGCGGCGATCGCGGTCTCGCCCTCCCTCATCTTCGGATGCCCGCCGGGGCCGCGACGTTCCCGCCGTCCCGGGCGGCAAGGGCCGCCCGTTCCAGCGGACGCCGGCGCGCCCCCGCTTTCCCGTGGCGCTTTCCGCCTGCATCACTCGTGACCGGCAATCCACCGTCGGCTGCAACCGCTCCTGTACCGCTTTGATTCCTGCGCCTTGCTCTCCTGTTGCCGACACAGGGCGACGCGTGACCGGCCGGAAATCCCAGCTGGATCGAAGGTGGGGTCGGTGGCGTGGGTTCATCGTGAAATCGTTGTGAAAAACTGTTGTGTCGGGACGGGGAATCTGACTGCAAGTTCGGTGCCGCGATTTACAGGCGGTTTGCGCTTGCACGGGGCCCGATCGCCTGTCACCGCGGTGGCCACCTGCGGCGTGCCGATCATGCCCACGCACCTACGCACATCGGTGGAGCGCAGCTCTCGGGACGGCTCGGGCGGCGGTTGCGGTTGGGCTGCTAACGTTGGACATCGCTCTGGATCGCGACAGGGTGTTCGGGAAACGGCTGCGTCCCACGGATCCGAAGCGCGGGCGTGGACGGCGGGAGACCCCACCGGCGAGAACACGACGGGGATGCCCATCGCGGGGAGCACGCTTCGGATTGCGATGGGATACCCATCGAGCGACCCCGCCACGGGGACGCCTATCGAGGGATGTGCGATGGGGAACCCCACCGACGGCCGGACACGGACAAATGGGACGGCTCGAAACTCCGCGACTGACTTCTTTCTACGTTCGAGTCGCTCGATGGCTTTGGACGCATCCATCGAAGCTGGTCTGGTTCGCGATCGGTGCCGGTGTGGGTGCGCTCGGCCAGGGTGCGCTGGCGCTTTGCGCAGGACTGCTCGCGCATGCCCTGACCTTGCAAGATGCGCACGAACTGGCGGCTGTACATCCCCCGGCGCGAGCGCTCGCCAGCGGTTTCGCTGCTGTATTGCCGGCGCACTGGGGCCCGCTGGAACTGTGCGGTGGTGGGGTGGCGGCCGCGTCCGTCAAGGCGCTGGGCGGTGCACTGGCCGCCTGGGCGCAGCGCCGGGCGGGCTCGGGTGTGGGCAACGCCGAGCGCGCACGCACACTCGCGGCGCTGCTCGAGCGCGGTCGCGGCGCCGCGGCAGCCGAGCTCGCCAACGCGGCGGTGGCGCTGCGCATCCGCGAGATCGAGCAGGGCGTGGCCGACGGAGTGCTCGTCGTCGCACGCGCGCTCCTCCAGCTCGCCCCGCTGCTCGCCGCTCTGGCCGTCCTGTCCACTCCGCTCGCCGCCCTGGCCACCGTCGCCCTGGCCCCCTTCGCGCTGGCGCTGTCCTGGCTGCGCAGGCGCCTGCGCGCCCGCCACGCGGCTGCGCGGCAGCAGTCCGAGGCGCTACACGCCAGCGTCGACGAGCTCGTCCGGCACGTCGACCTCTGGCGCACGTACGGCGCCGGCGCGCGGGTCCAGCGGCGCATCGCCGTGCTCGGCCACCGAGCCGGCCGCACCGCCGCACGCGTGGAGGCCGCCCGCGCCGCTCTCTCCGGAGCCAACGAAGCACTGGGCGCGCTGGTCCTCCTGGCGGTCGTGGCCACCGCCGCCTACCTCGGGCGCGCCGACAGCAGCGCGCTCGTCGCCTTCTGCGTCGCGTTCTTCCTGCTCTATCGCCCCCTCCGCGATCTCGCCGAGGGCCGCACCCAGGCCGACCGAGGTGCCATCGCCGCCGAGGAGCTCGACCGCCTCTTCGCCCTCCCAGCGCCAACAGCATCCGTGCCCGCGCCCTTGTCCGCGTCCGTGCCCGCGCCCGCGCCCGCGCCCGTAACCGCGTCCACGTCGCACGCCCCACTCTCCGGGACCCGCCGTCTCTCGCCTCGCGCGGTGCCCGCAGCCAGCCACATCGCCTGGCCCCTCGCGCGCCTCGAGATCGACGCCGTCCACGTGGACGACAGCGACCGCCGCACGCCCCCGACCACGCTCGTGGCCGAGCCCGGCGAGATCGTCGCCGTCATCGGCCCCACTGGCGCCGGCAAGAGCACCCTGCTGCGGGCCCTCCTCGGCCTCGAGCCCACGGCGCGCGGATCGATCCGCTACGCGGGCGTCTCGCTGGATGGCGCCCCCGTCGGCCCCGTAGCGCGCCCCTTTGCCTGGGTCCCGCAGGAACCGGCGATCATCGCCGGCACCATCGAGGACAACATCGCCCTGGCGCTCGCCGAGCCCGCCTCGACCGATCCCGCCTCCATCCCAGCCTTCGCCAGGGCCCGCATCTCACGCACCTCGCTCGAGTCGATCGGCGCCGACTCTCTCCTGGCAAGCCGCGCCGACGACACCGTCTCCGCCGGCGGCCCCGAGCTCTCCGGAGGCGAGCGCCAGTGGCTGGCCATTGCCCGTGCCCTGGCCAGCGGCCAACCCGTCCTCCTCCTGGACGAGCCCACCGCCGGCCTCGACCCCGTCTCCCAGTCCAGAGTCCTGACCGCCCTCGCGGCCCTGCGAGGCCAACGCACGATCCTGCTGGTCACCCACCGCCCCGAGCCCCAGGCCATCGCCGACCGAATCCTGGACCTGGCCGCCGCCCCGCCACCCCCCCTCCGAGCCACCGCCTGACCCAGAAGCAGCCGCACCGACCCGCAAGGTCCCGCGGCAGCGAGTCGGGCAAGAGATCGGGCACGGACACGCGCACGGACACGGACACGGACACGGACACGAGCACGGACACGCGCACGAGCACCGTCACTCACCGTCACGGCCAGCGCCCACGTCCACCGGCTCCCCTTGGGCCCGATCGAAGCTCACGAGCGGGCCACCACGTAGCGGGGCGGGGGGGGGGGGGGGGGGGGGGGGGGGGGGGGGGGGGGGGGGGGGGGG
>JBBJMR010000132.1:0-23094 GCA_037720395.1 Polyangiaceae bacterium
GCTCCAGGCTGGCGCCGGGGTGAAGGGCGAGTTCGAGAACCGCATGAAGCAGGTCATCGCCGAGGTGAAGGGCTCGGCCAAGCCGATCATCCTCTTCATCGACGAGGCGCACACCATCATCGGCGCCGGCGGGCCGCAGGGCGGGGGAGACGCCGCCAACCTGCTCAAGCCGGCCCTGGCGCGCGGCGAGCTGCGGACCATCGCCGCCACCACCTGGAGCGAGTTCAAGAAGTACTTCGAGAAGGACGCCGCCCTGGAGCGCCGCTTCCAGCCGGTGAAGGTCGACGAGCCGAGCGAGGCGGTCGCGGTGACCATGCTCCGCGGCCTGCGCCCCAAGTTCGAGACGGCGCACGGGGTCATCATCCAGGACGAGGCGGTGGTGGCCGCGGTCCGCCTCTCGGCGCGCTACATCTCCGGCCGCCAGCTCCCGGACAAGGCCGTGGACCTGCTCGACACCTGCTCGGCGCGCGTGAAGGTGGCGCTGCAGCAGAAGCCGGCGGCCGTCGAGGACGCCGAGGTGCTCATCGAGAATCTGGAGCGTGAGCTGGAGGCCTTGCGCCGAGACCTCAACGCCGGCGTGAAGATCGACCCGACGCGCATCGAGGAGCTGGAGCAGAAGCGCGCCCAGGGCAAGGTGGCCCTCGAGGAGGTGAGCGCGGCCTACGGCAAGGAGACCGAGGGCACCAAGAAGGTCATCGAGGCGCGCAAGAAGATGGACGCGCAGAAGACCGACGAGGAGCGCAACGCGGCGCGCCGCGACGTGGTCGCCGCCCTCGACGAGCTGCAGAAGAGCCAGGGCGAGGTGCCGCTCATCCGCCCCGACGTCGACGAGGCCATGGTCGCCGCCGTGGTCGCCGCCTGGACCGGCATCCCGGTGGGCAAGATGGTCCAGGACGACGTCAAGGCCATGCTGGAGATGGAGAGCCGCCTGACCCGCCGCATCAAGGGGCAGGAGTACGCCATCCAGACCATCGCCAAGGAGCTGCGCAGCGCGCGCGCCGGCCTCAAGCCGACGTCCACGCCGCAGGGCGTCTTCCTGCTCGTCGGGCCGTCGGGCGTGGGCAAGACCGAGACGGCGCTGGGCATCGCCGACCTGCTGTACGGCGGCGAGCGGATGATGGTCACCATCAACATGAGCGAGTTCCAGGAGAAGCACACCGTCTCCCGGCTCATCGGCTCGCCGCCCGGCTACGTGGGCTTCGGCGAGGGCGGCATGCTCACCGAGGCCGTGCGCCAGCGGCCGTACACGGTGGTGCTCCTCGACGAGTGCGAGAAGGCCGACCCCGACGTGATGAACCTCTTCTACCAGGTGTTCGACAAGGGGATGCTCAGCGACGGGGAGGGTCGCCTCGTCGATTTCAAGAACACGGTGATCATCATGACCAGCAACCTGGCCACCGACAAGATCACCAACATGACCGTGGCCGCCTGGGAGGACGGGACGTCGCCGCCGATGCCGGAGGTGATGGAGGCCATCAAGCCCACGCTGAGCGCGCACTTCAAGCCGGCCTTGCTGGCGCGCATGACCACCGTGCCCTACCTGCCCATCTCCCCCTCGGCCCTCGGCGACATCACCAAGCTGAAGATGAACCAGCTCGTGGAACGCCTGAAGAAGAGCCAGCGCATCGAGGCCACCTACACCGACGCGCTGGTGGAGCTCATCGCCAGCCGCTGCACCGAGGTCGACACCGGCGCCCGCAACATCGATCACATCCTGCGCGCGTCGCTGTTGCCGCTGCTCTCCAACGTCATCCTGGAGAAGATGAGCGAGGGTCCAGTGCCGCGGAAGATGGCCATCGGTGTCGATGGGGACAAGAACTTCACCGCCAGCTTCGAGGCCTAGAGCGGCGGCCGCCGGGGCCCCAAGGGCCGCGCGGCTCGAGCTCGAACGAATCTGATCCGATGGAGTGAAGCGGGAGCGAGGCTCCGATAGAGTGCCGCCATGGACGAGCGGATGGCGCGTGGGAGTCGACGGACCTGGACGGTGCTCGCGCTGGCCAGCTCGATCGGCCTCGGGGCGATTCCCGGGTGCGCGCGGCCCGCGGCGCCAGACACCCGACCGGCCACCGTCGCCCAGCTCACGGCCCAGGCGGAGGGCTGGGACAAGGCCATCGTGCGCAAGGACCGTCCGGCCATCGAGGGCAACATGGCCGCGGATTTCCGGCAGATCGACGGGGCAGGGAACCTGGAGACCAAGGCCTCGTTCGTCGATGGTCTCGTCTCCCCGGACCTCGAGATCGATCCGTACGCAGTGGAGGACTTCGATGTGCGCTTGTACGGCGACACCGCGCTGCTCACCGGACGCACGCGCATGACCGGGCGCTACCAGGGCAAGGCGTTCACCAGCCACTACCGCTACACGGACGTCTACGTGCGGTCGGCCGGCGCGTGGCAGGTGGTCAGCGTGCAGATCTCCAAGATCCCCGGGTGAGGCAGGCGCAGATGTGCGAGCGCCGGGGAGGGCATGGCCGGCTGGGACCTTCGCGGGCGGGATCCAGCGCAGTCTGACTCAGGGTTCTTCGAGCGCGTTGACCAGCTCCGGGAAGACCTTCACCACCTTGCCGAGCAGGTAGTCCCGGTACGTCCCGCGGATGCGGTGCAGGTCCGCGTTGTCCCAGCGCTCTCCGTTGCCGGGGTGGGTGCCCTCGGCGTGCCCGGGGAGCGGGACGATCTCGGCCTCGAAGCTCGGGTCGAGGAAGAACGGAAACGAGAGCCGGGTGTGGCTGCTCCGGTTGCGCACGCGGTGCGGAGTCGAGCGGTAGAAGCCCCCGGTGAGGCGATCGAGCATGTCGCCGATGTTGCAGACCAGTGCACCTTCGATCGGTGGCGCGGCGATCCACCCGCCAGGCGACTTCACCTCCAGCCCTCCGTGGCGGTCCTGGGCGAGCAGCGTCAGCAGCCCGTAGTCCGTGTGCTCCCCGACCCCCCAGGCCTCGTCGCGCTCGGGGCCGACCGCAGGCGGGTACTCGAAGATGCGGAAGAGCAGCGTCGGACGCGCGGTGTACACGTCGCGGAAGTACGTCGCGCGCAGGCCGAGGCTCAGCGCGATGCCCGAGAGGATGGCGTGCCCCGCGCGCTCCGCCTCGCGCATGAAGCGCAGCGCGGCCGCCTCGAGCTCCGGCACGTCCGCAGAAAAGAGGTTGGCGCCGTGCAGCGGCCAACCCGCCTGCACGCGCGGGTCACACCAGCACCGCCAGCGATGCATCGGTGCCGGGGGATGCTGCGGTCATGCCGGCAGGGTAGCGAATCGAGGCGCGGTCTTCAGGGTGGGAGGGTCAGGAAGAAGGCCCGCGTCCAGCCGGTGGAGTCGATCGCGCCGTTGCCGGTCTCGAACTTGCCAGCGAAGTTTCCGCTCAGCATCACGCTGTCGTCCGGCGCGATGGCCACCGAATCGACCCCGCGGAACGGCAACGCCATCCCCTGCTGCCCGAAGTCGACCGGGAACAGGCGCTCGTGCCGGGTGACGCCGGTCCCCGCCTCCAGGTCGCGGACGATGATGTCGTAGGCGTTCTGGAGGACCCAGATGGGATCCTCCTTGCTGCGCAAGGCCATCCAGCTGCCGTAGCTGCCCCCGGTTGCCACGTCCGCGGTCGTGATCCAGACGACCTCGCCTTCACCGGTGAAGCGACCGGCGAAGACGGTCCCGTCGACAGGACCCGTGCCGAAGTCGAAGGTCGTCCCGGGGTCCGTGTCCATGCGTCCGGCGGCGAAGAAGCCGCCGTCGGAGGTGGGGAGCAAGGCCGTGAGCACGGGCCCGCCCTCGTCCGTCCTCCACGTCGCCAGGACCTGCGCGCCTCCGATGTCGTCCACGGCCGTGACGCGGAACGCGGGCCGGGCGCATTCGCCCTCCGGCTCGTAGATGGTGGTGCCGATGAGCGCGCGACCGTCTTCATCGACGCTCATGTCGCCCACGCTCTCCGTTTCGAAGGTGGACACCCATCGCACGCCGCCCTGCGGATCCAACCGCGCAACGTAGCCGAACGGTGGGCCGGTCAGGGGGCCGCTCCCCAGGTCGAGCGTCGAGGTGAAGGTCCCCGCGATCCAGATGTCCCCCGAGGGCCCGAGCCGTACGACGGAGATAAGCCCTCCAATGTCGTGAACGTCCTTGGTCCAGCGAACCGTTCCATCCTCGTGGAACGCGATCAGTGCCGCCTGCTTTCCCGCAACCGCCGGGTCGAACTGGACGGCGGCCAGGACTCCTCCCTTGGCGTCGAGCGCGAGCGACCGCGTCCAGCCCCCGGGCAGCTCGGCGGTCCAGAGCACCTGTGCCCCGCTCACGTGCTCGATGCTCCCGTCGCCCGGGCTGTTCGGGCCCACGCTCCGCGCGCGGTAGAGTCCGTTGCCGCCATCGAATGCCAGGGGCCCGCCGCGAGACCAGACTTCGGTCGGCGCGGACACGTCGAACATCTCGAGGGTCACCTCGGGTAGGCAAGGCGTGTCGCTGCAGCTGTAGCCGTACTGCGCGCAGGCGTCGGGCGTCGGCAAGATCTGATACCGACAGCCGCTGAAGGCGCTGCCGAACTGGTTGCAATAGCGCTTGCCGCTCTTGCAGGCGTCCGTGTCGGCCAGCTCCGGCGGGCCGTCCCAGCATGGAAGCGACTCCCCCGGCGAGCAGACGTCGGGCGCGTCGTGGCACGGACCGTCGCCGGCTGGGTCAGGCTGGTACGTCGGGTCCAGGTCGAGGTCCTCGTCCGGCGAGCCGGAGCCGACGCCTCCGGTCGCGCCCCCACCGGCGCCGCTGGCGGCACCTGTCGTGTGCCACGGCGTGTCTTCACCCGCGGCGCAGGACAGCAGCGGAACGGGGGCCATGGCCGCCAGGGCCGGGACCAGGAGCTCCGCGAAACGGCGCGACTGCATCATGGGGCGTGGGTGGGCGGAGACGGACGGAGCGATCAAGCATACACGTGGCCGTCGTCACGCATCCGGAAGCCGGTGCGCGTGCCTCATTCCACCGGTCGACGGCTGGTTCCACGTGTAGGCGGCGACGCCGCAGAGGTTGCCGCTGTCGTCGGGAGCGTTGCGGGTGGCAAGAGCCGAGCGCCGGGGTGCTTCTCCGCGATGTGCACGCGTCCCCGGCTCCGAGCACACGGACGCGATGCCATGTTCGTCCAGCGAAGAACCCATCGATCCACGACGTTGGCGCGCGCCGCCTGGGCGTTGACGTCGGCGTGGCCACCATCGTCGTCGAGGTCCTTCGGGACCTCCACGGCCGGGAGCTCGATGTGACCTGCTCCCACCCACCGTCCGACCTTTCGAGTCTGGGCCGCCACGCCATCTGGCGCGGCACGTCCGTCACCTTCGGCGGAACGGTCCACGGTCCGGCGGGCGCCCCGCGGTGCGCCGGCTCGATCTACTGGTGGGCACCGTGACGCGGAGCTTCGTCGTCTTCGGAGAACGGCGATGGACCCCCGAGGGGCTGGTGTGAGCCTCCCCCGGTCTCGTGGACAGTCTGACTATGCTGCCTTGTGCTTCGACTTGGAATCCGAATCGCCCATCGACTGGAGCTTCAGCTCGAACTCGATGGGGTTGATGTAGTCGAGTGCCGAGTGGCGGCGCTCGATGTTGTAGAAGCCGTCGATGTAGTCGCCGATGGATGCCACCGCGGTAGCCCTCGTGGCGTAGGTCTCGTGGTCGGTGAGCTCGCCCTTCAAGGTGGCGAAGAAGCTCTCGGCGACGGCATTGTCCCAGCAGTCGCCCTTCCGGCTCATGCTCGGCACCATCTGCGCCTGGTCGAGGGCTTCGCGGTAGTCGTCGCTGGCGTAGGGGCTCCCGCGGTCGGAGTGATGGAGCAGTCCCGCAGCGGGGCGCCGAGCGGCCACCGCGACACGCAGCGCCTCCAGGGCGAGTTCTCGGTCGTTGTTGGCGCTCGTGGCCCAGCCAACCACGCGACGCGAGCACAGGTCGAGGATGGCCGCGAGGTACAGCCACCCCTCGAGCGTCCAGATGCAGGTGACGTCGGTCACCCAGGCGGTGTTGGGCAGGTCGACCGTGAACTGCCGCTGCAGCACGTTGGGCGCGATCGGATCCGGATGGTTCGAGTCGGTGGTCTTGCGGAACCGGCGGCGCCGCTTGGCCACGATGCCAGCCTGCCTCATCAGGCGCTCGACGCGCTTCTTGCCGACGCGGATGCCGCGGGCACGGAGGTCGCGATGAACGCGGGGGCTGCCGTAGGTGCTGCGGCTGCGCTTGTGGGTGGCCGCGATCTCCACGCCGAGCTGCGCGTCCTCTTGCTTCCTGGCCGACGGCGATCGACGCCACCATGCGTAGTAGCCGCTGCGCGAGACCTCGAGCACGGAACAGAGCAGTGTCGTTGGGTACGACGCCTTCTCCACGCGGATGAACGCGAACTTCACGTCGTCTCCTTCGCGAAGAAGGCCGCGGCTTTTTTCAGGATCTCGCGCTCCATCAGCAGCCGCTTGTTCTCCCGGCGCAGCTGCGCCAGCTCGTCCCGCTCGGCCGTGGTCAGCGCACCCGGCGGGCCCTTCCCAGCGTCGACCTCCGCTCGCTTCACCCACTCTCGCAGCGCCGTCTCCGTCAGGTCGAGATCTCGCGCCACCTGCCCGATCGTCCTGTCTCCCACCTCGTAGAGGCGAACCGCCTCAGCCTTGAACTCCGCCGTGAACTTGCGTCGCTTCCTCTTCGCCATGGCTCACTCCGTGCGCAGTATCGCGCCATCTGGGGTGTCCACAAAACCGGGGGATGATCAGTGCCCCGAAGCCGGAGATCGACCGCCGTCGCGGTCGAGGAGCTCGAAGATACCCTCGAGGCTCGGCTGGATGGTCCGATGCCTATGCGAACACCGCGGCGGCTCGCATGCGGGCGCAGTCCTCTTCGGAGAACGGGAACGCAACCTGCAGCTTTCCCGCCCACGTCAACGTGACGCGGCCCTGATCCGGCTCGATCCGTACCGTCTGCAAGAGCGGCTCCACCTCGCGCGCCCTGCACCCCGGTGGCTCCACCAGGAGCTGAGGCTTCGTTCGCGGAAGCTGGAAGTGCACCAGCTCACGCTCGGGGTGCAGGTTGAGAAGTGAGACCGTCTCCCCGCCCACGAAACGGCAGATCGCCTGGCCGGCGGGAGCACAGTTGTAGATCCTCTTGCTCGCAGGACGGCCGCGCTCCAGGGCGCTTGCTAGCTCTTCGCGAAGAACGGCCCCGGTCGCGAGCTCGCGTACTGGCCGCCTGGGCGTCTCGAAGACGGGGCAGAGCGCGAACAGGGACCGAGGAAAGGTGAGCGGGTCGATGGGGCCGAAGCCCGCGGCAACCGGCAGGTCCAGCCAACTGTCAGGCGACGTCGGCACGAGACGCGCCGGTGTAACGGGGTCATCTGGATCCTCGAAGTTCGGGAGCGCGGTCGGCCGGCCGTCCCCTTCAGCGTCGGTCATAAAACCGGTGCCGAGTGGGTTCCGAGGGTAAGCAAGGACCGGCCACATCCCGCCGCGCTTTCGTGCGCCCCAGTGTTTCGAGCCGATATGACCGCGGGTTCCGCGGTCGACACCGCCGTACGCCCGCTGCCACGTCAAAGGGAGCCGCGTGAATGCGGCAGGTTGCTCGAACCGCGTGGCGGTTGCGCCCGGCGTGAACATGCGGTCGCCATGGACCCGGACGCGCTTGCTGACCACCCCCACTTTCAAGGCCACGTCGACTCGAGTCACCGACGACCTGGCATGGACGTGCCCGTCGACCAGCACATCCGTGAGCAACTTCTCGGCTGCGAAGAGGTCTGTGTCCTGCGCCAGAGAACGAAAGCCGTGCGCGTCCGGCTCGCCGAATACCGGCGAGCGTACGATCTCGTCGTGCCCGAGGATGGACCGTGCTTCGCGGTCGGACTCGAAGGAGTAGGCGCGCTTGGCGATGAGGGCGATCCACGACGCACCTCCTCCGTCCGTGTACGAGCGCAGCAGGGTGCCCATCAGAGCCCCATGCCTTCGACCGCTTCGTTGACGAGCTGCCGTACCTTGTCCTGAGCAGCGTCTGCGGGGTCGCCGTCGATCCCGAACAGAAGCTTGGCCAGGTCTGGCGCACGTCTCCAGATGTGCCCCGAGATGGGCCCCAGCAGGCCGAAGGCGAAATCGAATGCACCGTCGACGTAGTACCCCACGAGCGCGCCAATGTAGTCGCCAAGCGTCGGCGAAGTCAGGACAGAGCTCGGTGAGAGCACGAGGTTTGTCGGTCCGGATGGGATCGGGTCCCAGCAATTGACGTTGGCTCCTGCGAGAAACAACAAGCACGTCGCGAGCTGCTCGCCGCATCCTGTAACGCTGGAGATGGACATCCGCGCCTCGGAACCAGCAGTGAAGTGGATCTCCAGCAGCTTGAGAGGCTCGGCGATTGGGTGCGGCGGTCCCACCGGAACCGGAACGTGAGGCACCGCGTAAATGTCGTAGCCGCGCTGAATCATGGGCGACCCGACGGAAGTCACGGAGTGGGTGGCTTTCCACTGAGTTGCCCGCCACTCGAAAGGCACGGCGACGACATGGGGTGAGAGCGGAACCGGCACTGGCGTGGGCCCGGCGGGCGTCGGCGGCCCGGCGACCCAGTATGTGTGGAGGTCGATGCCGGCCATGGCCGCGTTCTGGTGATAGAAGCACGCGCTCATTGCGATCTCCCGTGATCCGTGACGGTGGCAATCGTTGGGGCGGCACCGGTCCCGTAGATGGCCGCATGTTGATAAACGACGGAAATGCGATCCTGGTGCGCATCGATGTGAATCCATCGAAGTCTGGTCGCGGTGCTTCTTGTTCGTCCGCGAAACTCTACGTCGCAGTCGGGGCCCGGGACGGCGAAGCGGACCGACCGCCGGCCCACGCCTCGAAGCTCGATGGTCGTGCCGACGGCCAGCCATGGATGCACCGCACGGCCCGAGCCGGGATGCTGCGCGAACAGCGCCATCTGGAGCGGGCCGGGGGTCTGGCCGCTGTCCGCAGCGGCTCTGGCGCAGCTGGATAGCCTGAGCGCGTGCAGCGGTGGGCAGCTTGCGAGGCAACTGGGCAAGGGCCTGTCGGTCCATGCGCGGACCGGGTGGAGCGCGTCCTCGATGTGTGGGAGGGGCATCCCTTCCGCGGAGCCCTTGCTGGCGTAGAAGCCGATGCCTAGCGGATTCGTGTCGTGCTCCACCCATCCACCGGGTCTTGGCAGGCGGGTGCGGGGGTCCGGCCCGGGCGGCTGCACGTATCGGCCTCCGAATGCGTTCTGAAAGGCCATCTCGATCGCGCCGTCGGTCGAGGCTGGAGAGGCCTCCAGGTCGCGCCCTCTGCGAATCCACACTCGCCGGCCATGCACCGTCAGGTGCTCCGATCGCCGGCCAACCACCAGGAGACCTGCCGTGAGCCGTCGGCGTCGAGATGAACAGGGCCGCTTGCCGTCACCGAAGTGCCGTTCCACAGGACGCGTTCCGCGGTCTCCGGAGTCGCCTTCTCGCCTGCGTCCTCACAGTGCCATTGCAACGATGCCCCGTACTGGCGCTGGGTGACGATCGTCGCGAGCGTGGCGCCGTCGGGCAGGGGCAGCCTGCGGAGCGCCACGCGCGCGGTGCTCTTGTTGCGGATGAACATCTGCGTCACCCGTTGAGCTTGATGGTCGGCGCAGTCGCGCTCATGTCGCCCCCCGCCGAGAGCTCCATCGGCCCGCCCGAGACGTGCTGCAGGAGGGCGCCTCCGCACACGACGATCATGCCTCCGACCATGGAGATGACGGCGCCTGCACCATTGTCCAGGAGGATGTTGCCCGCGCTGATGCTCAGCGTGCACCCGGCGGCCTTGACGATGAACGATGCCGATTGAGTGAAGTTCGCGGTCGTCGAGACGACCTGGAAGTCGCCGGCCGGGTGGACGTAGGTGTTCGTCGACCTGAACTCGTGGTTTCCCGAGGCGGTCGAGCGATAGCTTCCCCCGGCGTGCACGATGTGATCGGTGCCGACGTCGATGGTCCGGGATTCGCCCACGGTGACGGCGTCGTTGCCGGTGACGACACTGACGTCATTGCCATTGATCTGGGTGACACGTGTGGTCGCGACGAGGGTGTCGGTGGCGGTCACGACCGTTCCCCTGCTGGCGCCGACCACGAGGGTCTCGTGCGCGCCCACCGAGGTGTTCCTGTTCACGCCGACTGTGCGCTTTTCGTTGGAGACCATGTTCGCGTCCCTGTCTCCGAAGATGACCAGGTCCTCCGTCCCTTCGACGGAATGCAGCCGGTTGCGATGGACCGTATTGGTCTGATTGCCACCCACCGAGTTCGACTGATCGCCGCCGACTCCCGTCGAATGCGACGCCTTGACCGTCTCGTTCAGGTCCCTCTCGGCGTGCAGGAACACCTCCTCCTTGCCCTTCAGGTCGGTGAAGCGCAGCTCGTTGAAGCCCTCCACGAAGTCGTCCGCGGCCACCTTGGAGCTCTTGCTCTTCAGCGTGCTGACCGTTGGGCTCGTCGAGGGGTCGTAGGGGGGTCGATTCTGGCCGTTGTAGACGCGGCCCACGATCACCGGCTTGTCCGGGTCGCCCTGGAGGTAGGCGACCAGGACCTCGTGGCCGACGCGTGGGGTGTACAGCGCGCCGAAGCCCGGGCCGGCCCAGTACTGGGAGACGCGCACGAAGATCGACGAGGGACGCCCGTCCTCGGGCGGGCGCTGGTCCCACGGGAACCGGAGGCGTACGCGTCCCAGCGAGTCGGCGTTGATGTCCAGCGAGTCGGCGTGCTCTTCGGCCGTCACCCGCGCCGTCTGGATGCCGGCGATACGGGGCCTCGGTGTCGAGCGAGCCGGCCGGAAGCGAAGGCGGCCGGGGACGGCGAGCAACTCGGAGCGGAACGAGTTTCGTCTCGGGCTTCCAGTGCTCGGCGAGCCGTCGTCCTCGAGGGCCAGGCCCTCCGGCAGCACGCCCACCGCCGTCGTCTCCACCCCGACGACGACCAGCTCTTCGGCGTCGCGCAGGCCGTCGTGGTCCTCGACGCGGATGCGGCTGCCGGACTGCAGCGAGCGCACCGTGCCGAATCCGCGGCGCAGGTGCTTCTCGACCTCGAAGCGCTCCATGCGGATGGTCGCCGCATGCGCGGCCGGCGCGCTGGGGTGGTGCTCGTCGGCAGCCGGGAACTCGAAGTGTCCGGCGATGTCCTGGTCGCGGCTGGTCGTCGCCGTCGCTTCCAGCAGCGAGCGGCTGCGGTTGAAGTCGTAGTCGCGGATGGTCGCGGATCGTGACCGCGCTCGGCGCGCGTCGCGCAGGCTCTCCAGAGCTTCGCGTTCGGCGTCGGCTCCCCTGCGCGAGATGGCCTGCAGGCTGACGCGCTCCTCCGCCGGGAAGGCCGGCTTCAGCGAAGGGCGATCGGTGAGTGTCATCACCGTGGTCTCCGGGCCGTGCTCGAAGACGTACGAGACGCCCGCTTCCTCGAGGAGGCGCGCCAGGAAGTCGAAGTCGCTCTCGTTGTACTGGACCACGTACGGCATGAGCGCTGCGTCGCGGAGGCGTTCGGGCTCGGTGATCTGAAGCCGGAACGCGCCATCCGGCTCCACGAACTGACGAAACGGCGGGTCGACCGGGGGCGGCTCGGGCGCTGCCTGGAGCCGGCGCAGGCCGTGGTGCCCGCTCGGATGCGCGGGCGAACGGTTCTCCAGGACGGCGACGAGGATGTCTTCCAGTGGCTGGTCGACGAACGAGCGGCACCGCTGTCGCGCGCGCGCCCGATGGGTGAAGGGAACCAGCAGGAAACGGTAGGCGATGAGCTGCGCGGTGCGGTCGAGCTCCTCGGCCTCGGCCAGGATCCCGTGCACCGGGCGCCAGCGATCGCGCGTGGCGATGCGAAAGGTGGCGCCGCTGTCGAGGAGCGCATCGAGGTCGACGCCGCCGAGGACGGCATCGCGCATGACCACGATCTCGTACTGGTACGGCTGGCTGATGGACTCGAGCGCGTGCCAGCGCACGACATTGAAGGCGTCCCAGCCCTCGAGAGTTCCCAGCACGTAGTCGTTCTGCCGACCCGACCGAGCCGCGACCGTTCTCGCCATTGTTGCCTCCTGCCGGCACCTCGGAGGCGCGGGCCCGGAGGGCTCGAGAATCTCGCGCCGGGGCGCCGGGTGGTGAATTGCGAGCGCCGGCTGGCGCGGGGTGCGATTGGCGCAACATGGGATCGAATGCAGAGGGCGCCGTGTTGCCGATGGCCAGGATGGACGCGCTGGAGAGCGAGGGGCCGGGCGTCCAGCGCCTGCTGCAGGAAGTGGATTTGCCCACACGGCACGCCGAGCTGACCATGGCCTCCGGCCGCCGCTACGAGGTGTTGACCGGGGAGGATGGCGTCGATCGGGTGCGGATCCACGGCGGGGGTGGGCAGCTGGTGCTCGCGGTGGAAGTGACGGATGCCGGGCCAGTTCTGACCGTCACCGGAGCCGTGGTGCAGCTCGAGGCCACCCGTTCCCTGCGGATGGCGGCGCCCGAGATCGCACTGGAGAGCAGCGGCGCCATGACCCTCTCCACCGGAGGCGATCTGGTCTCGGTGGTCGGCGGGGACCAGCACACGCGGGTCTCGGGGGCACAGCGCTCGGAGGCGCGCGCCATCGAGCTGCAAGCCAGCGATGGGCACGTCGCGGTGCGAGCCCGCGAGCGGATCACGCTCGACGGCGAGCACATCGGGCTCAACGATGACCCGCTTCCGCAACCGTTCGGCTGGTCCGCCATCGCCTTCGAGGAGGGGTGACCGTGGCTGTCCGCCCGATGCTCTTCGACACCTGGAGCACCCTCGCGGCACAGACCCTCGAGGTGGAGCCGGAGGTGGCGATCGAGGTCGTGGAGAGAAGCGGAGTCCCCTGGGAGGACTGGTTGCAGGAGAATGCCCGCTGGTTGCAGGTGCTCGTCGCCGACGTGCGGGCACGGCAGCACGAGCGACCCCGCATCTACGGAATCCGCTGCGCCGAGGAGCTGCGCCGCCGGAGCGCCGCGGTCACGGCGGGCGCCTCGGACCCGTGGGGCGTGGACGCCACGGTGGACACGCCCGCCGCCGCATCGCAGCGCACGCTGCCGTTCGCCAAGGGCGCCGTGCCCGCGTTCGTGGAATTGCCTGCGGCCTCTGCCGCGCCGCGGACCGGCTCGGGTACGTCGATCGCCGACTTCCGTGCCGTGCTCCAGGAGCCGCTACCCTTCGGCGCCCCTGCCGGTAGGCGCGAGCCGTTGTCTCTGGAGCGCTTCGCGGCGCTCACCGCCGAGCTCGAGGCCGCGCCCGACGGGCGCGCGCACACGCTGCGGCGGTTCGGCCTGGTCGACGAGACGCAGCTGGTGCAGGTGGAGCGCTACTGGGGCGGAGAGCTCGAGGCATCGCCGGAGCTCGCAGAGCGCTGGGCGCACGCGGTGCATGCGCAACGGACCCTGCTTCGCGGCTGAGTCGCGCTCGTCAGGCCTTGGCGTGGGGAGGCACCACGGGAGGCGATCGCCTCAGCGGTCTTGGGCGCTCAGGACCCCCTGGGCGATGCGCCCGAGCACCGGGATCGACCAGCTCTCGCCCCGTAGTGCGCGCAGCCCGGCCACGATCGCCAACCCCGCGACCATCAGGCCGGGCAGGAGCAGCGCGCCGAACCAGCTGGCAAGGAACACGCCGGGCGCGCGCCCACCGAGGGCCACCGCTGCGCCGATGTTCAACGCCATGAGGCCCACCCAGGCGACGAGGGTGAGCGGGATGGCCGCCAGCGCCAGGAACGCCGCCTGCAAAGCATGAAAGGCGACGAACGGCGAGTCCTTGCGCTTGAGCACGTAGATGGCCACCGGCGCCACCAGCCTCCCAGGAAGGCGAGGTGGGCGACGCCGGCGAGGAGCCGCTCGTCACGCGTGAGTAGGGCAGGGGGAGGCGTGGCGAGCGTTGGCGAGGTCATGCCAGGACAGTCGTAGCCATCGACCACCGGCGCTCGGCGATCTGGGCGGGAAGGACGCGGACAGTGTCGGTTGCGGGCTGCGCCGCTTGCCGCACACGTGACCCTACGGTCCGACGGCGGGCCGCGCCCCAGGTCGACCGTCGAGGTAACTTCCCCGCGATATGCCGCACAGATGTGCGAGCGCCCGCGCCGTCAGCGCCCGATTCAGCCTGCATGTCTCGCCACCGCCTGTCATCGCATGCGCCCGTTGCCGGCCAGCAGTCGCCAGCACCCGTCCTGGCGCCGAAGGTCCTCGGGCCGCCGCCACGGCGCGCAGCCATGCGCCTGCGCGAGCTGGTGAGGCAGCGGTTGCCGCTCACCGGGCTCGACCTCGCAGGTGCGGACCTCGCCGGCTGGGACCTGCGCGGGCAGGACCTCTCCCACTGCGATCTCCGCGGCGCGATCCTGACCGGCGCCCGTCTGCGGGCTGCGCGCCTCGATCACGCGTGCCTCGACGACGCGCTGCTCGACGACGCCTCGCTGCACCAGGCCAGCCTTCGCCACGCTTCGTTCGTCCGTGCCGACCTCTGCGGTGCCGACCTCTCCGCGGCGTCCGTCACGCGAGCCGACTTCCACGGCGCGCGCGCGGCCGGCGCGTCCTTCGATGACGCGCGCGGCGGGGCCCCGCGCTTCGCCAGGGCCGAGCTCCGCGGCGCGAGCTTCGCGCGCGCCGCCATCCCGGCCGCCGATCTGCGCGAGGCGGAGCTCGAGGGCGCCAGCATCGTCTCCGCTCGCCTCGACGATGCGCAGCTCGGCGCCGCCGATCTCACCCGGGCCTGTCTCGACGGAGCCTGCCTGGAGCGCGCGCACGCCGCCGGCGCACTGCTCTCCGGCGCGTCGCTGCGCCACATCGACGGCCTCTGGCTCGACCTCGGCGACGCGCGGCTGGAGGGCGCGTGCTTCGACGGCGCGCAGCTCGACGAGGCGCGCCTGGCCGGGGCGCACGCGCCGGCGAGTCGCTTCCCTCGGGCGTCGCTGCGGGGCGCGAACCAGCGCGGCGTCGACGCGCGCGACGCCTGCTTCCGCGACGCCGACCTGCGCGGGGCCAGGCTCCGCCGCGCGGTGCTGAGCGGCGCCGACCTGGAGGGCGCGCAGGTCTCTCTGGCCGAGCTGCGGCTGGCGGACATCGCCGGCGCCCGCATCGGTGCGGCCCTGCGCGACCGGCCGCGGTGAACCCGCTGGGCCCATTCGGTGAGCGCTCCGTGAACACCAGCCCGACTTGACGAGCACGGCGGCGCGAGGCGCCCTGTAGGAGCCCCATGCACGATCCCCCCGACGACTCTCTCGACGTCACCGCGCCGGCCACCCGCTTCGGTATCGATTTCGGGCCGACCAGCGCGCCGCGCCAGGTCTGCGTGGCGCTGGCCTCGGGCCGGCGGTACCACCTCGACGCCGGCGCGGACGGCTGCGACCACCTGATGGTGACCACCGCCGATGGCGCCGAGCTCCTGCGCCTGACCCTCGACGACGCCGGGCTGGTGGGGGCGGGGTCGCCTCGCCGCCCCACGGCCGGCCGCCGCGGTGGGCGAGGCGACGCCGCCGCTGCCGGCCTCGAGGCCGACAGCGGTCAGGAGATCACCTGGGATGTCCCGCGCCCAACCTGGCCCCGGTCCTCCGCGTCCGGCGACACGCCGCGCCTGTCCCTGGAGTGCTTCGCGGCCCTCTCCGCCGAGCTGCACGGCTTTCCCGAGCGCGCCGCTCTGCTGCTGCGCCGGTATGGCTTCGCCGACCACGCCGAGCTGATGCGCACCGAGCGCGCCTGGTTCGCCCGCATGGCGGCCGACGACCTCCTGCAGCGGCGCTGGCGCGAGCTCTACGAGGTGTGCAGCCGGTGGCTGGTCGTCGTGGCCCGTTGAGCCCCTCCCGCCAGGCGTCGTCGGCGAGAATTTGGGTCGGAGGACGCCCCGGCCCCACAATGCGCCCGATGCCCTCCGTGCGCCGCGGTACGCGCCTTCCCCTCGCCCTGCTTGCCGGCTCGACCCTGGCCGCCGGCCTCGTCGTCGCCGGCCTCGTCGTCGCCTCCGGCTGCGGCAGCCCCGCCGTGGAGGCCAAGGCGCCGGAGCCATGCGACGTGCAGATCGTGACCCTCGGGATCTTCGCCGCCGACAACGTGAACCCGAACGAGAACGGCAACCCGCGCCCGGTGGTGGTCAGGCTCTACCAGCTGAAGAACGAGGTGAAGCTGGAGAACGCGCGGTACGACGACGTCCTCCTCGACGACAAGAAGGTGCTCGAGGACGACATCATGAAGGTCGACGAGGTCGAGATCTTCCCGAACGACTTCGTGGAGGTGAAGTTCGAGCGCATGAAGGAGGCCAGCCACCTGGCCGGGGTGGCGCTCTTCCACAGCCCCAAGGGGCAGAGCTGGAAGACCTTCTATGCCTTCCCGCTGCCGCCCGGCGAGGTGCAGTGCGGTGGCCGCGCCGAGGACGCCGGCGCACCCGAGGCCGACCCCAAGGTGAGCTTCTTCCTCGAGGCCACCAAGATCGACAACGGTAGTCAGTTCGACGAGTCGATGTTCCCGGACGCCGGCGCCATCCGCCGCGTCAATCTGCCCAAGAAGTCGGCCGCACCCGAGCCCGCTGCCGCCGCGGCCGCCCCGGCGCGTTGATCGGCTTCACGCCCCCGGGCTCGCAGCGTGGCGTCGGTGGACGGCGCACGTACACGGCGTGCGGCTCGCTGCGTCCATCTGCTGGGACGTCGATTCTGCTACACATGGCCGGGCGATGATCCACCCGCGGAAGCCAGTCTGGACAGAGGGGCTCTTCATGACCCCTCAGCACATGCAGGAGGGCGACCGGTATCACGAGGCGCTGCTGCACGCGCGCCTCCACGCCGTCACCGCATACGACTGGGGTGTGCTCGCCGTGCAGTTCGACGAGCGCGCCTTGCAAGCCGGGCAGCTGTCGCTGGTCAAGGCGCACGGCGTCTTCGGCGATGGAACACCGTTCTTCGTCGGCGATCGCGGCGAGGACACGGTGGAGGCGCGGCCCATCGAGGGCGCCTTCCCGGCGGCGCTCGAGTCGCTCGACGTCTTCCTGGCGGTGCCCACGCCACGCGAGACGGCCGCCAACACCGCCCTCGATCCGGCCAAGGTCGGCCCGGCGGTGCGCTACGTGGCGCAGTCGACGTCCATCTCCGACCTGAACACCGGCCGCAACGAGACGGGCGTCACCTGGGCCAAGCCCAACCTGCGCATCCTCTTCGGCACCGAGGCGCGCGACGCCTACCAGACGGTGCGCGTCTCGCAGCTGGTGCGCGACCGCACCGGGGCCATCGTCGTCAAGCCGAACTACGTCCCGCCGGTGCTGCACATCGGCGCCTCGGAGTTCCTGATGAGCGGCCTCCGGCGCCTGCTCTCGGCGCTGGTCGGCAAGCAGAAGGCGCTGGCCGAGGGCCGCCGCCAGCGCACCGCCGCCGCCGTCGACTTCCAGGCCTCGGACACGGCGAAGTTCTGGATGCTGCACACCATGAACTCGTACATCCCCATCTTCTCGCACATGGTCGATCACGGGGACATGCACCCCGAGCAGTGCTTCGTCACGCTCGGCTCGCTCATCGGCGAGCTGTGCACCTTCTCCACGGACGGGGACCCCACCGCCATCCCGAAGTTCAACTACCTCGAGCTCGGGGACGTCTTCGACCCCATGTTCGAGCGCGCCATGCGGCTGGTCTCCGGCGTGCTGGCCGAGAGCTACGTGGTCATCCCGCTGGAGAAGCGCGACGACGGCATGTACCTCGGCAAGTTCGAGGACCCCAAGCTGCCCCGGACCCACGAGCTCTTCCTGGAGGCCAAGGGCAGCGACGAGGGCATCCTGCGCGAGCGCCTTCCGCGCCTGCTCAAGATGGCGAGCTGGACCCAGATTCAATACATCCTGAACGCCGCCATCCCCGGGGTGCGGGTGGGCATCGAGTACCGCCCCCCCGGCGCCATCCCCGTGAAACCGGGTCTGGTCTACCTCCGGGTCGACCAGGCTGGCGATTATTGGAACGACATCCTCGGCTCTGGCACGATCGCCATCTACCAGCCCATCGATCCGCAGAAAGTCGACCTCCGACTCATCGCGGTCCAGGCAGGGAAGTAGCCAATGAGCGTGTCGCAGACGATGTACTGGGTGTGTTCCGATGTCCTCAGCCTGATCTTGCAGCTGCGCAGCTCGCGGGATCTGCCGGCGCCAGACATCCTGCAGCGCCGCGTCCTCGGCCTCTTCGAGACGATGATGCAGAACGGGCGCGAGGCGCGGATCCCGGAGCAGGACATGGTGGACGCCAAGTTCGCCCTGGCGGCCTTCGCCGACGAGGTCATCTACCACTCGAGCTGGCCGGGCAAGACGCAGTGGCTCAGCAACCCGCTGCAGCTCCAGTTCTTCAACCTGAACACCGCCGGCGACACCTTCTTCAACAACCTCGACAACCTGCACGGGCAGCGCGGGCGCACTCACGTGGCGCAGATCTACTTTCTGTGCCTGGCGCTCGGCTTCCAGGGCCGCTATCGCCTCCGGCACCAGGAGCAGCTCGGCGCGGTCACCGAGGGGCTCGGCAACTACGTGGCGCTGTCCGAGGGTGGGGGCGAGGTGCTGGCCCCCAACGCCGAGCGCAAGGACGCCGGCGGTGGCGCCATGCGTCGCGAGCTGCCCTTCGTGGCCATCGCCATCGGCTTCTTCGTGCTGGCGATCATCGTGGTCATCGTCCTGCGCCTGGTCGTCGGCGCGCAGGCCGACAGCGTGGCCGAGCAGATCCAGAAGCTCCTCGGTAAGTAGGCGCGAGGCGCGGGGAGCCCCCGCCGGGCAGGCAACACGCGCAATTGGGCCCTTCGCGGTGCGTGGGCCATACTGTCCACGGCATGTGGCTCTGGATCCTGAGCGCGCTCTTCCTGGCCCTGGTTTGGACAGTCTGGTTCGTCCTGCAGCCTCCCGCTGCGGGAGGCACCGAGTCGTTCCCGACCTGGGTGGCGATCACCATATCGGCGGTGGTGGTGCTGACCGCGGTCGGCATCGTCGTCTACCGCCGGGTGCGGGCGGCTCGCGCCGCGCGTGCGCTGGAGAAGGCCATCGCCGAGCAGGCGCAGGAGCAAGCGCTCGCCGCCAAGCCCGACAAGCGCGCCGAGATCCAGGAGCTGTCGGCGCAGATCCAGCAGGGCATCAACGCCCTCAAGGCCTCGCGCCTCGGCGGCGGACGCCGCGGCTCGGCGGCGCTCTACACGCTGCCCTGGTACGTGCTGGTCGGCCCGCCCGGCGCCGGCAAGACCACCGCGCTGCGCCACTCCGGCCTGGTCTTCCCCTACCTCGACCCCAGCGGCGGTGGCGTGCGCGGCGTCGGCGGCACGCGCAACTGCGACTGGTGGTTCACCAACGAGGCCATCCTCCTCGATACGGCGGGTCGCTACACCACCGAGGCCGAGGACCACGAAGAGTGGATGGCCTTCCTCGAGCAGCTGCGCAAGTTCCGCAGCGACAAGCCGCTCAACGGCGTGGTGGTGGCGGTGAGCATCAGCGAGCTGCTCGACGCCACCGACGAGCAGATCGAGGAGACCGGCCGCAAGGTGCGGGCGCGCATCGACGAGATGCAGCAGACGCTGCGCATGGTCTTGCCGGTGTACGTCACCTTCACCAAGACCGATCTGGTCGCCGGCTTCGTGGAGTTCTTCGGCGACCTCAAGAAGAGCGATCGCGGCGTCCCCTGGGGCGCGACCATCGACCTCGCCTCCGACAAGACCGACCCGGCCAAGATCTTCGAGCGTGAGTTCGACGTCCTCGTCGAGCGCCTCCACCAGCGCGGCCTCAAGCGGCTGGCCGCCGAGCGCAACAAGGACGTCAAGGAGAAGATCTACCAGTTCCCCCTGGAGTTCGCGGCCATCAAGCGCAACCTCGCCGACCTGCTGGGCGCCGCCTTCGCCCCGCAGAACGGGCTGCGCCCGGTGCCCATCCTGCGCGGCTTCTACTTCACCAGCGGCACCCAGGAGGGCAAGCCGCTCGACCGCGTGGTCGGCGCCATGGGGCGCGCCTTCGGCCTGCGCACGCCGGCCATGGACGACATGCCCACCGGGCGCACCGAGTCCAAGAGCTACTTCCTGCGCGACGTCTTCGAGAAGGTCATCTTCCCGGATCAGAACCTGGCGGCAACGAGCGAGACCGAGGTCAGGCGCAAGCGCATCCAGCGCTTCGTCGCCGCAGCGGCGGCCTTCGCCACCGCCATGGTCTTCTTGATCCCGGCCATCATCTCCTACTCCAACAACCGCGCCCTGGTCGCCGAGACGGGGCAGATCTCGCGCGAGGCCGCGGACGTGCGCTGGAACGACGGCGGGCCGGCGCCGGCCAAGGTCGACAAGCTCGATCACCTGCGCAACCAGGTGATGAAGCTCGACGACTGGGAGACCAACGGGGTCCCCGTCTCGTACGGGTGGTTCATGTACCAGGGTGACGAGCTGTTCCAGCCGCTGCTCGGGCAGTACATGAAGAGCCTGGAGGAGGGCTTCGTTCGCCCCAGCAAGCAGCGCCTGGAGGACAAGCTCCGCGCGGCCACCGGCGCGAAGTACCTCGAGGACTACAACAACCTCAAGACCTACCTGCTGCTCAACGACAAGGAGCATCTGCAGGAGTGGGCGGACTGGGAGACGGGGCGGTTGACCCAGGTCTGGGCGGAGATCCTGCGGCCGACCACGGAGCTATCCGAGCTCGACCTGAAGAGGAAGCTCGAGCCGCACGTGCGCTACTACGTCGACCTGCTCAAGCGCGGCGTGGTCCCCGGCCAGCCGCTGGAGGTGCCGCTGGTGGAGCGCACCCGTGACGTGCTCAGCCGCGTCGGCCCCAGCCAGCGCTACTACGACCAGTTCGTCACCGTGCTCGTCGACCAGAAGTACGACGAGGCCGGGGCGAGCACGCGCGACAACCTCAAGTACCCGCCCGTCTCGCTGCAGGACATGTTCGAGGATCGGCCCGAAGTGCTGACCATCCTGCACAGCACGCGCAAGGCGCGCGAGGGCAAGTGGTTCGAGGTCCAGGGCCCCTACACCGACAAGGGCCACGCCCAGGTGCTCGCCTCCCTCAAGGATGGCGCCAAGGTGCTGGAGCGCGAGAAGTGGGTGGTGCCGCTGACCAGCGACGAAGCCAAGCAGGGGGACAAGATCCAGCAGGCCCTCGATCGCGTGCGCCAGGACTACGACAGCGAGTACATCCGCCAGTGGACGGCGTTCTTCCGGGACATCCAGGTCGACGTCCCGCCGACCAACCGCGACGCCATCGCCGAGCTCCGCGTCCTCTCCACGCCCGACTGGCCGTACCTGCGGCTGCTGCGCACGCTCGCCGATCACACCCAGTTCGACGAGAAAGAGCCGGAGAGCCAGGTCACGGTAGACGGCGGCGTCATCGACCAGCTCAAGGAGAAGGCGAGGAAGAAGCTCGACCAGAAGACCAAGGGCAAGGGCGGCCTGCTGCTGCCCGGGGAGAAGGCGGAGCGCTACGATCCGGTGCCCGACAAGTTCGAGTCCATGGTGCGCTTCGCGGTGCCGCCGCCGCCGCCGCCCGCCGACCCGGAAGCGCCGCCCGCGCCCGAGAAGCCGGCCGACACCGGGCTCTCCAGGTACATCGCGCTCCTCGAGCAGCTCAGCGGGGACATGGGCAACATCGAGGATGGGCCGCCCAACGCCGACACCGCCAAGGCCACCGAGACCTTCGAGGCGGCGGTGAAGGAGACGCAGGGCCTCCTGCTGGGGATGGACGAGACGGGGCAGGAGCTGATGGGCCCGCTGCTCATGAACCCGCTCAAGCAGGCCTACAAGGCGGTGGTCCGCGGCGCCGGTGGCGCGGCCAGCGGCCTGTGGGAGGTGGCGGTGTGGCCTGCCTACCGCGACACCATCAAGAACCGCTACCCGTTCAACCTGGCCGCCAGCAGCGATGCGTCGTTCGACGACGCGGTGGCCTTCTTCAAGCCCAAGGACGGCATCCTCTGGGCCTTCTACGAGGCCAACCTCAAGGGCTTCCACACCAAGGTGGGACACGACTTCGTGCCCACCGCGCATCTCGAGACGCGCCCGCGCCCGGCGCGCCCGAGCACCCCCTTCAACGCCAACCTCTACAACTGCCTGCGCCGCGCCGACGAGATCACCGATGCGCTCTTCGCGCAGGGCGGCGACAAGCCCAAGGTCGTCTTCCGCATCAACATGAAGACGGTCAGCCCCATCGTCAGCGAGGTCATCTTCGAGATCGACGGGCAGAAGCGGCTCTACCGCAACGAGAAGGAGTTCGTGCACACCTTCGAGTGGCCCGGCGACAAACCCACCGGCGCGCGCATCCAGGTGCGCGGCGCCGGCGGTCTCGACGAGGAGATGGTGCGCGCCGGGCCGTGGGGCATCTTCCGCCTCTTCGAGGCCGGCAAGATCACCGCCGAGAAGGACAACGACCAGCAGTTCACGGTCACCTGGCAGATGACCGCGCCGCCCGTGACGGTGACCATGGAAGTCAAGCCGACGCGCGGCAACCACCCCTTCGCGCCGAGCTTCTTCCGCGCCACCAACTGCCCGCCGACCATCGGCGACCGATCCGGGGGCTGAGGCCTGCAGCTCTGGCGCTGATGGGTGGCGTGGCAGGTCGCGGAACGCGAGAGTCGAGGCGCGATCAGGTCCGGCGCGAAGCGAGCATCGCCGCGTCGCGCCAGTGGGTCGCCGCGCCGACTTCGCGCACGCGTCGCCTCGCATCGAGAGCACGCGCAGCCGCTGCCTCGACCTTCTTCTTCTTCGTCGTGACCACGGCGAAGAAGAGGCCTCCCGGGCCGGGCGAGCGGCTCAGCTGCAGTTGCTCGGGCCCGGCGGCGAAGCTCTCCTCCAGTGTCCGGCTGGCCACCTTGGCGATGGTCGCGTTCTTCGCGAAGAACGTCAGCGCAAGCGCCGCCGGTGGGATGTCCTCGGCGTCCACGACGCCGTTCTTTCCCCAGGTGTCGTCCCAGGTCGCGACCCCCACGGGCACGACCCCGCGCTTCGGTAGCGTGGGCGCCTTCGCGCGGTCGAACGAGGCAGAGATACGCCAGCTCGCGCGCCAGGGGTAACGCCAGTCCCCTTCGGCTTCTGCCTCGTCGTCGTCGGCCAGCCAGCTCGTCCAGAATGCGGGGGCCTTCGGTGTGACGGTGAAGTGCTTCACCGCGCCGGTGCCCTTGGCGCCGAGCGCGTCGAGCATGTGCCCGATCATCACTGGCGTACCGTCGAGGATTCCCGACATCTGGTT
>JBBJMR010000381.1:0-7593 GCA_037720395.1 Polyangiaceae bacterium
GGGGCTTGGGCTGCCGCCGGCGGACGCGGCACCTCGTGCCACGGCCGGAAGCGCGGCGGACGCGGACTCGCTGGCCGTGGCGGCGGTGTTCATCACCGCGTAGTCGACGCGATCGCCCATCGACTCCTTCTCCTCCGGCGGCAGCGTGGAAGCCGGGGCGCGCATGGGCAGGACGCGCTCCGCGGGCGGCGGGGTCATGCCGAGCAGCGTCCGCGCCACCATCTCCACGCGCTGCGGCGTCTGGTAGCTGGCAGCCTCGAGCGAGAGCACGCGCTTGACCTCGCGCAGCCGGGCCTGCTCGGCGCGCGTGCGACCCAGCTTGTAGCCGAGGTCGACGGTGCGGCCGCGCAGCGCGAGGTGCAGCACGAACGCGGCCACGGTGGCGATCACGGCCAGCGTCCAGAGCGCGAGGAACGGCCGCTGCTTCACGTGTCCGTGTCCTCCCCGTCCTCGTCGTAGGCGGCCCGCGCGCCGGCGACGAGCGCCAGGTGCCCATCGTTGCGGCGTGCGGCGCGCAGCTTGGCGCTGCGCGCGCGCGGGTTGTCCTCGACCTCGGCGTCGCTGGGGCCGACCGGCTTCTTGGTCAGCGGCTGCCAGCGGCTGCGGTCCCGCAGGGCGTGCTTCACCAGGCGGTCCTCCAGGGAATGGAAGGAGATCACCGCCAGCACCCCGTCGGACGCCACCAGCTCCGCCGCCGCTCCGAGCAGCGCCTCGATCTCCTCCAGCTCCTGGTTCACGGCCATGCGCAGCGCCTGGAAGGTGCGCGTGGCCGGGTCGAGGCCGCCGATCCGCGCCGGTCCCACGGCGCGCACCACCGCGCGGCGCAGGTCGAGGGTGGACTCCAGCTCGCCCGCAGCACGTGCCTGCTTGATGCAGCGCGCCACGCGGCGCGACCGCCGCTCCTCGCCGTAGCGGTAGATGACGTTGGCCAGCTCGTCGTCATCGAGGCGATCGATGAGCTCGAGCGCCGTTTCGCCACGGGAGGCGTCCATGCGCATGTCGAGCGGACCGGCGCTGCGGAAGCTGAGCCCGCGCGCCGGCTCGTCGAGCTGCATGGAGGACACCCCGAGGTCGGCGACGATGCCGTCGACGCGCTCGACGCCGGCCGCGCGCAGGGTGGCCGCCAGCTCGGAGAAGCACGCCTGCACGGTGTGCAGTCGGTCGCCGAAGCGCTCCAGCCGGCGGCGGGCCAGCTCCAGCGCGGCCGCGTCGCGGTCGGCGCCCCAGACGTGCGTGCCTGCCACCTCGAGGATGGCCTCGGTGTGGCCGCCGCCGCCGAGGGTGACGTCGAGGTACACGCCGCCGGCGCGCGGGGCGAGCGCGGCGATGGTCTCCGCGCGCAGCACGGTGACGTGCGGGTGCTCGCGGTGACGGGGCGGGGGCACGGAGCTGCTCATGGGGACGACGTTGACGACATTCACTTCGTCACACTCCTTGCGACGGCCAACTTCCCGGACATCGATGAGGCAGCGCCTGACGGATTTCGCCGTGCCAGGCTCACAACGACAGCTCGGCGACCATGTTCTTGAACGCTTCCAGCTCGCCGTCGGCGAGCGCGAGGCCCTGCGTCCAGCGCGGCTTCGACCAGAGCTCGGCGCTCTTGCCGCTGCCTGCCCAGAGCACGTCCTTCTCGAGCGCGGCGTGCTCGCGCAGCGCGGGCGGCACCAGGATGCGGCCCTGCTTGTCGATCTCGCACTCGACGGCCGCCGAGACGTAGCGGCGACGCAGGTGCACGACCTTCGGGTCGAAGCGCGGGAGCGTCGCGATCTTCGCCTCCATCTCTTCCCACGCGCGGCGTGGGTAGGCGTCGAGGCATGGATCGAACAGCGCCGGCGTGAGCACGAGACGCAGGTCGCCGTCGGCGCCGAGGAGCTCGCGGAAGCGAGCGGGGACGCTGGTCCGCCCCTTGGCGTCGATGGCGTGCTCGTAGTGGCCGCTGAACATCATGATGCCGGGACTGCGCCTCGATGGGAGTTTTTGCCACTTCTTCCCACGACGGCGGCCACGCTACGAACAGGGTTCCAAACTGTCAACACTTCGGCGAAATTCCCGAATTAACACGGTCACTTGAAACTACTTTTACCCACATCTACATACCTGCCGCATCGCCTGTTTCCTGGCGATTTGGCGCTCTGGTGGATGGAAGTGGGAAAGGACCGCTGGCAGGTGCGGACGCAAAGGCCATCGAGGCCGCGGCGGCCTCTGCACGCGGCACGGCCCGCAGCGCAGGGAGAGGTGGCGCCTCGACTGGCGCCGCTTTTGTCAACGCAACCGGCGGTTTCCAGCCTGAGGCAGGTTGGACAACGTCTGATCCAGTCGCGTCGGGTGATCCAGCCGCGCGCAGGTTCGATGGGCCTTAAAACCTACACTTGCGCACCTGTGCATACTGGCAAGGTTCCTGCTTGAGACGGGGCTGAATGGCCGCCGCGTATTCGTGGGACGAGGACAACGCCGAGACGCGGGAGCTGCCGGGGCGGCTCCCTGCGAACGACGCGTTCGACAGCCTCGAGGAGATGGCCACGCTGGCGCGCGTGCCGGATGCGCCGCGCGCGGCGATGGGGTCGAACCCGGCCGACCAGCTGCCGTTGCCGCCGCCGCGAGCGGCGGTGGTTCGCGGCCAGCTGCTCAACCCTGCGCGCGTGGTGCCGCCGGCGCCGGTGACGCCTGACGCGACGCCGATGCCGCTGGCGGCTCCGGCGCACGCGCCGACCCCGGTCCCCACGCCGCGACCGATGGCCCGCCCGGTCGTGGCCAAGGGACGATGGCCGCTGGTCGCCACGCTGGCCGGCACGATGTCGCTGGTGATCACGCTGGCCGTCGGCGTGCTCTGGCTGATGCCGCCGCGCGGCGTGCTGCGCATCGAGCTCACCGCGCCCGAGGGCGGCCAGGTGTCGCGGGCCGAGGTGTTCGTGGACGGGCAGAAGCGCTGCGACTCGGCGCCCTGCATCGTGCCCGACCTGGCGCCAGGCACGCGGCTGGTGAAGGTCATCGCGGCGGGGTACTCGGAGTCGACGACTTCGGCGGAGACGGTCGAGGTCGGCCGCGAGCGGGTGGCACTGATCACGCTCCGCGGTGCGGCGGTGGCCAGCATCGGGTCGCTCCGGGCCAGCAGCCGCCAGGCCGGCGTGGCCCTGGCGATCGACGGCGTGGAGAAGGGCGAGCTGCCGGTGGCCCTGGACGACGTGCCCGCTGGCACGCGCCGGCTGCGCTTCCACGGCGAGCGCTACCAGGCGCTCGAGCGCACGGTGTCCATCACCTCCGGAAAGCAGGAGGACCTGGGCAGCGTCGAGCTGGTCGTGGCGGAGGGCGTGCTGACCGTCGAGCTGGTCACGCCGAACGCGCAGGTCGTGCTGCGCCGCGAGGACGGCGGGACACGCGACAAGGTGCTGCCGGGGCCGTGGCCGATGGCCGTGCAGCTCGACGGCGCCGCCCTCTGGACGGTGACCGCGAGCGTCGACGGCCACGAGGCGGCGACGTACCCGGTGGCGTTCTCGGACGGCGTCGCGGACAAGCGCATCGTCGTCGATCTGCTCCCGAGCGGCCCCTCGCTCGTGGGCAGCGCGGCCCCGCTACCCGCCGCGCCCGCGCCGGCGAGCGCTCCACGCGCGCCGCGTGGCGCGACGGCCAAGGCGAGCGACGCGCACGCCGCGGCCGCCGCCCCAGCTGGCGCCGGGATCCTCCACGTCAACTCGCTGCCCGTCTCCAGGGTGCTCGTCGATGGCCGCGCGCTCGGCCAGACGCCGCAGACGAACATCTCGCTGCCGGCCGGCAAGCACACGGTGACGTTCGTGCACGAGGAGCTGGGCAAGAAGACGGTGGCCGTCGACGTGCAGCCCGGCCGCACGGCGACGGCATCGGTGCGCTTCCGGCGCTGATCTCCCCTCTCCCTCCGGGAGAGGGGCCGGGGGTGAGGGATCTACGGCGACGCCGCTTCGGGATGGGACGAGCTCTCTCCCAGAGCCGCTTCGTCACTGCCCGGCGAAGACGAAGGGCACGCTGACCGGCGTGCTCCCGCCGGAGGGCGGGAACTTCCAGCCCTTGATGCGGCCGGCGACGCAGCTCGACAGCCCCGGGAAGTCCTTCTCGCCGCCGCCGGCGCTCACCGAGTCGACGTTGCCCGAGGGCCCGATGACCAGGTTGGCGGTGACCTTGGTGCTGGCCGGGCCGGTGCCCGTGCGCGCATCGAGCGCGGGCTGCCAGCACTTGCGCTTCACCAGCGCTTGATTCTGGCTGACCACGCCCTGGATCTCGCCGGCGGAGAGCTGCCCCTGCCCGGCCGTGGAGCCCTGCGAGCCGGGCCCCGGCCCCGGCGCGGGCCCTCCCGGCGTGCCCACCCCCGCGGTATCGAGCGGCGCCGCGGGGGGGCCCGGCGCCGCGGTGGTGCCGCCGGCGGCACCGGGGCGCGGACCACCGGCCACCGGCTTGCCACCGGGGTTGGTCTCGACTTCACCGACGTGCGTCTCCACGGTGGCGTCCGGTGCAGCCGGGGCGCCGGTCGGGCCCGGCGTGCCCCCACCCTGCACGACCACGATCTGCGGTGGCGGCGGCGGCTTGGTGAGCAGGACGAACGCGGCGACGCCGCCGAAGGCCACCGACGCGGCGATGAACGCGTACGCCATCGGGTGCATGCCCCGGCGCGGCGCCAGCTCGCGCGCGTCGGAGAGGCTGGCCTCCGGCGCACGCGTGGGGGCCACGGCGCCGAACGGAGCGACCACCGGCGGGGTGTGCGACGCGCCGTTGGCGAACGGCGCGGACGCGGCGCTGCGGAACGGATCGGTCAGGACGTCGACCGCGGCCACGGGCGGCGGCGTGCCCTGCCTCGGCGGTGGCGCGCCGAGCTCGTGGGCCGGTGAGGGCGTCAGGCCGGAGCCGAGCGCGGACGCGCCGAACCCCATCGAGCTTGCATCAGGAGACCGCGATCCTGCCAACGCCGCTGCAGCTGCGGCGGCATCGGCCTCCAGCTCACCGCCACGCCCGACCGCGGTGCGAGCCGGCGCCGCCGGCGGCATGGGCGTGATGTGGACGCTGGAGCGGCGCGCCGATCGAGGAGAAACGCGACGTCGCCGCCTCGCTGACGATCTCCAGCAGCTCGGGGAAGTTCTTGAGCGGCTGCCACTCGTCGAATCCCTCGCGCCACACGAGCGAGTCGCCGTCGACCGCACCCTGGGCCGCCTTCTCGCGGATGACCGAGAGGCGGATGGGCCCGAGCGGCACACCGCCCACGCCGACGTACCAGTCCTCGCCGTGCGCGCCCGCGCTCGAAGGCGGCGCGGGCGGCACGGCATCGGTGACCGCGCGCGCGAAGGCGCCGGCCAGGCCGGAGCCCTCGGGTGCCTGCGAGACGGCGGGCCGCTGCGCGGTCAGGGCCTTGGCCGCGAGCGGCGAGAGCGTGCGCACGTTGCTGCTGGACTCCGAGCGCGCCACGACCGCCGCCGCGCTGCGCGCCAGCGGCCCGCTCTCGGTCACCGGGCGAGGCGGCGGACGCCCTGCGGCGGGCGAGGCGCACCCGGCGCCTGGCTGCGCATCCCGAAGGCGCCGAGCGCGGACCCGCTGCGCGGAGACCCGGTGTCGTCACGGCCCGCGGCCGGCAACGGCCCGAGGCGCCGCGGAGGCACCGACATGATCGTGGTCTTCTCCTCGTCGTTCTCCTCGCGCGGCATCGCCTCGGGCGTGTCCGTCGGGCGAGCGGCGACCGATCCCGGACGCGGGGAGGCCCGGGTCTCCGGGGGCGCCGGTCGACCTTCCGGCTTGCGGGGCGGCGCGGCCGGGGCGCCGGGCCACGGCAGACTGCCCGGGGAGGAGACCGGGGCGGGCGGCCTGGCGGGGGCGTCGCCCGCCGGGGCGGCCGCCGTGTGCCCGGGCAGACCGCGCGCGACGGAGCTCTCGGTGACGCTGGCGTGGACCTGGATGAGGTGACCGCACTTGCGGCACTTCATGCGGACCGTCTTGCCGGCGACTTTCTCGTCCCCGATCTGGTACTTGGCCTTGCAGTTGTCGCAGAGAAACTTCATCGGGAGCGGGCGGCCATGCTTTCGTGCGGACGAACTGGTACCACGAGACTGGGTCGGAATCGGAGGGTGTTGACGATCTCCCGCGCGCCGGGATCTTTTCGTTGCGAGCGCTCGCGCTGCCCCTGCCCGAACTGACCGGATCCGGAGTCCGGATGGGTGTCGGGCCGAGACCTACTTTCGCACGCTGCGACCGTGCTCGGAAGCCCCTACGCGCGCCGGGCGAGCGCGGAACCGCCGTCAGAGCAGCCCGAGCAGGTGCTCGCGCACGGTTTGGCGGGTTTCCTCGTCCGGGGCGGTGCGCAGGGCGCGCTCCCAGCTTTCCACGGCTTTGTTGCGGAAACCGGCCTTCTGGTAGAGCACGGCCAGGTTCTTGAGAGCCTGGAACTGGCGTGCGTTCACCTGGAGCGCCAGCTCCAGCTCGCTGATGGCGTCGTAGATGCGCCCGGCCTTGCCGTAGAGCAGCCCGAGGTGGAAGTGCAGGCGGTAGGCGAGCGGGTCGAGCTTCACGCCTGCCTGCAGCTCGGTCATCGCCTTCTCCAGGTCGCCGGCGCGGTAGGCGGCGATGCCGGCGCGCAGCTTCTGCTCCGCCTCGGTCGAGATCCGTTCGACGTCGGGCTGGGCCTGGCCCCGGGAGAGCGCTGTGTCGACCGCGGCGCACAGCGCCGGCACCTCGAACGGCTTCTCCAGGTAGGCGTCGACGCCGTAGCTCTGGCGCAGGTCCTCGGCGAAGCGCCAGCCGCGGTAGACGGCGGACATCATGACGATGGGGATGTTGCCGTAGAGCTCGCTGCCGCGGACGCGGCGCGCGATCTCGAAGCCGTGCAGCTCGGGCAGCATGGCGTCGAGGACGATGACGTCGGGCTTGCGCTCCTTGATGAGCTTCAGCGCCTCGAGACCGCCGCCGGCCTCCAGCACCACGAAGCCGCGATCGCCGAAGATGCGTCGCACCAGCTTGCGGATACCGACCTCGTCGTCGACCACGAGCATGGTCCGCTTGCCGGCGGTCGCCGCCGCCTGGGGCGTGGCCAGCGCGCCCGGAAGCGGCTGGACCACGGAGTTGTCGCGGTCGTCGTCGCCGAAGCTCGCGTAGCTCAGCTCGTCGGCGCCAACCATCCTGCCCATGGCGTCATCGACGACCACCGCCTGGGGCGGCGTGTCGGGGCCGCTGTCCGGGCGCAGCGTCCCCTCGACGGCGGCAGCCGGGCCCACGACACCTGGCGCGCCCGCGAGCTCGGGCTCGGGCTCGGGTGGGGTCGCCGGCAGCCCGGTGGCCGGGGTCGGATCGGCGACCCCGGCGAGGCGCCGGACCTCGCCAGGGCAGCTCGGCCCGACATAGAAGGCCTCGCCCCGCCCGTGCATGTCGTAGGCGGCGGTGAGCACGCGGGTCAGCGGCCCGCTCAGGGCGATGTAGGCGAAGACCCGCTTTCCGGTGATGAATTGCACCTCGTCGACCACGGCGCGGTCGCCGGGCGCAGCCATGGCCACGAAGATCCGCTCGTCGCGGACGAGCACCGGCAGCACGCGATGCATGAAGGCCAGCTCGCGTGGCAACAGTGCCAGATCGGAGAGGCGGATGCAGACC
>JBBJMR010000133.1:0-23069 GCA_037720395.1 Polyangiaceae bacterium
CATTGCGCGCCGCCCAGCCGGCGTCGGTGTCGGGCCCGCTCCGAGTGCCGCGCAGGCCCCCCCCCCCCTAACGCACCACCACGTCGTCGGTGCCGTGGAAATGAATGACCGGGATGGGACGCGAGGGCAGGCAGTCCTCGGGCTCGATGCCGAGCACGCCGGCCACCGGGGCGATGGCGGCGAAGATGTCCGCCGACTCGCAGCCGTTGCGGTGGGTGAGGTAGCCGCCGTTGGACATGCCGGTCGAGTAGACGCGCTTTTCGTCGATGCACAGCTTGCTCTCGATATCGGCCACCACGGCGCGCGCGAAGCCGGTGTCGTCGAGCATGCTGCTCGCGGCCTGCCCGCAGCACAGGCCGCCGTTCCACGAGTTGCCGATGCCCGCGGGGTAGGCGACGACGAACGTCTTGTCGTCGGCGAGCTCGCTCATGCCGGAGAAGGCCGCCTGGCCGCCCGGGTCGCTGGTGTAGCCGTGGAAGTTCATGACCAGCGGCGTCTGCTCGGCGTGGTCGTAGCTGGCGGGCACGTGCAGCAGGTAGCTGCGGGTCTCACCGCCGAAGACGATGGTCTGGTCGTGGTCTCCGGGTGCGAAGCCCACCCCCGTGCAGCCGCTCGAGGCTCCGCCTCCGGCGCCGCCCTGGCCCGACCCGCCCTGCCCGGCGCCGCCGCTGGCGCTGCCGCCAGCCGCGGCCCCGCCGCCGCTCGCGCCACCGCCGCTGGCGCCGCTGGCGCCGCTGCCGACGGAGGCGCCGGCGCCCGCTCCGCCGCTGCCCGACGCGCTGGAAGCCGCGCCGGTGAAGCCGAGATCGTCGCCGCCACCGCAGGCGACGGTGCCAGCGACGAGGGCCATGGCCATCAGCAGCTCCGCCCAGGGCCTGCCGCACGCATCCTCGTGGGTCGCCGTCATGACGGCGCAGTATAGGCACAGGCCGCGCGCGGTGAGGAGCCGCGGCCCGCCCATTCCTGGCCTGTGCGAGCGGCACCACGAGGGCGTATTCGACGGAGCCATCCGAGGCGACCGCGACCGTCTGGACCACGAAGGGAGGCGCGCCCCCCCCCCGCTGGCCGGCGCCCGGGGCGCCCACCCCGCGATTCCGCGCTCAGAACGGGATGTCCGAGGCCAGCTCCGCCTCGCCCTTCTTGCCGTTCTTCTTCTTGCCGTTGGTCGAGACCAGGCCGGGGGCGGGCGCGGCGCCCTCCCCGAGCGTGGGCACCTCGTCCGCCGGGGCCACGGCCGTGCGGCGGCCGGTGAGGAAGACCTCGCGGGCCACCACGTCGGTGGAGTAGTGCTTCTGCCCCTCCTTGTCGTAGCTGCGCGTCTCCAGGTGGCCGTCGACGATGATGCAGTCGCCCTTGGTCAGGAAGCGCGAGAGCGCCTCGCCGCGGTTGCCCCACACCGTGACGTTGTGCCACTCGGTGCGCTCCTGCACCTCCTTGGTGTTCTTGTCGATCCACGACTCGCTGGTGGCGAGCCGCATGTGCAGCACCGGCTGCCCCTTCTGCGTGAAGCGCAGCTCCGGATCCGCGCCGAGGTTGCCGAGCAGCATGACCTTGTTCATTCCCGTGCTCATCTTCGTCTCTCTCTTTCTGTGGTGATGCGATGGTCGTGTCGCGTGCGCGGGCACAGCGATGTGCCCGCCACGAGGTCTCGCGGCGGAGGGCAGCGCCACCCTGGGCGCCGCTCCCGTTCGTTGGCGGGGCCGCGCCCGCCGGGTGCTCAGGCCTCGGCCTGGAGCTGCGCCTGGCGTGAGCCGACGCGCGGCGGCGCGGCGCCCTCGACCGCGGTGCGCAGCGCGCAGGCCAGCGGCGCCTTGGCCAGCAGCGCCTCGCGGGCGCGCTCGCGCCCGTGACCGAGGTGTTCGCCCGCGAAGGAGAGGTGCGCGCCGCTCTTCTCCACCACGCCCAGCGCCACGGCGTAGTCGATGAGGTCGGTGGCCGAGTCGATGCCCGTGCCCCAGCGGATGTCGAACTCGGCCTCGCGAAAGGGGCGAGCACATTTGTTCTTGACGACTTTGACCCGCGTACGCGAGCCGACGGCCTCCTCGCCGGCCTTCAGCGGCCCGATGCGGCGCACGTCGAGGCGCACGCTGGCGTAGAACTTGAGCGCGTTGCCGCCGGTGGTCGTCTCCGGGTTGCCGAAGACCACGCCGATCTTCTGCCGCAGCTGGTTGATGAAGATGAGGGTGGTGTCGGTGCGGTGGGCGATGGCCGTCAGCTTGCGCAGCGCCTGGCTCATCAGCCTCGCCTGCAGGCCCATGTGCGCGTCGCCCATGTCGCCCTCGATCTCCGCGCGCGGCGTGAGCGCGGCCACCGAGTCGATGACCACCATGTCCACCGCGCCGCTGCGGGTGAGCATCTCCGCGATCTCCAGCGCCTGCTCGCCGCTGTCCGGCTGGGAGACGAGGAGTCGCTCGGTGTCCACGCCGATGGCCCTCGCGTAGGCGACGTCGAAGGCGTGCTCGGCGTCGATGAAGGCGGCGATGCCGCCGACGCGCTGCGCCTCGCGCATGGCGTGCAGGGTGAGCGTCGTCTTGCCTGACGACTCCGGCCCGTAGATCTCCACGATGCGGCCGCGCGGGTAGCCGCCCACCCCCAGCGCCTCGTCGATGGCCAGTGAGCCGGTGGGGATGACCCCGATGCCTTCCGCAGACTCCTCGTCGCCCAGCGACATGATTGCCCCCTTGCCGAACTGCTTTTCGATCGAGCCCACCACCGTCTTGATGGTGCGCAGCTTCTCCGCGATTTCCGATACCGCCATGACCCGTTCCTCCAGGCGCAGCCCGGCCTTCGCCGCGCGTGCGTCGTCTCCAGGCGACCGCCCCCGAGCCGTCGCTTCCTTTGTCTCCGCCGTCGGGGCGGCCGGCGCCGGGCGCCGGAGTCAGCTGGCGGCTTCGAGCTCCGCCGTCTCGCGCTGGCCGAGCCCGCGATCGAGCAGCCGCGCCTGGATGGCCTCGAGGACGTGCGCGGCGCGCACCGCGTCCGAGCCGTCGAGGTCGGCCACCGTGCGCGCCACGCGCAGGACCTTGCCGTGGCCGCGGGCCGAGAGGCCGAGTCGCTCCACCGCGCGGGCCAGCAGGTTGGTGCCGGCGAGGTCCGGCCAGGCAACCCGCTCCAAGTCGCGTGCGGACATGGCGGCGTTGGTGGCCGCGCTCGTCTCCTTGCGCCGGTAGCGCTCCTCGGCCACGCAACGACCGGCGGTGACGCGACGCCGCACCTCGGCCGACGCCTCGCCGCGACCGCGCGCGTGCAGGCCCTCCAGGTCCACCGGCGGCAGGGCGACGTGGATGTCGAGGCGATCGATGAGCGGCCCGCTCAGGCGCGCTCGGTAGGCGCGCACCCGCTCCTGCCCGCACTGGCAGCGCCCTCCCCGGTCGCCGGCGTAGCCGCAGGGGCACGGGTTGACGGCCGCCACCAGCGCCGGTCGGGCCGGGAAGCGCGCCCGGCCGCGGGCCCGCGAGAGATTGATCTCTCCGTCCTCGAGCGGCTGGCGCAGCGCCTCGACCACGCTTCGCTTGAACTCCAGCAGCTCGTCGAGGAACAGGCAGCCGTGGTGGGCCAGCGACACCTCGCCGGGGCGCAGCGGGTCGCCGCCGCCGACCAGGCCCGCCTCGGTGACGGTGTGGTGCGGGGCGCGAAAGGGGCGCTCCACGCACAGCCCGCGCTCGGCGCTGAGCAGCCCGGCGACGGAGTGCACCGCGGTCACCTCCAGCGCCTCCTCCGCGGTGAGCGGCGGCAGGATGCTCGGCAGCCGCCGCGCGAGCATGGTCTTGCCGGTCCCGGGGGGCCCGATCATCAGGAGGTTGTGGCCACCCGCGGCGGCCACCTCGAGCGCGCGCCGCGCCGTCTCTTGTCCGCGCACCTCGGAGAGGTCGACGTTGCTGGGCAGGAGCGGCGCGGCATCGCCGCGCGCCGCCGCTGCCGGTAGGGGCGCACCCTTGGCGAGGTGCGCGTAGACCGCGGCGATGTCCGCGGCCACACGCGTCTCCACCGAGCAGACCGCCGCCGCCTCGCCGCCGTTGTCGCGCGGGACGATGGCGCGGCGGATGCCCTGCGCCGCCGCACCGCACAGCGCGGGCAGCACGCCGCGCACCGCGTGGAGGGCGCCGGAGAGAGAGAGCTCCCCGAGGAACGCCACACCGGCGAGCGCGTCCGCGGGCACCTTGCCGAGCGCGGCCAGCGTCGCCACGGCGATGGCCAGATCGTAGGCGCCGCCGGTCTTGCGCAGATCGGCCGGCGCGAGGTTGACGGTGATCACGTACTCGTTGAGGTCGACACCGAGCTGCTGCAGCGCCGAGCGCACCCGCACCCGGCTCTCGCGAACGCTGGCCTCCGCCAGGCCGACCATCGAGAACGAGGCCGGTCCGCGCCCGGAGTCGACCTCGACGCGCACCGGATGCGCCTCGAGCCCGACCAGGCAGAGAGTGGTCGCCGTCGCTTGCATGACCACTCCCATGGCGAATGCCGTGCCGGGCCCGTCCTCGCCAATCCGGGCCAGAATCGGCGCGATGGGGGTGGCGGACCGTGGATTGCGCCTGGCGGGCGCCAGGGCCGCCGCTCCTTCGGAGAAACCGGCCGGCGCCCTCCCGCGTAGAGAAGGAGGAGCATCGTCCCGGGAAAATTTCGCTGGGCCCAGCGTAACTCGCTGCGTAACCATCGCGGGATCGCGTCATCCGCGATCCACGCCCGCGATCCAGGCGATCCTCCTGCCCTCCGGCCGGCGCCGCGGCGCGCGTGACGCAGGCGCGCGTATGTGTTCGTAAGCGCTACGCTTGTCGGCCGCCGCTTTCCTGCGCCGCGTGCGCAATCATGGTTCGCTTCCTGCATCGCAGGGCGACGTCATGCTTGCGCCCACTTCCCTACTCCGTGACCGGCGGGGGGCTTCGCTCGTCGAGTACATGCTGCTCGTCGGGCTGATTGCCATCGTCGGCCTCGCCGGGTTCCGGGCGATGGGCAGCTCGATCTTCGGCAAGGCGGAGGCCCAGGCCTCGTGCGTCGAGACGTTCAGCTGCGGCCCGGGCACCGGCCAGGGCGCGGATGGCGAGGCCATCACGCTCGGAACGCCCGCCCCGACAGACGGTGGCAACCACACCGATGGCGGCGGCGACGGCGGGGACGACGGCGGCGGCTTCTGGGGCGGCGTCGGGGACTTCTTCTCGGGCGCGTGGGACACCACCAAGAGCGTCGCCACCGGCTTCTTCGTCGACGGCGCCTGGGGCACGGTCACCGGCGTCTGGCAGATCGTCACCCACCCCGTCGACACGGCGAAGGGCCTGTGGACGGCGGTGACCCACCCCGTCGAGAGCTTCAACGCCATCAAGGACGGCATCGTCACCGCCTGGAACGAGGACCCGGCGCGCCTCATCGGCGCCGGCCTCTTCGAGGTGGTCACCCTCCCCGTCGCCGGCCTCAAGGCGACCAAGGTGACCAAGCTGGCCACGGCCACCAAGGTCGCCAACAAGCTGGACGACGCCGGAGACGTGGCCAGGGTCGTCAACAAGGTCGACGACGTCGGCGACGTGGGCAAGGTCACCACCAAGGTCGACGACGCCGCCGCCGCGGCGGCAGCGGCGCGGAAGGCAGCCCCGCACGCCAAGCCCACCGACATCCATTTCTCGCAGAAATCCGTGAGCGACACGCTCAGCGACGGAACGCCGCTCAGCGACGTCGTCGAGAACATGCGCGCCAACGGCTGGGACTACAGCAAGCCCTCGCCCGACGTGGTCCGCATGTCCGACGGGCGGCTGGTGAGCGTCGACAACCGGCGCATCGTCGCCGCCCGGCAAGCCGGCCTCGACGACATCCCGCTCGAGCTGCACGGCGCCGCCGACAAGATCCCCACCGACCAGGCGGGCCGCTTCACCCTGAAGAAGAGCTACACGGATCCGGATACCGGCCGCGTGTACCCCAAGGGCTCGGTGCCCGAGACCTGGGAGGAAGCCATCAAGTTCCGCGGTCGCAACCAGGGCAGCGGCTTCCCGCCCGGCGGCTCGCCGGACATGCCCCAGATCAAGCCCTCCCAGACCGGGCCGGCGGTGGACGACTGAGCGAGGTCGCTGGCCCGTCGACCGCGGCGCTGGAGGAAGCGGTCGCGGCCTATCTGGCGGGCGGTGCCAAGGCGGCGCTGGCGCCGCCCGTGGTCGGCGCGCTCGAGGGGGTGGGGCTCACCGACGAGGCGCAGGCCTTGCGCGCCGCAGCGAGCGGGGCGACCGCTCCGCGGGAGACGGGCTCGGGCGCACGCATCTTCGCCGGCCGCCTCCCGCCGGCGGACGCGGGCAACGGCGATCTCTGGTTCGATCCCGTCGAGCTGACGACGATGGTCCTGGTGCCTGCCAGCGCCGACCTGTCGCCGGACGTCGCCGGCTGGCTGGCGCTGCGCCCTTGCGCGGTCTGGCAGCTGCGCACCTTCATGCGCGTGGGCAAGGTGGTGCGCGCCCCGAGCACGCCGAAGGCCTACCTCGACCCGAGGCGGCTGGAGGGCTTGCCGGGCCGGGCACCGGCGACGGGCCTCTGGCACGACGAGGCCATCGCCTACGCGCACTGGTTCGGCAAGACGCTGGCGGGGAGGTTCCACCTCGAGGCGGCGGTGGCCTTCCTCTCGCCTGTCCAGCTCGACGCCATCCTGCCCGAGGGCCTGTCGCTGTGGGACGGCGCCGAGTACAGCGAGGGGAAGCGCGAGGCGGTGAGCCGCGCCCAGCTTGCCGCGGGCGGCGACGACGACGACAACGACGACGACGACGCACTCGGCGAGTGGGCACGGCGGCCGGACATCGGCTTCGCGACGTTCGTGCGCACGCGCAGCGGTCTGATGACCGAACCGAAGCGCCGCACCTACTTCTTCGATCTCGACGGCGTGGCACCGCGCTGAGCTCGCGCGCGTGGCGCGTCCCGCCGGGCGCCCGCGGGGCTCAGTGCTCGATCGGCACCGGCACCGGGTCGGCGGCGCGCGCCAGCGGCGCTGCCGCCCCCGCGGCGCGCCGGCTGCCCTCCCCCGCGGCGACCGGGGCGGGGTCCGCGGCGTGGGCCGGTGGCGTGCTCGGCGCCTCGCTCATCCCGGCCCGCCTGGCCCGCGCAGATCGATGACGCCATCGCCGAACGCGAAGAGGCGCTCGACGTCGGCGGCGCGGCGCTCGAGGACGCGACGCTGGTTGGTGTAGCCCTTGTCCGTCGTTTCACCGTCGTCCAGCGAGAGCGGCGCGTCGAGCACCAGGGCGCACGCCAGGCGCTCGCTGGAGGCCGCGTGTGCTTCGTCGTACGCAGCGAGGCGCGCGGCCAGCGCGGCGGCGAGCTCGGCGTTGGGCAGCGCCCGGCCCGCCGGCGAGGGCACCAGCAGCGCCCCGAGGCTCTGGCGATCGTGGCCGGCGATGACCGCATCGAGCAGCAGCGGAGCGCACGCGTCGACGACGCCGATGCGCACCGCGGCGACGCTGACCCAGGTGCCGCTGGAGAGCTTGAAATTCTCCGCCAGCCGCCCGGCGAAGACCACGCCCGCCTCCGGGCGCTCCGGGTCGGCGAGGCGGCCGGCGTCGCCGGTGGCCAGGAAGCCGTCGGCGTCGAGCTCGATGGGCACCACGCTTCCGCCGGGTTGCCAGATGCCGGGCGTGACGTTGGGCCCGCGCACCCGCAGCTCGAGGCGATCGGCGACCGGCACCAGCGCCACGTCGACGCCGGGCACCGGCACGCCGAGGATGCCGGTGGTGCGCGTCGGGAAGTGCGCGGAGGTGGCCAGCGGCGCCGTCTCCGTCGAGCCCCACGACGAGGTGAAGAAGACGTCGGGGCGGCCGGCGCCCGCGGCGACCTTCTCCAGGCGGACGCGGGTCTGCGGTGACAGCGCGGCCGCGGCATAGAAGACGAGATCGAGGCGCGCGAACACGGCACGCGCCGCCTCGGTGTCGGCCTCCAGCAAGGCCACCAGCTGATCGAAGCCGCGCGGGACGTTGAACCACAGCGTCGGCGAGACCTCGGCCATGTTGCGTAGGGTGACCTCGACCAGCCCGGGCGCCGGCCGGCCGCGGTCGATGTACAGCGAGCCGCCCTGGCTGAGCACCAGGAAGAAGTTGTGGTTGCCACCGAAGGTGTGGCTCCACGGCAGCCAGTCGACGACCACCGGAGGGCGCTTGGCCAGAAATGGCCAGATGGCGGCGAGGCTGGCCTGGTTGGCGGTGAGCATGCGCTGGGTGTTGACCACGCCCCTCGGGGCACCGGTGGATCCCGACGTGAAGAGGAGCTTGGCGATGGTGTCCGGGCCCAGCGAGGCGAAGGCGCGGTCGAGATCCGGTGACGCCGGGGCCGCGGCCAGGTCGGCGAGGAGGTGATCGCCGCCCGGTGACGAGCCGATCACGGCAACGCCGCTGAGGCCTGGACGCACGCCAACGAGACCGAGCGCGTCGAGCGCCGGGGCGAAGCGCCGCGGATCGTCGACGAAGACGAACCCGGGACGGAGCTGGGCGAAGACGGCGCGCAGCCGCGCGAAGCTGGTGGAGAGCAAGGAGTACGCGCTGCTCACCGGCGCCACCGGGATCCCGGCGTGCATGGCGGCGAGCTGCACCAGCGCGCTGTCCGTGCCATTGTCGCAGAGCACCATCACCGGCCGATCGGGGCGCGCGCCGAGCGCCAGGAGCGACGAGGCGATGCCCCGCACCCGCTCCAGGGCGGTACGGTACGAGGTGGGCGCCCATTCGCCCGAGGCGGCGCGCTCGGCGAGGAAGGTGGCGTCGGGGCGCTCGGCCGCCCAGCGCACCAGCCAGTCGCCCACCGCGCGCGCCGGCTGCGGGAGCGGCGCTGCCGAGGTGAGCACCAGGCCGCGCGGGCCCTCTCGCACCACCACGCGCGGGTCGAGCAGGTCGAGCACGCGCGGCATGGTACGTCGCCGCGGCGCGCCGGGCAGGGCGGTCTGCGCTCGGCCGGTGGCGGACACCACCCGAGCGGAGGCGCAGCGCCGCGAGGGCCCGGCGGCGATCGCCCGATTCACAATTCTTCACGCCCCGGAGGGCGCTCGCTTCACACGCGCGGCGCACGCTGCTTCGCACGGGAGGTCATCGAGCATGATCGGTTTCATCGTCGGAACACTGTGCCTCATCGGTCTGATCAAGGTGCTGAGACGCGGGCGGGGCGGTGGCTGCGGCCGCGGCGACCGTGGCGACCGTGGCGAGCGTGGCTGGGGCGGGCGCGGCTGGGGTGGCCCCCCGTGGGCGCGCGGCGGGCGTCGCGGGCGCGGCGGCTGGGGAGGCGACGGCGCCTTCATGCACGGGCTCTTCGAGGCGCTGGACGCGACGCCGGCCCAGGAGAAGGTGATCCGCGAGGCAGCCGAGGAGCTGCGCGGCGGCGCCGAGGGCCTGCGCGGCGAGGTGCGTGCCTCGCGCGGCGACGTCGCTGCCGCGGTGCGCTCGCCCAGCCTGGACGAGACGCGCATCGGCGAGGTGTTCGCGCGCCACGACGCGGCGCTGGAGAAGATGCGGCGCGCTGCCGTCGGCGCCGTGGCCCGGGTGCACGCCGTCCTCGACGACCGCCAGCGCGAGCGCCTGGCGGACCTGCTCGAGCACGGCCCCTGGGCGCGCGGGCGCGGCGAGGGTCGCCACGACGGCCCCTACCGAAGCTGGCTGTGAGCGGGACCAGGAACCAAGGAGACACGGACATGAAGCGACAGATCGTCATCGGACTCTTGGCGGCCGGCACGGTGCTCGGCTACGCGGGCGGCTTCGCCAGCATGCGCTGGCACGGCAAGGCGCGGCACGAGGCCTTCGAGCGGCGGGTGGCCGCGGTGTGCGTGGAGGCGGCGCGCGACGCCGACCGCGCCAGCGCGCGCATGGAACCGGCGCGCCACGTCGGCACGGACTGACGCGCGCCATGGAAGAGGCGCCGCTGCTCACCGTCGCACCCTGGCCGCCGCCCTCCTCAAGGCGCGGCAACAGCGATGCTAAGCTCGGCCGCGTCATGCCGGCCCGCATCCTGCTCATCGACGACGACGCGCGCCTCCACGAGCTGCTCGCCAGCTACCTCGACCAGAACGGCTTCCACGTCACCTGGGCCGCCGACGGCAAGAAGGGCCTGGTGGCGCTGGAGGCCGGCGCCTTCGACGCCGTGCTCCTCGACGTGATGATGCCAGGGATGGATGGGCTCGAGGTGGTGCGCCGCATCCGCCAGAAGAGCGGCATCCCGGTGGTCATGCTCACCGCCAAGGGCGACGAGACGGACCGCGTGGTCGGCCTGGAGCTCGGCGCCGACGACTACGTGCCCAAGCCCTTCAGCCCCCGCGAGCTCCTGGCGCGCCTGCGCGCGGTGATGCGCCGCGTGCGCCCGGAGAGCGTGGGCGAGAAGATGGTCGTCGGCGACATCGAGATCGACGTGCCGGCGCGCATCGCCAGCATCGCCGGACGCCCGGCCGATCTGACGGGCATCGAGTACGACATCCTGGTGCCGCTGGTGCGGCGCGCGGGCCGGGTGGTGCCCCGCGAGGCGTTGCTCTCCGAGGCCGGGCGCGCCGACGTCGCCGTGGGCGAGCGCACCGTCGACGTGCACATCTCCCACCTGCGCCAGAAGCTCGGCGACGATCCGCGCGCGCCGAAGCTGATCAAGACCGTCCGCGGCGTGGGGTACGTGCTCGCCAAGGACTCGGCGTGATCGGTCGCTACGTCCGCTCGCGCCTGCACCGAAAGATCTTCGTCTGGTTCGGCGCCACCATCTTCTTCACCTGCCTGGTCATCGGGCTGGTGACCATGGCCCTCGGCTCGCCCTGGAAGCGCGAATACGAGGGGATGCGGACGCTGCTCGACGATCGCTTCGCGCAGGTCTGGGACGACCCGGCGGCGCGCCGCGAGCTCGCCGACGCCATCGCCACCCACCTCGGTGCCTCCCTGGTGCTGCTCGACGCCCAAGGCGAGCCGCTCCCCGGCGAGGAGGGCGCGGCGTCGAGCTGCCGGCGCATGGCGCGGCCGGTGACGGTGCCGGTGACGCGCGGGCAGACCACGGTGGGCGCAGTGAAGCTCTGCTCGCTGCGCTCCAGCGCCGAGGGGCCGCTGCGCGGGGTGCTGGCGCTGTTCATCGCCGGAGTCATGGTCTGGGCGGCCTCCGGCAAGATCGCGCGGCGGCTGGCGCGCCCGCACGCCGAGCTGGCCCGGGTGGCGCACGAGATCGGCGCCGGCAACCTGAAGAGCCGCATGCAGATCAACCGGCGCGAGAGCCGCGAGGTGCTGGCCCTGGCGCACGCCGTCAACGACATGGCGGCGCGCATCGAGCGCCAGCTCGCCGACCAGCGCGAGCTCCTGGCCGCGGTCTCGCACGAGATCCGCACCCCGCTGGCGCGCATCCGCATCGTCGCCGAGCTGTCGCGGAGCGGCGGGGCGACGCCCAAGATGCTCGACGAGCTCGATCGCGAGGTGATGGAGATCGACGCGCTGGTCGGCGAGCTGTTGGCCAGCTCCCGCCTCGACTTCGCCGCGCTCACCCTGCGACGCCTCGACGCCATCGAGATCGGCCGCCGCGGCCTGGAGCGCGGGGGCGCCCCCGAGGATTGCTTGCAGGTGGCAGGTGGAGCCGAGGAGCTGCCGTTCCGCGGCGACGCCACGCTGGTGGCCCGCGCGCTCGCCAACCTCCTGCAGAACGCGCACAAGCACGGTCTCGGCGTGCGCACCCTGCGCGTCGGCGCGCGCGACGACCGCGTCTACTTCGAGGTCGAGGACCAGGGGCCGGGCTTCGGCGACGGCGAGGAGACGCGCGTCTTCGACTCCTTCTATCGCAGCGACAACGGCAGCGGCCCCGGAGACGATGGGCCGGCGCCGGCGCGGCAGGCCGACATCTCGCTCGGGCTGGGGCTCACCCTGGTGCGCCGCATCGCCGAGGCGCACGGCGGACGCGCCTGGGCCGAGAACCTGCCGGGCGGCGGCGCGCGGGTGGGCATCGAGCTGGCTCGCGACGGGGTCGCGGCGCGACGCACCTGAGCACGCGCCCGTGTTTCACGAATGTCACCTCTTCCATGGGTCGCGTGCGATCCAGCGGTGCGTCGGCAGCGACGCGTGAGAATCGGCTGCAAATCGGGGCTGCGGACGCTGCGCGGCCCGTCGGTGACAGCGGCGCGCGACTTGCTACCTGGAGGTGACAGGAGGCTTCCCATGCGCTCTATCCTCGTTCCCGGTCTCTTCATGGCGCTCGTCGCGGTGGCTGCGTGCAGCGACGACGACGACGGAGGCAGTGGCGGCACCGGCAACACCGGGAACACCACCACCAGCTCCAGCAGCGGCTCGAGCGATGGCGGCAGCGGTGCGATGGGCGGCTCGCCTGCGGGCACCGGCGGCAGCGCAGAGGGCGGCGCGGGAGTAGGCGGCGGAACGGGCGGCAGCGCGGAGGGCGGCGCAGGGGTCGGCGGTGCGGGTCAGGGTGGTGCGGGTGGCGCGAGCGCAGGCGCGTTCGGCGACAGCTGCGATGTGGCCAACGATCAGTGCATGGACCCGTACGTGTGTTTCGAGTTCGGCATGGGTGGATCGCTGTGCACGAAGGAGTGCACCGAGAACCCTGACTGCGCACCGGAATCGAACAAGTGCAACGGCAGGGGATATTGCAAGGCGAACTGAGCCCATCGGTCGCGGAGTCGCCCGCGCCGATGGAGCAATAGGCGTCGCCGCTGTCGGCGGAGCGCAAGCTCGTGCAGAGCTAGCTCGCCGGAGCTAGCGCACCGCCGGCCGGCGCTCGGCCATGCCCCACGCGAAGCGCGTGGCCATGCTCATGATCGGCACCTGGGAGTTCACCCCGATGCTCGTCGGCAGCACCGACCCGTCGGCGACGAAAAGCCCCGGCATCTCGAAGCACTCGCCCCACTCGTCGACGACGCCTCGCCGCACGTCGTTGGCCACGCGCGCGCTGCCGAGCGGGTGGAAGGCCATGCACTCCGTGCGGCGCGCGTCGGGCCTGGCCGCCTCCAGCGCCCGCGCCCCCTCGACCGAGGTCACCGTCGGCGCACCGAAGATGGGAGTGAAGACCTCCCTGGCCCCCCCGGCCAGCGCCACCTCGCAGAGCAGCGTGATGGAGCGCCGCAGCCTCGCCAGATCGCGCGGCGACATCTCGTACGTCAGGATGCCCTCGCGGCCCGCGCCGGCGCGGACGCGTCCGCCGCCCTCGTCGTGGATCATGCCGCCGAAGACCCCGCAGTACGGCAGCTGGCGCACGTGCTTGCGCAGCGCGGGCCCCACGCCGGGGAACCCGGCAGCGAGCACGTTGACCATGGTGTAGGCGCTGACGAGCTTGATGCCCTCCTCGGCGAAGTCGTCGCTGTAGGCGCTCTGCAGTGCGCCGTCCCAGCCGTTCACCGGCTCGTCGAAGCGCGCCACGATGCGCACCGCGGGGTGCAAGGTGATGTGCCTGCCGAGCACGTTGCTGCCGCGGATGCCGGAGGCGAGCAGCAGGAGCGGCGAGTGCAGGGTCCCGCAAGCAGAGACGACCATCGGCGCGCGCACCCGGAAGGGCAGCGACGGCGCGCCGTACTCGCCGCCGAGCAGGCGCCCCTCGACGCCGGCGGCGCGGCCGCCGTCGGTGAGCACGCGAGTCACCAGCGCATCGCTGACCACGCGCGCGCCGTGGCGCAGCGCCGAGGGCAGGTAGGCGACGTCGACCGAGCGCTTGGCGCCAGCGGGGCAGGTGAAGTTGCAGCGCCCGTTGCCCTCGCACTCGTCGCCGGTGTTGCGCGAGATGGGGTGCATGGCGATGCCCAGCTTCTCCGCTCCCTCGACGAAGCGCGTGGTGGAGAGCGAGCGCATCTCCAGCGGCACCGGCTTGACGGCGATGCGCTTCTCCACGTCCTCGTAGGCCGGCTCCAGCGCGCGCTCGGAGAGCTGCTCCAGGCCGAGGTCGTGCACCCAGCGGTGGTGCACCTCGCCGGGGATGCGGAAGCACACGCCACCGGTGAGCAGGGAGGAGCCGCCCACCGCACGCCCCATGGTCACGGAGATGATCGGCGTCTCTCCGATGCCGAACGCCGCCAGCATTCCAGACTCGCGGAAGAGACGGCGCACCGACTCGCTCGGCTTGAAGCGCTGGTACTCCTCGGGGCGATAGTACGGCCCCTCCTCGAGGACGATCACCCTGCGCCCGGCCTCGGCGAGGTGCGCGGCCACCACCGCGCCGCCGGCGCCGGAGCCGACCACCACCGCGTCGCAGCTCTCGTCGAAGCCCGCCGGCAGGTCGCGGCCGTGGACCACCGCGTCGCCCGAGGAGATGGGCCGCGCCGAGGCCACGGTGCGCCCACGCGCCGTCGGGCGCCCTCCGGTGGCGGGCGACGCCGGCGCGCGTGCGGTCACGAGCTGGCCTCGACGGGCTCGCCCTCGACCCGCGCGGCGGCTGCCACCGTGGGCAGGCGGCGTCGCGACGTGGTGTGCTCGCGGTCGAAGCCGGTGAGCGCCAGCTCCTCTCCCTCCTCGAAGGCGGGGATGCAGAGCGGCACCTTGAAGGCCACGTAGAGCATGACCAGCAGGCCGACGCGGCTGGACTCCAGACCCTCGAGGTAGGCCACGCGATCGTCGAGCGACATGCGCGACATGCGCGCCGGCTTGCGGATGACGAAGATCGGCAACCACTCGAGCACGAAGGCCAGCACGCGGTAGCCGCGGCGCAGGTCGATGCTGCCGCGGCCCACGGAGTGATCGAACTCGTCGACGACGTCGTTGACCAGCCCGTCGCGCGGGGGCTGGAGGCGACCGCGCGCGTCCTCGTCACAGAGCAAGGCCTCGGTGGTGGCGCGCACCGTGGCGCGCGCCCCGGCGGACAGCCCGAGGCGCTTCCAGTCCAGGCGATCAGGGGTGGGCGCGGTGCTCATGGAAGTGTCGACGCGCGGATGCCCCTCGACGCAGCCGGGAGTGCCAGCCTAGCACCGCGAGCAGCGGCGCTGCCTGTGATACACCTCGTGGCTCGCCGCCGTCGCCCACCGGGTCACGGCTCCGTCGCCAGTCGCGGGCGGGCACCGTCTCTCGAGCCGGTGATGGCGTGGAGTTGCTCCACCTGTCCGCACCGCGGGCTTGCCCCGCTGGTGCGGCTGGCACCTTCCGGAGGATCGATGGCGGAACGCGTGAGCGGGATCGAGCACGCCGGCGGCGACGACGAGGCGCTGCGCAGGGCGGCAGAGACCCATCTGCGAAAGGAGGCGCCGGCGCAGCTCATGGCCGAGCTGCTGCAGGAGCTGCGCACGCGCGACCTGCCCTGGTGGCGCGCCGAGGCGCTGCGCACCTCGTGGCCAGCGGCGGCGCGCCTCGGGTGGCTGCGCGACCGGCCCGACCTGCGCCAGGAGATCACCACCGAGCTGACCGGGCTGGCGCCCAAGGCTTGCCGCAAGAAGGACCCGGAGTTCCAGGCGGCGCTCATCGACTCCGTCCTCGACGACGGCGACATCGAGGTCTCGCGCTTCGAGGAGGCCTTCGCCCCCGCCGACCTCGCCGTCTACGGGCCGCTGGCCGACATGTGGCGCGTCTTCGTCGATCGCATGCCCTGGAACGAGGACGACCAGGCGCACATCGACCTGGTGGCCTGGCTGCTGCGCACGCTGCTCTCCGACAAAAGCGGTCGCGACGGGACGCAGCGCAAGCCGGTGCTCAGCGCCTGGGATCTGCGCAAGAACATCGACGGCACCGTGTGGCACGTGCGCATGCCGCTCGAGGTGCGCGTGCGCATCGACGAGGCGCGCCTCGATCTCGAGAAGAGCAAGCCGGCCACGGCGTTCCACGCCAGGGACGACCTCGCCATCGCCGTGCCCGAGCTCATCGCCGCCAACATCCCCGCCGAGCACCTGCGCGACGTCTTCGCCGCCGCGGAGCGCGCGCTGGGCTTCGAGCGCGTGCGCACCTCGTCGGCGACGGCGAGCACGTTGCCTGGCGGCGACACGCGCATCGCCGGCTCCGCGCCACCGTCGGCCCTGCCGCCGGCCCGCCCCACCGAGCCCGGAGGCAGCCGCCCAAAAGTCGGTGAGGCGCGGGACCAGCCTCGCGGCGTGCGCGCCGTCGAGACCCGCGCCACCGACGCGCGCGCCGCGAGACGCGCCTGGCCGAGCTGCGCGCCGCGCGCAAGACGCCGAGCGCGCCGGCACGCGCGACGGACGCCGACCGCAGCGGCGGTGGGAGCCGCACCGAGCCGAGCACCGTCGATCAGCCTGTCGACCTCGCCGCGCTGGAACGGATCCGCGACGAGCGGAGCGCCCACGATGCGCCCACGCCGTTCGCCGGTGCGCCGGTGGCCAGCGAGCCGGCGCCGCACGTTCCCGAGCGCGCCTGCGAGCGCCGTGCATCGCGGCTCGCAGCCGCCCGCGTCGCCCGGCTCGCTACTCCGCCCGCGCCCGGTGTGGCCTGGGCTCCACCGCGCGCGGGCTCGGTGACGCCGCCCGCGCCCCGCCCCTCGAGCATCCGCCCCAGCGTGCCGCCCGCGCGTGGCTCGCAGCCGCCGCCGTTGCCGCCCTCGCCGCCGGTGTCCGGCGCGCGCATGGTGCCGGGCAGCCTGCCGCCGCCGTTGCCGTTCGGCAGCGAGGCGCGCGAGGCGGAGCCCGACGCCTCGCGCCTCCATCCGGGGGCGAGGCGCCGCTGCTGACCATCGAGGAGAGCTACCTCGAGGATGAGAACACCAACCCTGGATCGAGCCGAGCGACGACGAGATCTTCGTCGACGTCGGCAAGCCGGACGAGCCGCCGCCGCCTGAGAGTCCCGAGCCTCCGCCGCAGGGCAAGCGCAAGCGCGGGCCGAGGGGCTGAGACGCGCGGGGAGCCGAGCAGCGATCCAACCCATCGAAGGCGGCGCGCCGATCTGGCAGAGTAGCCGCGTGCCCGGCCAGGTCGACCTCCGCTCCGACACCGTGACCCGCCCCGGCCCCGCCATGCGCGAGGCCATGGCCCGCGCCGACGTCGGCGACGACGTCTACGGCGAGGACCCCACCGTCCGCGCCCTGGAGGAGCGCACCGCCGCCCTGCTCGGCAAGGAGGCCGCGCTGTTCGTGCCCAGCGGGACCATGGGCAACCAGATCTCGCTCCTCTGCCACACCCAGCGCGGCGACGAGGTGATCATCGGCGAGGGCGCGCACTGCGCCTTCTACGAGTCGGGCGCCATGGCGGCCTGGAGCGGCGCGCAGCCCATCGTCGCCGGCAAGGGCGGGCTGTTCGAGGCGGCCGACGTGGAGGCGGTGGTCAAGCCCTCGCAGTACTACCACCCGCGCACCAGCCTGGTGGCCATCGAGAACACCCACAACCGCGCCGGCGGCCGCGTCTTCCCGCAGGGCCAGGTGCTGGCCATCGCCGCCGTGGCGCGAACGCATGGCCTGGCGCTGCACCTCGACGGCGCCCGCCTCTGGAACGCAGGCGCGGCCACTGGCCTGTCCCTCGCCGATCTCTGCGCGCCGTTCGACTCCGTGAGCGTCTGCTTCTCGAAGGGCCTCGGCGCGCCGGTCGGCTCGGCGGTGGCCGGCAGCAAGAGCCTGATCCGCGCGGCGCACCGCTTCCGCAAGATGCTCGGCGGTGGCATGCGCCAGGCCGGGGTGCTCGCCGCGGGCGCGCTGTACGCGCTGGAGCACAACCTGCCGCGCATCGCCGAGGATCACGCGGCGGCGCGCGCCATCGCCGAGGCGCTGGCCGCCGTGCCGGGCGTCACCGTGCACCCGGTGGAGACGAACATCGTCCAGTTCGACGCGCCGGGCACGGCGAGGCGGTCATGGCCTCGGCCGCGCGCCGCGTGCTCGTCGGCGCCACCGGCCCGCGCCGGATCCGCGCCGTCACCCACCTCGACATCCCCGCCGGGGGCGTGCCGCGCGCCGCCGCCGCGCTGGCCGACGCCGTGCGCGAGACGAGCGCCGCGTGGGCGCCGGCCTGTGTTCTGGCGCTGGTGCTGGCTCGTGCGCGGCGAGCGCCGCCTGCGCACCGACGTATGGCGAGGCGTACCTCGACGCCATGGCCGCCGGGCACCGCGCCTTCAACGCCGGGCGCTACCGGAGGCGGCCACCGCTTACGACGACGCGGCCGCCAAGGCGCTGCGCGTGAAGGACCGCGACGAAGCGCGCTTTCTGCAGGCTCGCACCTACGAGCGCGCCTCGCAGTGGCAGCAGGCATCGACGAGCTACCGCCGCTGGCCAAGGACTCGCCGGGCGGGCCGCGCACGGTGCGCGCCGAGTTCGAGCTCGCCGACCGGAGATCGAGCACGGCGACGCGACGCTGGGCTGGCGCATGCTCGCCGAGGCGGCGCGCCGCAACCCCACGCACGGCCTGGCGCGGCATGCGCTGGTGCGCGTCGCTCGGCACGCCGGCGACGTCGGCGGGGGCGAGGACGCCACCCTTGCCTGGCTGCGCGCGGCGCGCCCCACCTGGGACGGCACCGAGCTGGAGCAGGTGATCGAGTACGAGATCGCCCTGTGCCTGGAGCGACAGGAGCGCCTGCCCGAGGCGCGCGACGCATTCCTGTTCACGGCCCGCGCGCACCCCTACCCGTTCGGCGGCCTGACCGACGACGCCTTCTGGCACGCCGCGGAGATCGAGACCAAGCTCGGCCAGCATCAGCGCGCCATCGATCTGTTGCGTGAGCTGCTGCGCGGCCGCGAGTCGCCGTCGCACACCGTCGGCAGCTACGAACGGCCGCGCTTCTCCCAGGCGCAGATGCGCATCGCCGAGATCACCCGCGACGGCCTTCGGGACATGCCCCGTGCCCGCGCCGAGTTCCACCGCGTCTTCACCGACCACCCGACCTCGATCCTGCGCGACGACGCCCTCTGGGCCGAGGCGCTGCTGGCGCGTGACGCCAACGACGGCAGCGCGGCCTGCCGGGCGATGTCCCTGCTCGTGGACGGGCTGCCCGAGTCGCGCTACGTGCGCTGCGCCCGGCTCGTGTGCGCCAGCACCAAGGTCGCCGAGGCGGCGACGGATGCGCCGGCAGCCCGGCGCGAGTGCCCGACGTACCTCGCCGAGCAGGCCCGCGGAGGGTCCTCCGAGCCCGGCCCCTAGCGACGCACGGGTCCCGGCCGCGCGGACCCGGCGACGTGGGCCTGACCACCGAAATCGCCGGAGCGGCCCGCGACGCCGCCAGGTCGTCGGCCGCCATTCACAGCGCGGCATCCAGCACCGTTGCCGCCACGGACCACCGGCCCCTCGCTCGCGGCCCGACACGCTGCTAGATCTGGCCCACCATGCCATCGGCCTGGGGGTTGGCCCGCACCTCTGCAATCACCGCGCTGGCGTTGCTGCCGCTCGTCGCCGCATGCGCCGAGGGCCTGGGCGTCGACGGCGCGGCCGGGGCCGGCGACGGCGACGGTCCGAGCGGTGCCGGCGCCACCTCGGGGCACGGCGGCGCGGGCGGCTCCACCGCGTGTCTGCCGGGCGAGGAGGTGGGCTGCTACTCCGGCCCCGCCGGCACGGCCGACGTCGGCATCTGCCGGGCGGGGACCGCCACCTGCGCGCCGGGCGGCGACGGCTTCGGCCCCTGCGTGGGCGAGGTGACCCCCAAGTCGGACGATTGCGCCACGCCGGCAGACGAGGACTGCGACGGCCAGACGCCGGCCTGCCCCGGCGCGCCGCTGTGGGCGCACGCCTTCGGGGACGCGGCGGCGCAGGTGGTGACGGGCGCAGCCGTCGACGCCGCCGGCAACGTCGTCCTGGTCGGCTGGTTCTCGGGCGCGCTCGACTTCGGCGGTCCGGTCCTGGCCAGCGCCGGCCTCTCCGACGGCTTCGTCGTCTCCCTCGACGCCGCCGGCAACCATCGCTGGAGCCGGCGCTTCGGCGATGGCGCCGCGCAGCGGGCGAACGCCGTGGCGCTGGACGTGAACGGCAACGTGTTCGTCGGCGGTGAGCTCGAAGGCACGGCGTCCTTCGGGGGCGTGGACCTGGTCAGTGCCGGGAGCACCGACGGCTTCGTCGCCAAGCTCGGCGGCAACGACGGCCACGAGATGTGGAGCCGGCGCTTCGGCGACGGCGCGCCGCAGTCGGTGGAGGCGCTGGTCATCGACGGCGACGGCAACGCGGCCGTCACCGGTGCCATCGACGGCAACGTCGATTTCGGCGGCGGACCCCTGCTGGGCTTCGGCGGCGACGACATCTACCTGGCCAAGCTGGCCGGTGCGTCCGGTGCGCACATGTTCGCGCGGCGGTACGGCGACGCCAGCGGCTCGCAGCACGGCGCGGCCCTGACCCGCGTCGGCCAGGATGTGGTCATGGTCGCCTCGTTCATCGGCACCATCGACTTCGGCGACACCACCGTCCACTCGGCGGGCGGCTCGGACCTGGTGGTGGTGCGCTGCGACGCGACGGGGGTGCCCGAGTGGGCCCGCCAGTTCGGCAGCACCGGCGACCAGTTCGCGGCCGCCCTCACCAGCGACGCCGGCGGCAACCTGGTGGTCGCCGGCCCGTTCACCGGCACGGTGAGCTTCGGCGGCGCACCGCTGGTCAGCGCCGGCGAGGACGACGTGTACATGGCCAAGCTGGACGCCACCGGCAACCACGTGTGGAGCCGCCGCTACGGCGACGCCGAGAGTCAGGCGGCGCGCGGCCTGGCCGTGGCCGGCGACGGCGACCTGGTGCTGCTCGGCTCCTTCGCCGGGGCCATCGACCTGGGCGGCGGCGCGCGGCAGTCCGCCGGGGGGCTGGACGTCTTCGTGGCGCGCTTCGATCCCTCCGGCGCACACCTGGAGAGCAAGCGCTTCGGTGCGGCGGCCGATCAGCGCGCCCGGGCCCTGGCGGTGGACGCCACCGGCGGTGTGGTCGTCGCCGGCGACTTCACCGGCGTGCTCGACCTCGGCACCGGCGCGCTGCAGAGCGCGGGCGACCGCGATGGTTTTGCCGCCCGCTTCGCTCCCTGAAGCCCTCGCTCAGCCGGCCTGCCCTCCGCAATTGGCCAGCGACTGACCCACCAGCGTCACGAACGGGTCAGCGGGTCTCTTCCTCTTCCTCGACCTCGAGGTCCTCGTCGTCGTCGTCATCGTCATCGTCGTCATCGTCATCGTCGAGGTCGTCGTCGGACTCCTCGTCGGCGTCCTCGTCGCGCGGCTCGTACTTGAGGTCGATCCCCACGTCGCCGAGCTGCGTCTCCAGGAGCTCGAAGAGCTCGTCGACGTCGTCGCCGCCCCACTCGTCGAGGACATCGGTGAGGAACTCGAAGAAGTCGCCGCCGTCGAGGCGGCGCTCGATCTCCTCGACCTGCTCCTCGCTGAACGCTTCGAGCACGTCCTCACGGAGCGCCTCGGTGTCGCCCTCTTCGACGGCGTCGACCGCCGAGAGCCGGATCTGTTTCACGGCACGCTTGTCGAGGTGGATCTCCATGCTGGCCAGATGGCGTTTAGACGGGCGGGACACCCGACGTCAAGCGCGCGCATGTCGGAAGAGGGCGAAGACCTCTCCGGGGTCGATCGACGGGCGACCGGCGCCCGCGGCCGCGCCGGTCCCGCCGCCGCCCGCCCACAGCGCGCGCGTGCGTTGCTTCGGCGCATGGCCGCGCGTATCTCTGTCTGCGAGGTGGGAGCTTCGCGCCGCGACATCGCGTGGGCAGCCTGGGTCCTGGGCGCGCTTGCCCTCGCACCGTCCCCGGCGTTCGCGCAGGCCACGCAGGCCACGGGTGCCGCGAGCGCCTCCGCCGCGCCGCAATCGGCACCCCGAGGATCCGGGCACACGGGCCGCGGCCGACAGCGACCTGGCGCGGGTGGGCACGACCCCGTCGCGCCCGCCTCCGCTGAATGTCGAATACCTGCAGTACGGCGTGGCGCTGGCGGCGGAGCTGAATATGTCCCCGGGCGCTTCCTGCCCGGAGGGGCCGGACGTCAAGCCTTGCATCGTGGGCAGCGGCGGCGGTCTGGCCATCCGCGGAGGCTGGCGCTCGCCGGGCCCGTGGTACTTCGGCGGCGCCTACCAGTTCGTCAAGATGGACTCCGGCAACCTCTATCGCCTCGGCATCTTCCAGCAGCTGCGCGCCGAGATGCGGTACCTCTTCGACCTCGGGTACCGCACCCAGCCCTACGTCACCTGGGGCCTCGGCGCGGTGGCCTACGGCAGCGAGTGGGGCGTGGAGACCGGCGGCGGCCTGGCCTTCCTCGGTGGCGGTGTGGAGATCGAGGTCTCGCGTGTGGCGGCCATCGGGTTCGGCATCGTCTATCGACCGGTGCTCCTCGCCGGCTGGACCGACACCGCGGGGCAGAGCCGGGACGCCGGTATCGCGCAGTTCGTGGGGCTCGAGTTCCTGCTCGAGCTGCGCACCGAGCTCGGGCGCCGCTGAGCGGCGCCACCACTTCCACCACCTGGCGCAAGGCGTTCGACGCGGCCGCAACACCCTTGACGAACCGCGCGCGCCGGGGTCCCCTCGCGGCCATGTTTCGATTCGTCCCGCGCGCGCGTCGCCACCCGAGGCGCGCCTCGTGCGGCCCGGCGCTGACGCGTCGATCTCGCGCGGCGACGACAAGGCGGTGAGGGTGACGTGATCTGCGACGTCTGCGGCCGCGACAACGCCGAGCGCCTGACGTTCTGTCAGGACTGCGGTCGCCGCCTCCAGGGGCGCTCGCAGCGCGTGGCCGCGCCGACGCCGCCCGCAGGTCTCGACAAGATCGAGCTGCCCACCGCGCCCGCGACAGGTGCGATGTCTCCTGGCGCAGCCTCGGGGGCAGCGATGGCCCTGCCGAGCATCGGGGCGGCACCGGCTGCTGCCCGCTCCGCCCCCGCTTCGGCGCGGCTCGGAACGCCGGCGCCGCGCCACCGCCCGGAGGCGCCCGCCTTCACCTTCGCGCCGGGCAGCCTCGGCCCGGTGGCTCGCGAGCCGACCGCACCACCCGCCCCCGCGGGCTCGCCGCAGATGGCCCCCGGCACCTGCGGCAGCTGCGGCGGCGGCAACCCTCCGGGGTACCGCTTCTGCGTGACGTGCGGCGCGCCGCTGGCGCCCTCCGCGGCGCCCCGCGCCCTGGCAGCACCGATGCCAGCGGACCACGCGCCGCCCACGGCGGCCGCCCTGGCTCGCCCCGGCGAAGACAAGATCGTCGGGTCCCCGGTGGTGGACATCGCCGCCACACGGCAGACCCCGGTCAGGCTGGTCACCTGCCCGCGCTGCAACGGCCAGTGCACCCTCGGGACGCGCTTCTGCAAGTACTGCGGTGCTTCCCTC
>JBBJMR010000382.1:0-7584 GCA_037720395.1 Polyangiaceae bacterium
CCTGCATGCTCGGCGGCACCTGCATGCTCGGCGGCACCTGCATGCTCGGCGGCACCTGCATGCTCGGCGGCGCCGCGCTGCGCGGCAGCGCCGGCGCCCCGGGCGGGATGCGACCCTCGGCGATGGCGCGCACGTAGGGCGGCGGCAGGCCGGCGCGCAGCGCGCGCACGTCGTCGCGCATGGTGTCCGCGTCCGGGTATCGGTGATGCTTGACGAATGCCAGCGCGCGGTCGACGACCGCCGCCACCTCGGGCGGCACCCCGTAGGCGATGCTGGCCAGCGAGGTGCGGGCTGGGTGGCGGCGAGGACCAGCTCGCTGGCGTCGTTGATGACGCCGTGGATGGGACGGCCGGCGAGGAGACGGAACATGGTGGCGCCGACCGAGTAGACGTCGGCGCGCGCGTCGATCTCGTCCACCAGGCCAGTGGCCTGCTCCGGCGCCATGTAGGCGGCGGTGCCGAGGATGGCGCCCATCTGGGTGGCCGCCTTCTCGGGCATGGCGCCCGCCGCCTCGGTATCCGCTTCGCCCAACGGGCGCTGGATGGCGTCGACCACGCGCGCCACGCCGAAGTCGAGGACGATGAGGCGCCCGTCGCTGCCGAGGTGCAGGTTCTCGGGCTTGAGGTCGCGGTGGATGACACCGCGCGCGTGCGCGGCCACCAGCACCTCGAGCACGCGCTCGGCGATGGAGAGCACGTCGGCGACGGGGAAGGTGCCCTCGCGCGCCAGGCGCTCGAAGAGCGTCTCGCCCTCGAGCGCCTCCATCACCAGGAAGGCGGTGCCGTCCTCGCTCTCGCCGGTCTCGATGATCTCCACCACGCCGGGGATGTCGCGCAGCGCGGCGGCGATGGCGCCTTCGCGCAGGAACCGGCGCTTGACCTCGGACAGCTCGTTGAGGTCCGTGTGCAGGACCTTGACCGCCCCGCGGCGCCCAGCCTCGTCGGTGGCCAGAAAGACGGCGGCCATCCCGCCGCTGCCCAGCGTGCCGAGCACGCGCCACCTTCCGAGCACGGTGCCGGCGTTGACGGCCATCAGTCACCGGGGCGGCACGCGCCGCCCCGCCCCGCCGAAGTGAATTCGTCGGGGCCCCACCCCACGCGAGCGCGCCCGAGGCGCGCCTGCAGTGCCGCCTCCATCTCGTTCTTCAGTTGATGGTCACGCGCCCGAGGTGGGGCGACTCGTCGAGCTTGTCGAGCGCGCCCCGCAGCCCGCCGGCCACGCCGCGCAGCGACTCCGTGGTCATACGCACCGTGACGCCGGAGGCGAAGAGGGTCACGTGGACCGTGCCGCATGGGCAGCGGGTCACGCGCACCGCCGCGTTGCGCTCCAGCTCGACGTGCTCTCCACACGACTTCCCGGCCATGGGGGCCACGCTACCACGCGACCGGTCGCCGGTCCTCTGGGGTTTGGCGAGAGGCGTTGCTTGGCTAGGCCGTTGCAAGCAAGTAGCCTCCATGACCGCTGGAGACCGACCATGAGACCCAGTTTCCTGTGCTTTGCCGCCGCCTGCGCCCTCGCGACGCTCGGAGGCTGCTCCGATGCCGATGTCCCCGGCACGGCCGAGACGCCCGAAGCGGCACACCTTGCGCCACCGCCCCAGGGCCAGGGCGTGCAGTGGACCACCGGCGTGGTCGAGGTCGAGCCCGGCCAGGAGGTGCAGGAATGCCACTTCTACCGGGTGAGTGAGCTGGCGGCGATGGGCGGGCTGCCGGCGGACCAATCGATCAACCTGCACCGCATCGAGATCGGGCAGCGTGACGGCTCCCATCACATGAACATCTTCCGCGTCCGCACCGTGCCCACCGACACCGCGGCCCCGTTCGAGGACTTCGAGACGCACCGGGTTCAGCGCGGGCTGGATGGCCAGGGCGCCTGCTTCGTGAGCCCGAACTGGGCGGACTGGCCGCTCATCGCCAACTCGCAGCTCGATGGCCAGCTCGACTGGACCTATCCCGAGGGCGTGGTCAACGAGCTGAAGCCCGACGAGTGGCTCATGCTCCAGACGCACTACGTCAACGCCACCACCCAGGACACGCCGGACGGGTTCGGCGAGGTGTTCGTGAACCTCTGGAACGCCCCGGCCAGCGAGGTCGTCCACCAGATGGGCACGGTGTTCGCCACCAAGCAGTCGATCCGCATCTGCCGCTCCGACCCCACGCCGTCCTTCGACGGCAGCTGCCAGGTGAAGAGCAAGGAGCCGGTCACGGTCATCGGCGCCAACGGGCACTTCCACAGCCGCGGCAAGCAGTTCCGCATGTTCGCCTGGGATGGCAAGTCGACCTCGGCACCCGCGGAGGATCCGTTCTACATCTCCGACCGCTGGGACGAGCCGCCCATGACCCACTCGCCGGAGCTGGTGCAGCCGCTGGCCAAGGACGGCGGCATCTTCTACTCGTGCGACTTCCAGTGGCACGAGCCCGACGCCAGCGTCGGTTGCGCGGGGCTCGACGCCATCGACCGCAAGAAGATGGAAGCCGCCGGCAAGACGGAGCAGCAGATCGTCGACGCCCTCGATTGCTGCTACCGATTCGGGCCCATCGTCGAAGAGAACGAACATTGCAACGTCTTCGCCTACTACTACCCGGCCTCCGACGACGTGATCTGCTTCTGAAGGCCGCGCTCGCCGCGGCGCTGGCCGCGGCGAGCCCCTTCCTGGTCGGCACGGCGGGCTGCTCCGACGGGACCGATCCGCCCCCGGGCCCCGACGGGGGCACGGGCTGCGACCTCGACTACCTCGGCGACCCCGAGCAGCCGATGGTCATCGAGCCGGTCTACATGGCACCCGACGAGAGCGTGGTTCCGCTCGCCGACGGCGACGTCCTGCCGCTGGTGTTTCCGCCGCAGGGCGGGCGGGTGATCTTCATCGGCGTGCGCGCGACGAACCTGCTCCCGTGCGGCGTCAAGCTCATCGGCGCGGCGCGCGACCTGGTGACCGGCCAGGTGCGCTTCGACGCGCGCACCATGAACTTCGTGGCCGGCGCCGACGGCAAGGCAGGCAGCATCGCCGGAGACCTGGCCACCTTCTCCAACGTGCCCATCTGCCCCAACCAATGGGCGTCCGTCGACGCCTTCGATCAGACCTTCGGCATCGAGCTCGAGCTGCAGGACCGCGACGGCAAGAAGGGCGAGGTGATGCTGCAGGCCAAGCTGGCCTGCGCCGAGCCCGCGAACGAGGAAGGCTGCAAGTGCATCTGCAAAGAGGGCTACACCACCGACGAGATCTGCAACGAGCCGGCAGCGGACGGCGGCGTGGATGGTGGCTGAGCGCGCTGGCACTCGGCGCCGCCTGCGCGGGCTGCTCCGACGCCGACGTGGTGGTCCCGCATCAGCCCGCACCGCCGGCGGCGCCGGCGTGGCAGGTGGTCTTCGACGGTGACGCGCTGGACGGCGCGGTGCTCAGCGTCTGGGGCACCGGGCCGGACGAGGTGTTCGCGGTGGGCGGGCCGCTCGGCAACACCGGCGGCGAGACGCTGGCGCTGCGCTTCGACGGCGCCACCTGGCGGCGCCTCTCCCCCGGCGGCACGCAGACGTTCTGGTGGGTCTCGGGCACCGGACCAGGAGACGTGTGGATGGTCGGCACCGGCGGGCGCATCGCCCACTGGGACGGCGCCGCGTTCACCGAGCACGACTCGGGCGTGAGCACCACGCTCTGGGGCGTGTGGGCCGCGTCGCCCACCGACGCCTGGGCGGTGGGCGGCACGCCGGAGGGCGGCACCACCGGCGACAACGACCTCGTGCTGCACTGGGACGGCGCCGCCTGGACGCGCGTGACCCTGCCCGGCGCGCCGCGCGGGCGAGCGCACTACAAGGTGTGGGGCGCGAGCTCGGACGACCTCTACGTGGTCGGCGAGGCGGGGACCATCTGGCACAAGAAGGGCGACAGCTGGGCCATCGAGGGCGATGGGCTGGCCGAGGCGACGCTCTTCACGGTCAACGGCTGCAGCGGCAGCGAGGTCTACGCGGTCGGCGGGCGGCAGGTGCTCGTCTCCGACGGCTCGACGTGGAGCGACGTGGCCATCGAGCTCTTCAACGACGTCAACGGCGTGGCCTGCAACGCGCCGGGCGAGGTGGCCATCGTCGGCTTCGGCGGGCTCAAGCAACGCCTCGTCGACGGCGCGTGGATCGACGAGTTCACCCTCGAGCCGTACGAGGCGCTGCACGCGACCTGGGGTGACGGCGAGGCCTTCTGGGCGGTGGGCGGCGACTGGCTCTCCAAACCGAAGCCGGGCCGGCGCGAGGGCGTGGTGGCCCGATACGGCGCCGGGATCGTTGCGGACACGCCGCCCTGATCCGGTGCCGAAGGTCACCGCGCGCCAGGGCTGCTAGAGGTTGGGTGAACGTTCGATCAGTATGTCCGCGGCGTCGCCTGCGATGTGAAGACGCTGCGTCACCGGGGTGGGCGCTACGCGTACCCACGTCGAAAACGTGCCCGCAACGCCGCGGAAACGCATCCTGTCACGGCGATCCCGCGCGGCGCGTCCGTACGAGGCAGCACTCGGCATCTGGACGGCCATTTGCAATCCAGGGAAGCAAGCCGGCCCTCGCAATCCTTTGGGCCGGCATGGCATCGAATGAGCGCGAACATCGTCTGCCTGGTTCCGGGTTCCGGCGCCGGCCAGGCCCGCTCGCAAGGAGATAACGGCACATGCGACTTCACATCGGATTCTTGGTGGCGGGACTCGCGGGTACGGCGGCGTTGCTCGTCCCCGACACGGCGTCGGCGGAAGGCTTCTCGTCCTGCGGGGACATCGAGATCTCCGCGGAGGCCGAGTGCAAGTTGGAGGTCGAGGGCGGCTGCACGGCGCAGTGTACGCCGGTCAGCTTCGAGCTCTCCTGCGAGGCGAGCTGCGATGGCGAGTGCTCGGCCAGCATCAGCGGGGAGTGCTCGGTGTCCTGCGAGGCGGACTGCTCGGCCTCGTGCGAGGTGGACCCCGGGACCTTCGACTGCCAGGTGCACTGCGAGGGTGAGTGCGGCGGCAGCTGCTCGGCGTACTGCGAGGCCCACCCGGGCGAGGCAAACTGCCAGGCCAACTGCTCGGCGAGCTGTCGCGGCGAGTGCAAGGGCAGCTGCAACGTCGACCCGCCGTCCGCCAACTGCCAGGCGCAGTGCAAGGCGAGCTGCGACGGCAAGTGCGAGTTCGAGGCCAACGCCGAGTGCGACGTGCAGTGCAACGGCGGCTGCACCTCGGAGCTGCAGGGCGGCTGCGAGGTCGAGTGCAGCAAGCCGGAGGGCGCCGTCTTCTGCGACGGCCAGTACGTCGACAAGGGCAACAACGCCCAGGAGTGCTGGGACGCCATCGAGGCGGCCCTGGACATCGAGGGCTACGCCAGCGCGTCGGCCGAATGCAGCGGGAACGAGTGCACGGCCGAGGCCGAGGCTGGCTGCGGCTCCATCGCCGGCGTCCCGGCGCGCAAGTCGAGCGGCTACGCCGCCGTCGCCGCGCTGCTCGGCCTGGCCATCGCCAGCGTCCGCCGCCGCAAGTCGCGCCAGAGTTGACACGCGCCGGCAGCCGCCGGCCTGAACGACGACGAGGGGTCCCGCCGGGCGTGGGGCCCCTCTTCGCATTTCCGGTACCCGTGTCCGTCTCCGTGCCCGCCCGTGCCCGCCCGTGCCCGTGCCCGTGTCCGTGCCCGGGAAGGTGCTCGGCCATCGGCGGCGTTGTACAGTCCGAGACACGTCTCGCCCCCGAGCCATGCTGCCCCTGCGCCCGCGGCCGTTCTCCGTGCTTCCGTGCGCCGCCGCATGCCTGGCGATGCTGGTGTCCTGCGACTCCCACGTGCCTGCCCCGGACACGCCGGCCGACGGCAAGCCGGTGGTGGGCGCCCCGGAGATGTCGGCGCCGGGCACCGAACCCACCGTCTCCGCGGCCGCGTCCGGGCCGAAGCCGCCGGCTTACCAGGCGCCCCCGCCGCCCGACCCGCCGCTGGTCCTCGCTGGCGGCGGCAAGCGCGCCGTCAAGGGCACGCATGGCGCGGTGACCACCGTCGAGGCCAACGCCACGCGCGTCGGCGTCCAGGTGCTGGAGAAGGGCGGCAACGCCATCGATGCCGCAGTGGCCATCGCCTACGTGCTCGCCGTCACTCACCCCAGCGCCGGCAACATCGGCGGCGGCGGGTTCATGATGGTGCGTCTGGCCAGCGGCGAGGTGCACGCCATCGACTTCCGCGAGACGGCGCCGAAGACGGTGACCACCGAACGCGTCCTGACCATGCTCGACAAGGACGGCGCCATCGGCTGGCGCTCGGCCGGCGTGCCCGGGACCGTGGCCGGCATGGGGATGGCGCGCGATCGTTTCGGCTCGCGCCCCCTCGCGGAGCTGGTGCAGCCGGCCATCGACCTGGCGCGCAAGGGCCACAAGCTCGGCGCGCGGCAGGGCCTGTCGCTCGGCTGGGCCTGGCCCAAGCTCTCCGCCGATCCGGCGGCCCGCGCCATCTTCGGGCGCGGGAAGAAGGCGCTGGCCCAGGGCGAGCGCATCGAGCAAAAGGACCTGGCGCGCACACTGGAGACCATCGCCAGCGGCGGCGAGCGCGCCTTCTACGAGGGGCCCATCGCCGGGAAGATCGACGAGGCGATGCGCAAGAACGGCGGCTACGTCACCGCCGAGGACCTGCGCGCCTATCGGCCGAAGCTGCGCACGCCGCTGCGCTTCTCCTACCGCGGCTTCACCGTCGACTCCATGCCGCCTCCGTCGATGGGCGGCGTGGCGCTGGCGGAGATCATGCTCACCCTGGAGCGCGTGCGCGCCCACGACGCTCCGCTCGACTCGGGCATGGCGCTGCACTTCTTCATCGAGGCGGCGCGCCGCGCGTACGCCGAGCGCCGCCTCGTCGGCGGCGACCCGGACTTCCTGCCGCCGGAGACGCACAACCCGCTGCTGGCCAGGCTCGTCGACGGTGGGTACCTGGCGGCGCGCCAGCCACCCATCGAGCGCGACAAGGCCACGCCCTCGGCCGACCTGGCCGCGGCCGGCGACAAGCACACCGAGTCGCCGGAGACGACGCACTTCTCGGTGGTCGACGCCGCCGGCAACGCGGTCGCCTGCACGGTCACGCAGTCGGCGGGCTACGGGGCCAAGGTGGTGGTGCCGGGTACGGGGATGGTCCTCGGCAATGCGCTCGGCGGCTTCTCGGAGACGGGCGTGAACACCGTCGCGCCCGGCAAGCGCATGGCCAGCTCCATGTCGCCGACCATCGTCACCCAGAACGGCAAGCTGGCCCTGGTGCTGGGGTCGCCGGGCGGCGACACCATCCCCAACACCGTGGCCCAGGTGCTGCGCAACCTGGTCGATTACCGCCTGACCATCGACGCGGCGGTGACCCACCCGCGCATCCACCACCAGTGGATGCCGGACAAGGTCCGCGTCGAGAAGCAGAACGCTCCTCCGAAGAGCGTGCTCGACGACCTGGTGCGGCGCGGGCACGTGCTCGACCTCGAGAACACGCCCATCGGCGACGCCAACGACATCCTGGTGGAGGCGAACGGGACGGCATGGGCCGCCGCCGACGGGCGCGAGGGCGGCAAGGCGCTGGGCCTCGCGGTGGCGCCGGCGAGCCCGCCGGGCATCCCCGGCAGCGCGCCGGCGA
>JBBJMR010000134.1:0-23025 GCA_037720395.1 Polyangiaceae bacterium
TGCTGCGTCGCGGATTCCCCGCGATGGGCGACCGAACGTTCGCTTCCGTCATGACCGGCTGCGGGTTGTATGAGAAACTCCATAACGCCCGGCATTGACAAGGGCTTCTCCGCCGTACGAATGTCACTATGTGAGCGCGGCCGCGCTCTCGTGGCGGTGGCGGAGTATTGCTTCGACTGGGGTCGAGTCCGACGGGCGTACTGGCGGCCTCACGATGGCCTCGCGTTTGAGAAGCTTGGTCGGAGTGAGCCTGAGGTCGATTGGAGCATCGCCGCCGCGCCATTGAGTGCAAGAGTCTTCGCGAGCCTTCATGACATGAAAGTGGGTCGTTGGCTGGGACTCGTTGCGATCTACCCGCGGAGCGGGAAGATCGATCGAATGATCGAGCCACCGTCCCCCCGCACCTTCTGGGTTCACGATCTCATTGATGTTTCTGCGGACGAGACCCAGCTGTTTGCGATTCGAGTTGACGTTGTTCGGGAGCGTGGCGGTGGCCGCTTCGACTATTCATTCGGATCCTTCGATCTTGCTACGCTGGCATGGCGACCGCTTACGCCGTGAGCAAACAGTAGGTGGACTGGTGGACCACGCGACAGCCGCACTTCATCGCCCCGCGCACGGGAAACTTCCAGTGCGGGCGTGAAGGCGATCCGGTAGTTGCCTCGCGGAGGTCAGCCGCCCCGTTCCGTTCCCTCGCGCGCCTCCGCATCGCTCTCGGCCAGCGCCTCGGCGATGGCCTGGTCCGGCTCTTCCTCCTCGGTGGCCACCTTCTCCAGCGCCACGCGCAGCTTCGGCCGCGCCGAGGCCACGGCGGCGATGCGCACGCGCTCCCGATCCATGGCGCCGCCGGCGCCGCGCAGGGCCAGCGCGGCGCCGAGCTTCTGCTCGCCGCTCGCCCCCGGGTCGTCGAGCACTTCCTGCAGGTCCTCGGCGGAGATGGCCGCGCTGCGGAACCCGCCGCCAGCCAGCAGGGCCGCCATGTCGCGCCGCCAGCCGACCCCATCGCGCTCGCCGCGGTGGAGCGCGGTCAGCGCAGCGGCCCGCGCGGAGGTGCGCGCGATCAGACCTCGGATTCGCGCCTCGATGGCGTCGACACGCTCGTCCGCGACGCTGACCAGGCGCAAACGGAGCGGCGGGCGGTTGCCGCGGCGCTTCACCACCAGCACCCAGCCGCTCCGGACCGCGGTGTACTCGCGGAGCACCTCCCCCACATCGGTCGCCGGCACGAAGACGCGCCGCAGCCCCCAGCCCAGGGCGATGCCGTCCGACCCCACGCGGACGGTCCTGCCCAGCGAGAGCCACATGGCCGCGACGGGGAGGAGCCAGAGCGCGACCTGGACGACCACCGGCACGTCCGGGGCCACACCAGCGGCGCGGTGGTCGAGCACGAGGCCCGTGACCAGGGACACCGCCGCGGCGATGACGCCCCAGGTCACGGGTCCGAGCTCACCCCGCAGGCGCACCCGGAGGGCCGGTGCCTCCTCGCGCCCCGCCGGGTCGTCGCTGCTCGTCGCCATCTCCCGGTCCGCTGCCCGGCCGCCGAGTATAGCGGCCGATCCGCGACGGTCAGTGGACGACGGTCAGCGCACCCTCGATCGATGCCCGGCTCGTCTCGCCGTCGATGCTCAGCTTGGCGCTCGATCCGAGCACGGCCACGTCGTCGCCGAAGCTCTTGGCCACCGCTCCGAGCGCGATGCTCGGGATGGGCAGCTCCACCGGGCCGAGCAGCGAGGGCAGCATGTCGATGGCCATGCTCTCCACCGTCTGGCGGAACTCGGCGGTGAGCCCGTCGTCCTCGAGCCAGGTGATGGAGATCTTCGGCTCCGGCCCGGGTGTGAGCACCAGGGACGAGGTGGCGGCGTCGATGTGCACGCCCACCGGGTCCTGGATGGTCAGCGCCGCGTGCACCGGGCTGCCGCCGACCTCGGCGGTGATGTCGATCTCGCCGGCGGCCGCGTGCAGGTTGCCGGCCGCGTCGGCGAGCACCAGCGGCGGCAGGCGCGGCGCCAGGTGGAGCGTGCCGGCCAGCGGCACGTCGTCGAAGCTGCGCTCCAGGCCGTTCTGGCCCCACGCCGCGAAGAGCGCCTGGTTGAGCGCGTCGATGGAGATGGAGACGCCGAAGGCGGGATCGGTGGACATCTCGCCCGGCGCCTTGCCGACCTTCAGCCATCCGGGCGCCTGCGCCCCGGGGTCCGTCGCGGCGAAGGCGTGGTGGAAGCGCACCGCGGCGGTGAGCTGGGCGCCATCCTTGGCGAACTTCGCTCCGTCGAATTCCTCGTCGATGGTGATGGTGGCCGGAAAGCCGGCGCCCTGCAGGTCCATCTCCTCCGGCAGCGCCAGCTGCGAGAGCGCGAAGACGAGGCTCTCGCGCAACGCGTCGCGCACCTGCGTCTGCGCTGCATCCTCGATCTTCGGCCGCAGGATGCCGGTCATGATGTCGTCGACGCAGCACGGGAAGCCTGCGTTGCCGGAGTGGTACTGGAAGCCCTCGAGCGTCGTCTGCACCTCGGAAGCGGTGGCGTCGAGCGCCGAGCCCGTCAGGCGCACGCCGATGTCGCCGCCGACCTCGGCCGCGTCGGCGGTGAGGCTGACGTCGCCCGACGGCCCGACGCCGAAGACCTTCACCGACAGCTTGCCCTCCACGCGCACGTCGTTGATGCGCGCCTCGAAGGTGGCGCCGCCCTCGCGCGGACCGAGCTCGACCTCGGTCTTGCCGTACGTCGCGCTCTGGACGTCGAACGTCCACTTGGCGCCGGCGACGGATCCCGACAGCTTCTGGCCCTTCAGGGCGGCGAGCAGGTCGACGTCCTCCAGCGCGCGGTTGGCGAGCATCTCCAGGCTCACCTCGTCGCCGTCCTTGCTGGCGAAGCCCTGCTCGTTGATGCGCACCGCCACAGCCGCCGGCACCGCCTCGGTGGCCGGCGCGAAGGTGCCGTAGACGAAGGGCGTGTCCACCGCGTCCTCGCCGGAGACGACGCGCAGAAGGTTGAGACCGGGCACGGCGGCGATGGTGGCCGTGAACGAGCCGTCCTCCGCCGGGGTGACCGTCTCCTCGCCGATGGTCAGCTCGGCGCCGGCGCCCTCGCCGCGCACCTGCACCAGCGCGGCGACGTTCTGCTCGATGAACGCGGCACGCGCCGGCTCGAGGATGCGTAGGTCGCCTGGAAAGTTGTGGACCGCAACCTCGTCCTCCGGCCCGGCGGCGCCCAGGAGGTCGTCGCCGCCGCAACCGGCAAGGCAGGTAAGGAAGAGGGGGGCGAGGGAGAAGGAAGCCAAGCGGAGCATCGTGCTCCACCCACCAGCACCTACCATGCCATACCCGGGACCTCGAAAACCACGGCCTGCGGCGGGGGCAACCGCCGGTTTGCATGGGAATCGACCAGGTCACCTCGGAGGCGATGTCGGCAGTCGCGCGCTGCCCGGTCGGCCGGGCTACGCGCCGGCGGGCGGCGACGCTGCCACGCGCATCGCCGCCTCCGCGCAGATGACCTCGCCGCCTTCTCGCTCGTGCATGGCGCAGCCCGAGGGCACCACCTGCCCCAGGAACTCGCGGAGCAGCCCCACCCGGCGCGGCAGGTGGCGCGAGGGGTGGGTGAGCAGCGACAGCCCGCTCTCCACCTTGTACTCGGGCAGCACCCGCACCAGCAGCCCATCGCCCACCGCGCGGTACGTGGCCACCACCGGCAGGAGCGCTACCCCCAGCCCGGCCACCGCGGAGTCGATGATGAAGCCCAGGTGATCGCCGGCGACCAGCGGTCGCACCTCGATGAGCTCGGATCCGTGGGGCCCGACCAGCTCCCACACCGGGCGCGCACTCTCGACGACACGCACGAACGTCGCAGCGCGGTTCAGGTCCATGGGTCCTCGGCCGTTCGCGGGCGCGCCCTGTAGTTCGATCCCCCGCGCCCGGCGCGCGCGACTATTGTCGGGCGGACAATAAGTCTTTGCTTCGACACGCACTAGAGCCCGGCCGACAAGAATCTACCTTGGGCCACCGAACCACCGTCCCTCTCGGGAGAAAACCCAATGGCTTCCGTCACCAAGTGGCTGCCGCATGTCGGCCGCGTCCTTCTCGGGCTGCCCTTCCTCGTCTTCGGGCTGGCCTTCTTCATCCCCTTCCTCCCCATGCCGAGCCCCGAAGGGGGTGCCGCCGTCTTCCTGGGCGCGATGGTCGCGACCGGCGTCATGCAGGCGGCCAAGGCCATGGAGATCGTCGCCGGGCTGATGCTCCTGTCGAACCGGTTCGTGCCCCTGGCGCTGACCCTGCTGGCCCCGATCCTCATCGTCATCCTGCTCTTCGGCGCCACCTACGGCCGCCCGCAGGACCTGGGCCTGCCCATCGTCCTCTTCCTGCTCGACCTGGCGCTGGCCTGGCACCACCGCCACGCGTTCGCCGGCCTTCTGCGCGCCAGGTCGACGCCGCCCGCGCCGAGCAGCGAGCCCGCGCGCGTGCCCGCCGCCGCGCCGGCGACCTGATCGAGCGGGCGACCGTGGCGCGCCCCTCCCGCGCGCGCCACCGCCCGGCTACGCTCGAGCCCATGGCGGCGGACCGCAGCGGCCCCAGCGTGCTCCCGGACGCCGCCTCCCGCGCATTCTGGGACGGCGCAGCCTCCGCCGAAAGGTTCTTCATGGGACTCGACGAGGTGCACAAAGCGCTGCACCGCCTGACAGCCGCCATGGAGGCGGATGGCATCCCCTACGCCATCGCCGGGGCCATGGCCATGAACGCCCACGGCTACCGGCGCGTCACCGTCGATGTCGACGTGCTGCTCACGCGCCAAGGCCTGGAGCGCTTCAAGGAACAGCATCTCGGGCGCGGCTGGGTGGAGCGGTTCCCCGGCTCGCGGGGTATGCGCGACGCCGAGCTGAACGTGAAGATCGACATCCTGATCTCGGGCGAGTACCCAGGCGACGACAAGCCGAAGACGGTGCGCTTTCCCGATCCGAGCGTGGCCGTGCAGGGTGACGGCTTCCGGGTCCTGTCGCTCAAGGACCTGGTGGAGCTCAAGCTGGCTTCCGGCATGACCAACCCCGATCGCTTGAAGGACCTCGCGGACGTGCAGGAGCTCATCCGTCATGCGCGCGTGCCGCGTGAGCTGGAGAGCGAACTCGACCCGATGGTGCGCTCCGAGTTCGCCCGGATCTGGGACGCTACGAGCCGGGTCGACGACGACCGCTGACGCCGCAATTCCGCGTCCGCCGCGCGCGCGCCACCAGGGCGCCGAGCAAGACCATCAGCCCCCCCGCCGCGCCCGCAGCGCCCGTGCCGCCTCCGCCCTCCGTGGCGCAGCCGACCGCCTCGGCGCCCTCGTCATCCGACGAATCGTCGCTGCCGCCGCCGATGCCCGCGTCCGGCTCGAAGCCGGCGCACCCGGCGAGATCCAGGACGCAGCCCGGCAAGCACGCCACCGTGCCCCCGTCGTAGCCGAGCTCTCCGCAGGTGGCGGTCACCGGCACCTCCGGCTCGCAGTCCTCGTCCGGCTCCACCACGCCGTTGTTGCAGCTGCCCGCCGGGTGCGACTCGGGGTCGCCGGGGTTGTAGGTCGCGGTCGTCGGGCTCGGGTCGCCGATCTGCCAGCTGCCGTCCGGGTCGCCGAGCTCGATGCCGTTCACGAAGGTGTCGTGGTCCGAGTCCATGGCGAAGACCTGGGACCAGTCGACGTGCATCTGGCTGATGATGCCGTCGCCCCCCACCAGGGCGTTGAACTTCACGTCGGAGCCGAAGTCGGTGAAGTGCTCGCCCTGCAGGGTGAGGTGGCAATTCAGACAGGTGCGGACATTTCCGTTGGGGATCTCGTTCACCCGGAAAGGTCGCGCCTCGGAGCGCCACGAAGTGGCCATCACCGCGACGAACGCTGCGATCGAGAGGACTCGCACCGTGCGATAGTCGACGTCGACGATGGACGCCGTCAAGCGAACGCTTCCTGCGCTGGGACGCGACCCAGATCGTCGACACGCGCGACGAGCTATTCGTCCCCCTGCGCTACCTCGACGGCGAAGGCGCTGCGGCCCCGCAGGAGGGCTATCCGACCAAGGGCGATCGCTACGGCGGGCCCGCGTTGCCCACCGTCGACGTCACCCTGCGCCGCGTGCGGCGCTTCCAGTGCCTGCCCGGCGAGTCCATCGAGTGGCGGCTCGGCGACGCCTCGGGCACGGTGGAGGCGAACGCCGACGGCAGCGTCACCGTCCCCGGCCTGGCGCTGAAGACCGAGTGGCTGACGCTGGAGCTGCGACGCGCCGCGCGCTGAGCGGCTATCCTGCGGGCATGCGCTTGCTTCGCTCTCCGCTCCTGCCCGCGCTCCTCGCGCTCTGCCTGCTGGCCTGCGACTCCGACACCGAGCGCCCCGGCGCGGCGACCGGCACTGCATCCGCATCGAGCGGCGAGGGCCCAGGCGGCAGCGGCGCCTCGACCGGCGGCGCTGGCGGCAGCGGCGCGGCCGCGAGCTCGAGCGGGGGCGCGGGTGGCAGCGCCAGTGGCGGCACGGGGCGCGGGCGTGGTCGAGTACCGAGCGGTGAACCTGATCACCGGCGTGCCGCGCTTCGTGCTCACCAAGAAGGACACCGGCCGCGACCTGTGCTTCCAGCTGCGCGTGATCATGACCGCCGGTGACTCGGCTACGTTCGAGCAACCCGGCCCGCCGTTCGAGGAGCTCCTCGCCGTGCAAGGCGCCGCCGAGTGCGGCGAGGTCGGCGACCCTGCCCCCGTCCCGCCGCCGTCACTGATCGCGCCGGCCTCCGACGCCGACGGCGACATCGGGCTCAGCCAGCCGCCGTGCACCGTCACCGCTTCGTTCACGCTCGCCTTCGACGACCCGCAGCCGTGGGTGCCGGCGAGCGAGGCCTTCGACGTGCAAGCGCTGCCGGTCGAGCAAGGCTGCCCTTAGCCCTGCGACGGCACGGCCCGAGCGCGGCTCAGCGCCAGACCTTGGTCAGCTCGCTGATGTTCACGTACACCGCCGGCCCCAGGTCCTTGTCGAAGAGGTGCTCGTCCACGTGCGAGAGCGCCATCTCCATCCGCGCCAGGTACTCGCCGGAGAAGTTCGGCGGGTGCCACCCCACCTGGTACAGCGTCGGCTCCTCGAGCGGCCCGCCGTCGTGGTTCAGGTCGTAGATCATGGTCATGTCCTCGCCGCGCACGTAGTCGACGAGCACCCCGTTGTCCGGCACCTCGAGCACCGGGATGCCGCGCAGCGGGTCGGGCTCGGCTGGGTTGTCGCCGAGCGGGAAGTACGGCTGGCTGGTCTCGGTGATCCCGTCCCAGTGCGTCGTCGTCCAGCTGTAGAGGTCGTAGGCCTTCCACGACGCCAGCCAGGTGTCGGCGGGGACCGCCGAGGTGTCGACGGTGAACCCGGTGGTGGCCAGGGCGCGCAGCGTGTCCGCGCTCGCCGTCCAGCCGCCGGCGCGGAACGAGGTCGGGCGCCCGAGACCGTGGTCATCGAAGACACGCACCGCCTCCGCGAGGATGGCCGTCATCTCCGGCTCGGAGTACGCGGCGAGGATGGTGGTGTAGCCGCTGCCGTCGTCCTTGTAGAACGTCTCCTTCGTCTTGCACGGCACGCCGGTGGTCTCGATGAAGTGACACCAGCCGTGGATGTGGACGCCGATCTCGTCGCCGTGCTGGTCGCGCTGCTCCTTGATCCAGGCGTCGATCTCCTGCTTGCGCGCCGGCGAGACCTGCGGGTCCGTGTAGTGGAATGGCGCGAAGAACTGGGTGATCTTGAGCCCGGGGTGGCCCTGGCGCAGCCCCTCCATGCGCGCCAGGTAGGCGTCGCTCATGCGCGTGTCGTCCCAGTCGGTGGAGACCACCACGTACAGGGCCGCCGAGACGACAAACGTCGCCGTGCCGAGGACGCGGTTCGAGCTCCTGGAGCGGACCACCACGCGATGCTCACCCGGCTCGAGCTCGGCCACCGGCACCGCGGCGGCGAAGACGCCGGCGTCGTTCTTCTCCACCACCTGGGCGCCGTCCGCGCCCTCGACCTCGAGCTTGGCCCAGCGATAGTTCTTCGGCAGCGTCAGCTCGACGCCCAGCGTCTCGCTGCCCTCGGTGAGGCCGTCGCTCTTGAGCACCCAGCGCCGCTCGAGGGTGATGTCCGCCAGGTTCTCGCTCTCGTCGAGCGCCTCGTTCGCCGGGGCCTCGCCACCGCCGCACGCGCCCAGCAGCGCCACCAGGCACGTCGCCGCTCCCGCCATTCGCCAGCTCATGGCCGGCGCCACGAGCACATGTCGTACCAGGTGCGATATGGGTGCGCAGCGCGCGCAACCGCTTGGAATCGTTGACCTGCAAACACAGGTTGCAGGGCAGCCCGCGATCCAGCCGTGGAGCAACCACTCCTCATGATCGCGGAGATCCGCGACCCGCAGCGCGCCAGCCCGCCGCGGAGGCGATCCGGATGGTGCTGGAAGGATCGCAAGCGCCCGGGACGTGCGAGACTCGCGCGCCCGCACCCCCCGCGAAGGGAGCCTCCATGTCGAAGCGCGCTTCTCGTTTCCTTACGCTCACCCCGCTCACCGCCCTCGGGCTGCTCCTCGCCGCGGCGCCCGCCGCCGCCGCCGAGTGGCACCGCCCCGCCGGAGCGCCAGCGTTCGCCGGCAGCCCGCGCGTCGCCGCCGAGTCCTGGCTCGAGAGCGCGCGCGCCGAGCTCGACCTCGACGGCATAGAGCTCGCCTTCCAGGGCGAGTCGCGCGTCGGCAAGCACCACACCGCGCGCTTCACCCAGACCATGGACGGCCTCCCGGTGCTCGGGAGCACCGCCGCCGTGCGCGTCTCCGCCGCGGGCCGCATCGAGGTCGCCGTGCTCGAGATCGGGCGCCATCTCGTCGCCTCCACGTCCCCGACGCTCGACGACGCCTCGGCGCGCACCCTCGTCGACCAGCGGCGCGGGATGAGCAGCCCCTCGCGCGCCTCCCTCGGCGTGCTCCCCGGCAACGGCGGCACGCTGGTCTGGGTCGTCGACGCCGGGCAGGCGCACGAGGCACGTCGCTATCTCGTGGACGCGCACGACGGCCGCGCCCTCGGCGAGCGCCCGCTGGCCATGCACGCCAAGGGTCGCGTCTACCCCATCAGCTCGGTGGTCACCCCGGAGACGCAGGACGTCGACCTCCTGGAGCTCGTCGCCAGCACGCCGCAGAAGCTCAACGGCTGGAATGGGCAGCTCACCGTCACCAACTTCGTCTCCGAGGACGCCCAGGGCGCGCTGACCGTGGCCCAGGACCTGGTGCCGAACGTCGGCGAGGACTTCCTCTACGACCCGCCCGCCGACTTCAAGGATGCGACCGACGCCTTCGCGCAGGTCGGCGTCTACTACCACCTCACCCGCATGAAGAGCTTCTTCGGCAACACCTTCGGCCTGGACATGAGCGCACCGAGCTGGAAGGTCACCGCCGCGGTGAACCTGCAGAGCCAGGGCATGCCGCTGGACAACGCCTACTTCTCGCCGGAAGGCACCGGCGGCGACTTCGCCTCACCCAACCTCATCGGCATCGGCCAGGGCAGCTTCGCCGACTTCGCCGACGACTCGGACGTCTTCCTCCACGAGTTCACCCACTACGTCAGCCACAACGCCGTCGGCTACAACGAGGGCCAGCTGGGCACGAGCGAGTACGGGCTCAGCCCCTTCGGCGGCTCCATCGACGAGGGCATCTCCGACTACTTCGCCTGCACCGTCAACGGCGATCCCATCCTCGGCGAGGCCTCGCTCGGCGTCTTCGACCAGGCTCGTGACCTGACCAAGACCGACAAGAAGTGCCCCGACGACGTGATCGGCGAGGTGCACGCCGACGGCGAGATCATCGGCAGCACCGCCTGGAGCGTGCGGGTGGCGCTCGGCGCCGAGCTCGCCGACCAGCTGGTGTGGGGCTCGGTGTCCCTGCTCACCCACGGCGCCTCGCTCGGCGACTTTGCCGCCGGGCTGAAGCAGACGGCGGCCGACCTGGTGGCCGACGGAGTCATGACCGCCGCCGACGCGGCCAAGGTCGACGAGGCGGTGGCCAAGCAGCAGCTCGACGACTGCGATCACGAGCTGGCCATCGATGCCGACGACCCCGAGCGCAAGACGACGCTCATCGGGCTCGACGTGCTCGCCCAGCTCGGCCTCGGGAACTGCCAGCAGCTCAAGCAGGGGAACTTCGTCCTGCAGAGCTACTTCCACTTCGTGGCCGCGCCGGCGCCCGGCGACACCGCCCTCCGCTTCGCCGTGGCCCTGGACGACATGGGCGACGGCGGCGAGCTCGACTGGAACATCTACGCCCGCAAGGACGAGCACGTGGGCTTCGCCAACAACGGCTTCCTCCCCTCCGTCTCGCAGTTCGACTGGTCGGCCGAGCACCTGACCACCAAGAACGGCGAGCTGATCATCGACGCCAGCTCCACCCCGCCCTTCGATCCCAACGCGACCTATCACATGGTCATCGGCAACTCGAACTGCCCGATCACCGTGGCCACCATCACCGCCACCGTGCCCACCTCCAGCGGCGAAGGCGGCGCGGGCGGCGACGGCGGCGCCGGGCCGGCCAGCAGCAGCGCGGCGAGCACGGCCAGCAGCGGCGGCACCGGAGGCCAGGCCACGCCCGCCGAGGACGACGGCTGCGGCTGCCGCATCCCCGGCGGATCGCCGCCGGCGCCGCGCAGCGCGCTGCTCGGCCTGGCCCTTGCGGCGCTGGTGGCTGGCGCGCGCCGGCGCCGCGCCTCCTGAGCGAGGCGCCCGTGTCCTTCTTCATGGCCGCCCTCTACGACGGCGTCATGCGGCCCATGGAGGACGCGTGCGGGCACGCCTGGCGCGGGGAGCTGCTCAGCGACCTGCGCGGCGCTGTGCTCGAGGTTGGCGCTGGCACCGGCCGCAACCTCGATCACTATCCGCGCGAGCTGGACCGCCTGGTGCTGCTCGAGCCCGACCCGCACATGGCGCGGCGCCTGCGCAAGCGGCTGGGCCAGTCGCCCTTCGCCGGCCGCGCCGAGGTGCTCGAGGCGGATCTCGATCACGCCGCCCTCGCGCCGGCGAGCTTCGACGTGGTGGTGGCCACCCTGGTGCTGTGCTCCGTGCCCGACGTGCCGGCCGCGCTCGCCTCCATGCGCCGCCTGCTCAAGCCCGGTGGCGAGCTGCGCTTCCTGGAGCACGTCGCCTCCGACGACCCGTCGCGCCTCGCCTGGCAACGGCGCCTGGAGCCGCTGTGGAAGCGCGTCGCCGGCGGCTGTCACCTCTGCCGCCACACCGAGGCCAGCATCGAGGCCGGCGGCTTCCGCCTGGAGCGCGTGGAGCGCGCCTCGGCGCGCAGGGCGCTGCCCATCGTGCGCGCGACGGTGCGCGGCGTGGCGCGCCGGGTGGACTAGCCGGGAGGGGCAGGCTCGGTCAGCCGCGCAATCGGTCGACGGTCGCCACGTACTTCTTCATCGCCTCGTCGCGGCTCGTGCCCTTCTTGCCCGCCCAGGCGTCGAACTTCGCGCGACCCTTGAAATCCATCATGCCCGGCCGCGACCCGGAAACGTCGCCGGCAGTCGCCTGCTTGTAGAACGCGTAGAGCTCGAGCAGGTCGTCGTTCGACGGCGTCTTCGTCAGCTCCTTCGCCCTGCGCTGCGCTTCCTCGAACTTCGTTGCCAGCTCGTCCATGCCGCCCTCCGGTCGCGCAGCGTAGCAAGCGCGCGCCGGCGACGGGCCCACCTTCAATCGCGCGGCGCGCGAGCGGCCATGTCGACGGCCAGCGTGGCCGCGAGCTGCCCCGGCGTCGGCGCATCGACGCCGCGCCGCTCCGCCCGGGCGGCGGCGATCTTGCGCGCCACCTCGGGCGCCGCCTCCGCCCACCACAGGCGCGCGTCCCCCTCGCGCCACGGCTCCGCCTTCGACCTCCGGAGCTCCTCGAGGAAGACCCGCGCGCTGGCGGGCCGCTGGTCGCGGTCCTTGGCCAGGCAGCGCATGAGCAACGACTCCAGCGGCGGCGGCACCTTCACCGGCGCCGCCTGGCCGACGGGGATCGGCGCCTGGTGCAGGTGCTTGCCGCAGATCTCGATGATGCTCGACCCGTCTAAGGGCGGCCACGCGGCGAGCAGCCAGTAGCCAACCGCACCCAGGGCATAGAGGTCGGCGCGCGGGTCGACCTCCACCACGCCGAGGATGGCGCCGCGCACGCTGACTTCTCGCCCTGCTGCAGACGGGCCAGGCAGCCCACGCGGACGTGACACCCGCACCCCCGGCCCGTACGCTCGAGCCGCCCGCTCGGCCCTTGCAAGGAAGCACGCATGAAGACGCCCACGCGCCCCGGCAGCGAACGAATCCAGCCGTCCCGAGGAGGGCCGCCGCCAGGTGCTGGCCGGCATCGGCGCGCTCACCGGGGCCGCACTGCTGCCCGGGTGCGGCGACGACGACGGCGCCAACCAGTCCACCTCCGGCTCGAACAGCGGCACCGGGGCCTCCGGTTCCGGCAACGGCGGTGCGGGACAGGGCGGAGCTGGCAGCGGCGCCCAGCCCGGCGTGGGCGGTGCGGGCCAGGGCGCCGCCGGCAGCGGCGGCCAGCCCGGCGTGGGCGGAGGCGGTGGCGGCCCCGGCACCTGCACGCTCTACCCGCAGCAGACGGAGGGGCCGTTCTATCTCGACGACGACCTGGTGCGCAGCGACATCACCGAGGGCAAGCCGGGCACGCACGTGGACCTCGAGATCCGCGTCGTGTCTGCCGACGGCTGCACGCCGGTGAGCGGCGTGCCGGTCGACCTCTGGCAATGTGACGCCTTCGGGGTCTACTCCGGTTACCCCGGCCAGCTCGGCGGCCTGGACACCACCGGCGAGACCTTCATGCGCGGCACGCAGCTCACCGATGCCCAGGGCTACGCGAAGTTCGTGACCATCTACCCCGGCTGGTATCCCGGCCGCACCACGCACATCCACTTCAAGGTGCACCCCACCCAGAGCACCGAGGTCACCTCGCAGCTCTACTTCCCGGAGGACGTGACCAGCGCCGTCTACGCCACCGCGCCGTACGACGACCACGGGCAGAAGAACACCAGCAACGCGCAGGACGGCACGGCCCAGCAAGGCTCGCCGCCGCTGATGGCCATCTCGGAGACGGCCGCCGGTTACCTGGGCGAGCTGACGGTGACCATCGCCTGACGCGGTGGCCGATCCTCGACAGATCCGAGGTCTCCTGGCGGAGCCTCGGCCCGGCCGCTGGTGACCACCGCCCGGGGCGAGGTCAGCCGCCGCAGAAGTCGCCGCCGCTCTTCGGGTAGCGGTAGAGGATCGAGAAGCACATCTCGCTGTTCGAGCTCTCGCCCCAGCCGACGTTCGAGCTGGTGGTGTTCTTGTACGTGCACGCCGTGGTCACCGAGTCCCCGGGGGAGAGCTGGATGGGCTCGAACGAGATCACCGGCTGGTGCGCGAACTGGTAGTCCTCGTCGTGCAGCACCTGCGCCTGCCCGTCGATGGTCAGCGTCGTCTTGAGGTGCTTGCCGAGCTGATGCATGTGCGGGAAGAGCGCGAAGATGGTCTGCGGCGAGCCGATGGGGCAGGTGCCAGTGATCGTCTTGTCGCTGTTGGGCGGGATGCTGATGCCCAGCGGGCCGGGCAGGAAGATCTCCGCCTCGTGCTGGACATCGGCGGCAGCGATGGGGATGACCTCGATGCCCGACGTGCCGGTGAGCACGTCCGCGGTGGGATTGAAGATGTGCAGCTGAAGCACGATCGTCTCGCCGGCGGGCAGGCGCAGTCCGACGCCGGGCGGGAAGACGAGCTCGTTGGTCCCCACGCCCGAGGCGAAGACGTTGTCCGAGGCGCCCACGCCGTTGATGCCCAGCAGGGTGTGGTGCGTGCCCTGCGGCGCGATGGGCCGGATGGCGCCGACGAACATGTCCTGATCGAGGACGATGATGTGGGTGTCGGAGGTGTTCTCGCCGCCGGACGGCAGCTGCCAGTCGGCCTGGATCAGGACCTGCCAGTTGCCCGGCGTGCCGCCGGCGCCGGTGCTGTCGCTCGACCCGCCACCGCTGCCCGGGCCGCCGGTCGCGCCCGCGCCGTTGCCCGACGTCGCACCCGGGCCGCCGTTGCCGCCCCCGCCGGGGCCGCTGTCGCCGGGGTCGTCCGACCCGCCGCAAGCCACCGCACCCATGGCCAGGAAGAAGGTGCACGCCAGCGCGGTCTTTCGCATCGTTGCCTCCGGAGGCGCCATCGTCCCACGACGGCCCGCGTCTGGCCAGCCGCGCCCGGTGCTGCGAGCTGCTTTTCGACGGTCGGCGCCGGCCCGCGCGTCGGCCGCTGCCGCGGCGCGGCCAACCTCGCTTGACTCCGATGCCGCGCGAGGCGAGCAGGATCGCCGGCGTCGCGCGGGCCAGTCCTCGCCGCGCGTCGACCGCCGAGGGCGCGCACGTGGGCACCGCAAGAGACAGGCAACGACCCGCGACGCGTGGCCTGCGCGGCGCGGCGCTGCTCGCGCCCGCGTTGCTGCACTCCTCCACGCGGCCGCGGCCCGCGCAGCCGGCGCAGCCGCCGCCCTTGCCGCCGCCCGGCGCGCAGCCGCCGCCCTTGCCGCCGCCCGGCGCGCAGCCGCCGCCCTGCCGCCCGCGGGCCAGCCCGCGCCGGGACAACCGGCGCCACCGCAACCCGGTCAACCCGCACCCGGGCAGCCGGCCGAGCCGCCGCCCGATCCACCGCCGCCGTTGCCCCCGCCCGATGCGCCGCCGCCGCTGCCACCTCCCCAGCCGCCGCCGGCGCAGCCACCACGGCGCAGCCGCCGACCGCCGCGCACCCTGCGCAGCGCAGCCGCAGCCGCAGCCGCAGCCCCCAGCCGAAGGCCCGCGCCTGCGCGGCGGCGCGGCCAACGCGTACATCGGCGCGGACAACATCCTGCGCACCAGCCAGGCCGAGCTCACGCTGACCCTGCCGTCGACGGTCCTCGGCGGCGATGGGACCTTGCTCACGCTTACCCCCAGCCTGCGGCCGCGCGTCTCCGTCGTGCGCAGCGGCCCGCACTGGCTCTGGGTGGGCACCGAGATCTCGGGCTACCTCATCCTCGCGGAGAGCGAGGGGTTCGACGTCGATCGTGCCGCCATCGGGAGCTTGCCGCTGGCGGTCGGGTACGGCCACACCTTCGTCGAGCAAGACGACGGCCTGGTGGTCCGCGTCGGGCCACAGGCCTCGGTGTCGCTGCCGCTCGACCAGAACGATCGCCTGGCCATCGACCTGTCCACCTCGCTGGCGCTCGTCGGCGAGGTGAACATCCCGCTGTCGCGCGGAGCCTTCTGGAACGGTCTCTTCCTGCGCTCCTCGGTCGGCTGGCAGCACACGTTCCTCGACGATCTGCAGGGCGGCATCTCCCAGGGCGACGAAAGCGCGGTCTTCATCCAGCGCTTCATCCCTGGCGACCGCATCTCCCTCGGCCTGGCAGGGTGGATCAACGTCTGGGAGGATCTGTCCATCGGCAACTCCTGGACCCTGGGTTTGCCGTTCAACTACCCGCCGCCGGTCGCGACGTGCATCCCGCTGGCCGGCGGCGAGTGCGCCCCCATCTCCGGTGGGGTGACGACGGGATCGTCGTACACGGGCACGCTGCAGCTGTCGGTCGGCTACCTCCTCGCGCGCACGGTCTGGGCGCAGCTCGCCTACACCAACACGTCGACGGAGAACGCGCCCGAGGGCAACGTCTTCTACAGCCCGTACGCGACGCTTTCTCTGTCCGGCACGCTGCTCATCGATCATCTCTACCAGCGGCTGCGCCGCTGACGGCCGTAGCTCAGCGCCGCGGAGGCGTGGCCGCAGGCGCCGCGCTTGCCGCGGGCGCGTCCGCGGCGCGCATGCGATCGGCAAGCTCCTGCGCCGCGCGGTCGAAGCCGAAACGCGGCCAGGGGACGTGCAGCGCCACCTCCGCGCCCTCGACCCGGGTCGTCGCCGCGGCCACGGCCTCCTTCTCGCCGTAGCGATCCGGCGCCAGCATCAGGCCCAGCCGCAGCCCGGCAAGCAGCGCCTCGACGCCGCGCGCCAGCTCGCCAGCGTCGACGCCCTCCTGCGCCGTCAGACGAAGGTCGATGGCCGGTTCGTCGCCCAGCGTCAGCGTGCCGCTGGCGCGGCGGATGCGCCCGAGCACGTCGCTGCCCGGGACGGCGAAGGCGGTGCGGCCCAGCGCCTTCCACGTGTCGCCGCTCACCACCAGCGAGGCCGGCGCCTCGGGCAGCCCGAGATCGCGCCACCCCTCGCCCGCGGGCAGCGCCGCGCGCGCCACCTCCACGCCGCTGCCGACGATGATCGTGCCGTCCTCGGCCTGGGCCACGGCCATGCCGCCCGGCCCGACGAGCACCTCACCGGACATGCCCCAGCCAGGCACGCCTTCGTCTTGCATCACCCTGGCCAGACCGCTGACGAAGCGACCGCGGGCCATGCGTCCGCCGACCAGCAGCACCCAGCTGGCAGCGTCGGTGGAGGCGATCACCATCTCGCGCACGTCGGTCGCCGAGACACCCGTCGCCTCGCGGACGCGCGCAGCGCGCGTCGGGCGGGTCGCGCCTGCCGGCGCGGGCTCAGCGTCGGTCACCAGCGGCCAGAGGTGCTTGCGAACGGGAGCGAAGAGCGCCAGGTCGGCCGCCACCACGCGCACCACCACGGCGGCGCGATCGGGGATGTGCGCGCGCGCCTCGGCGGTGCTGCGCAGCACGAAGAACCAGACGGCCACCGCCCCCACGGCGCCGAGCAGCACAGCGATCAGCGCGAGCACCGCGCAGGTCGCGCCGCGTCGCGCCGGCCGTGGCGCGGGCTCGAGCAACGGCCCGGGATCGGTCACCGTCGGCGGCGGAGGCTCGACGAGCGTGTCGGACACCGGTCGAGCTTAGGCGCTCGAGCCGCCCGGACGCCAGTCACCGCACACCACCGCGGCTGTCGCCTGCGTGCGGCGCCTCACTCGAAGCGGCGTGACGGCGCGTCCGGCGGCGGCGGCGCAGGCGCGGCGGGAGGCGGCCCAGGCGCAGCAGGCGGCGGCGCCGTGTCGTCCCCGAGCCACGTCAGGATGGCGGAGGCGGGCACGTCCCAGCGCAGCCGCACCGCCTTGCCCAGCTGCTCCAGCTGCGCCGAGCGCATGAGCTCCACGGAGCGTGGCGCCTGCACGTTGTCGCGCAGTGCCATCAGGAAGCGCTGCGCGCGCTGCGCGTCCTCCGCAGAGCGCGCCCCGAGCTCGGCCTCGATGCGCGCGCCGCGGTCGACCAGCGAGGCCGTGGCGCGCACGCGCTCCACCCCGGCGATGACCCTGGCGATGGCCGGGTAGCGCTCGGCCAGGGGCGCCGGCAGCGGCCGCGGCCGCAGCTCCAACTGACCACGCCGTCCTCTGGCGGCGCGGCGCGCTTGTCGTCGGGGCCCTCGCGCAGCACACGCGCCACGCTGGCCGCTTGCACGGCGCTGACGAACGCCAGTGCGCGGTCCTCGATGACACCACCCGCGCCGTGCCGTGGCGGTCCACCGGTCCGGTCCTGTCCCAGGCGGTGACGCCGCGCAGCGCGGTCTTCTCCGGCGTCCACTCCGACCCGTCCGAGGGGCCCAGGCCGCCGAGGTTGCCCTCGACCACCAGCACGCGATCGCCCGAGTCCAGGTCGGCGGCGCGCATGCCCACCCAGACCACCTCCGCGCGCTCCAGGGCCCGCGCCAGCAGCTCCTCGCCGCTCGCCGGCACGGCGCGGCGCGACAGCTCGCGCACCACCTCGGGGCCAAGGCCGGTGCGCATGCGCGCCACGTCGAAGCGGACCACCAGGTCCAGGTCGCCGGGGATGATGTCCACCGCCTCCACGCGGCGCGCCATCCGCGGCCCGTCCGGTACGCGCGGCAGCGCCCCGGCGCCGCCCCGCGGGACCTCGGCGCCGCAGCCGGCGCAGAGGAGCGCGGCCAGCGCCACGGTCAGCACGTCTCCGTGATGCTTCGCGGCGCGCCGACCATCATCGCGATGACGAGCGCTCGCGCATGCGGCGCTCGGCCTCGCGGACCACTGCGCTCATCTCGGCGATGAGGTCGTCGACGTCGCGCCCGGACGAGTCGACGAGGCGTGCGTCGTCGGCCTGCCGCAGCGGCGCCACCGGGCGTTCGGTGTCCGCCTTGTCCCGGCGAGAGACGTCGGCCAGCGTGTCCTCGTAGGTGACGGAGGCGCCGCGCTCGCTCAGCTCGTCGAAGCGGCGCCGCGCGCGGATGGCTGGCGAGGCGGTGAGGAAGAACTTCACCTCCGCATCGGGGAAGACCACGGTGCCGATGTCCCGCCCCTCGAGGACCACGCCGCCGCCGGCGCCAGCCTGGCGCTGCATGTCGAGCAGGGCCGCGCGGACCGCCGGGATGGCGGAGACGCGGCTGGCGCCGAGGCTGTTCTCCGGCGCGCGAATGGCCAGCGAGACATCCTCGTCGCGCAGCATCACCGCCGCGGCGGTGCCCTCGCCGCGGCGCTCGGCGTCTCCCGGCGGCGCCTGGCGCGAAGAGTCGCCGGGCTGCTCACGGCGCTCGAAGTCGCCGGGCTGCTCACGGCGCTCGAAGTCGCCGGGCTGCTCCCGGCGCTCGAAGTCGCCGGGCTGCTCCCGGCGCTCGAAATAGATGGCGCGCTCGGCGACCAGACGCTCGGCGAGCGCGCCCACCGCCGGCTCGTCGTGCCAGGCGATGCCCGCGCGCGTCGCCGCCAGCGAGACGACCCGGTAGAGCGCACCGGTGTCGACGAGCAGGTAGCCCAGCTCCTCGGCGAGCCGGCGGGCGATGGTGCTCTTGCCGGCCCCCGCCGGCCCATCGATGGCCACGCGCGGCATCGGAGCGCTCACGAGGTCACCTCCAGCGTGGCGCCGAGGGCGCGCAGCGTGCCGACGAAGCGCGGGAAGCTGACCGCGATGCAGTCGGCGTTGCGGATGCGGCTCGGTCCCGCCCCCGCCAGCGCGAGCACTGCGGCGCTCATGGCCACGCGGTGGTCACCCTCCGGATCGATCACCGCCGCCGACAGCGCGCCGTCGGGGCGGCCCTCCACCACCATGCCGTCCGCGTGCTCCTCCACCCCCACCCCGAAGGCACGCAGCACGCGCACCATGGCGGCGATGCGGTCGCTCTCCTTCACGCGCAGCTCGGCGGCGTCGCCGATGGTCGTCGTCCCGCGGGCGCGCGCCGCCAGCACGCACAGCGCCGGCACCTCGTCGATGGCCCGCAGCAGCGTCTCGCCACCGAGGCGCGCGCCGATGAGCGGCGCCGAGGCGGCCGCCAGATCGGCGACCGGCTCGCCGAGCTCGTCGCCGCGCGGGGTGACCTGCACGGCCGCGCCCATGTCGCGCAGCACGTCGAGCACCCCGGTGCGCGTCGGATTGTGGCCGACGGCGCGCACGTCGACGCGGCTCTCGGGCACCAGCATCGCCGCCGCCAGCAGGAAGGCAGCCGCCGAGATGTCCCCGGGCACGGTCAGCTCGAAGGCCGGCAAGGCGCGTGACCAGCTGCTGGGATCGAGCTCCACCATTCCTCCGACGCCGTGCACCGGCACCCCGAGCGCGCGCATCATACGCTCGGTGTGGTCGCGCGAGACGGTCGCCTCGCGCAGCCAGGTCGCGCCATCGGCCCACAGCCCGGAGAGGAGCAGCGCGCTCTTCACCTGGGCGCTGGCCACGGGCAGCTCGTACTCGATGGCCGACAGCGGCTGCACCGCCGGCAGCGGCTCGATGGAAAGGGGCGCGGTGGTCTCGCCCGGCCGCGCCGGATCGAGGCGCCCCTCGATCCGCGCGCCGCGCAAGCGCAGCGGACGCGCCACCCGGTCCATGGGCCGACGCGACAGCGAGGCGTCACCGACGAGCCGGCTGGCGAACGGCTGCGCCACCAGCATGCCGGCGAGCAGCGCATGGTGGTGCCGGAGTTGCCGCAGTCGATGTCCGCCGCCGGCGCGCGCCAGCCGCGCAAGCCCGCGCCGCGGACGCGCGTCTCGACCCCCTCGCGCTCCACGGCCACGCCCAGCGCGCGCAGGGCGCTCAAGGTGCTCTCGTTGTCACCGCCGAGGTCGGCGCCCCGCACCCGCGAGGTGCCTTCGGCCACGCTCGCCAGAAGGAAGGCGCGGTGGGCGATGCTCTTGTCCGGCGGCACCGGCACGCTTCCGAAGAGCGGCCGCCCGGCCGGATGCACCACGCGGTCGCCCCCGCGCCGCGAGGCGGCGAGCGGAGCGCGCGCGACAAACGAACGCGCCCGCAGCCGGTCTGGCCGGCTGGCTCCCGTAGCCTTCATCGCGCGCGCCCGGCCGCCATGTGAGCAGATGCCGGGATTCATCGTGGATACGGAGCGCTGGTATGTTGAGGGCATGTCGACGCGTCCTTCGCGGATGGGTGGGTGGTGCGTGCTCGCGGTGGCCACGATGTTCGCGCCGGGCTGCGCGTCGAAGCCGCCGGCGAGCCCGGCCGCCGGGACGGGCACGGACACAAGCACGGACACGCGCACGGACACGGACACGGGCACGGGCACGGGCACGGGCACGGACACACGCACGGCCACGGGCACGGCCACGGCCACGGGCACGGGCACGGGCACGGGCACAGGCACGGCCGCGGGCACGGGCACGGGCACGGGCACGGGCACGGGCACGGCGACGTCCAAGGGGTCGGGCAGGAAGGGGCCGTTCCCCGACGATCCGCCTCGGCACGAGGTCGCGGCCTCACGCGCGGGCGCCGACGACGAGAAGGCGATGACCAAGCAGTGCAAGCCGATGATGGACGCCCTGAACAGCCGCGCGCAGAAGGGCGACAAGGGCAAGGCCATCGAGATCGTGGCCGACCTGCGCAAGAAGCCGCCCGCCGGGATGCCGGCGGCGAAGGCGGCGGAGTGCGCGGACACGCTGGAGCGCTCGGTGCGCGAATACCTGGCGGCGAGCATCGAGGTCGAAGCGCGCATGATGCTCAGCCGCCTCGCCAAGCAGATGGTCAACGCCTTCGAGCGCGACAAGAAGCTCTGTCCGTCGTCGGACAGGCCCGTGCCGGCGCGATTCGCCGACGTCGAGGCCGGGCCCTACGAGGCCAAGCTGGCCGACTGGAACGCGCCGACCTGGAAGTGCCTGGGCATGGAGCTCGAGGGCCGGCAGCGCTACCAGTACGCGGTGGTCAGCGACGATGCCGCCGGCACCTTCGAGATCATCGCCCGCGGTGCTCCGTACCAGGACGGCAAGGCCGTCGACCTGGTGCAGACCGGCAAGATCATCCCCGGCAAGGGCGTCGAGGTTCCGCCGGCTGCGCGCCGTTGACCGCTCGCCGCCGCTGCGGCACGCCGTGCGCGTGAGCACCGCGCCCGAGCACCAGGACGAGGCCCGCTTCGCCGACGCGCGCACCCGCGTCGAGGAGCTGCGCGCCAAGATCGAGTACCACGGCTACCGCTACCACGTGCTCGGCGAGCCCGAGGTCTCCGACCACGACTACGACGTGCTGTCGCGCGATCTCGCCTCGCTGGAGAAGGAGTACCCGGAGCTGATCACGCCCGACTCGCCGACGCAGCGGGTCGGCGCCGCGCCGAGCGAGCTCTTCGCGCCGGTCACCCACTCCTCGCGCCTGCTCTCCCTCGACAACGCCTTCGACGAGGCCGACCTCGACGCCTGGTACGCACGCGTCAAGAAGGGCGTCGGCCGTGAGCCGGGGGTGGTGGTCGAGCCGAAGATCGACGGCCTCTCGGTGGCCGTGGTCTACGAGAAGGGGCGCCTGACCCGCGGGGCCACCCGCGGCGACGGCGCGCGCGGCGAGGACGTCACCGCCAACATCCGCACCCTGCGCGGCGTGCCCGCCAAGCTCCGTACCGAGGCGCCACCGGCGTGGCTCGAGGTGCGCGGCGAGGTCTTCTTCCGGCTCGAGGACTTCGAGCGCATGAACGCCGAGCTCGGCGAGGCCGGCAAGCCCCTCTTCGCCAACCCCCGCAACGCCGCCGCCGGCCATCTGCGCCAGAAGGACCCGCCGAACCGCGCCACCGCGGCGCGTCCGCTCTCCATCTACTTCCACGGCCTGGTCAAGGTGGAGGGCAAGAAGCTCGATTCCTACGCCGAGGTGCTGGAGTACCTGCGCACCGTCGGCCTGCGCGTGCACCCCGACGCCGCGGTCTGCGCCGACCTCGCCGCCGGCAAGAAGGCGGTGGCCGCCATCCAGGAGAGGCGGCACGCGCTGGACCACGAGATCGACGGCGTGGTGGTCAAGGTCGACGACTTCGCCGCGCAGAACGAGCTCGGCGCCACCTCCAAGGCGCCGCGCTGGGCCATCGCCTACAAGTTCCCGGCCGAGGAGCAGACGACTCGGCTCAACGACATCCAGGTCAACGTCGGGCGCACCGGCGCCATCACCCCCTTCGCCGTGCTCGAGCCGGTGCGCGTCGGCGGGGTGACCATCGGCATGGCCACCTTGCACAACGCCCAGGAGGTGGAGCGCAAGGGCGTGCTCATCGGCGACACGGTGGTGGTGCGCCGCGCTGGCGAGGTCATCCCCGAGGTCGTCGCCCCCATCCCCAGCCTGCGCAAGGGCGACGAGCGCAAGTTCGAGATGCCCACCCACTGCCCGGCCTGCGGCACCGAGCTGGTGCGCCCCGAGGGCGAGGCGGTCACACGCTGTCCGAGCTACGCCTGCCCGGCGCAGGTGCACGGCCGCATCGTCCACTTCGCCTCGCGCGGCGCCATGGAGATCGACCATCTCGGCGAGAGCACCGTCGAGGCGCTGCTGGAGCGCAAGCTCATCGGCGACGTCGGCGACGTGTTCGGCCTCGAGAAGGAGGACCTGGCCACGCTGCCCGGCTTCAAGGACAAGTCGATCAAGAACCTGCTCGACGCCATCGAAGGCGCCAAGGCGCGCCCCATCGATCGCCTCCTGGTCGGCCTCGGCATCCGCCACGTCGGCGGCACCGCCGCCATCCGCATCGCCAATGGCATCCCGAGCATGGAAGGCATCGCGGCGGCGAGCGTCGAGGAGCTGGCCGCGGTGGACGGCGTGGGCACGGTCATCGCCCAGGCAGTGCACGAGTACTTCCATCGCCAGGACAGCCAGGCCCTGGTGGCGAAGCTGCGCGAGGCCGGCGTGCGCAGGACCGGCGAGCGCAAGAAGGCCGAGGGCCACCT
>JBBJMR010000383.1:0-7549 GCA_037720395.1 Polyangiaceae bacterium
TCGAGGCTACGCTCGAGCGCGATCCGGCTACCAGCGTCGATCAGGCGCTGATCGCGTACTTCCCCAAGGTCACCCTGACCGCGACGTACACGCGGCTGTCCCCGTACACACCCGACGTCATCCCCGGCGTGCCCGCCGCGTTCCAGTCAGGGCCGTATCCCGAGAACATCTTCTCCGCGGTGGCCTCGCTGGCCGTCCCCATTTCGGACTACTTCCTGCGCCTCGCCCAGAGCTACGCCGGCGCCGAGCACAACGCCAAGGCGGCGCGGTTGCAGCTCGAGGCGGAGCTGCTCACCAGGAGCGCCGACGCCCGGGTGGCCTTCTTCAACTGGGTGCGCGCGCGCGGACAGATCGTGGTGGCGCGAGAGGCGGTCTTGCAGTCGCGCGCGCACGTCGTCGATGCGCAGCGCCTCGGCGAGGTCGGTGTCGGGTCGCGCGCCGATGTGCTGCGCTTCCAGGCCCAGGTGGCGTCGGCGGAGCAGCTGGAGATCGAGGCCCAGGCCATGGCCGATGTTGCCGAGGAGCAGCTGCGCATCGCCACCGGCACACCGGCCGGCACGCGCATGGAGGTGGGGATCGACGTCATGGGTACCAGCGGCGCCGCGGCGCCGCCGGCGCTGGCCACGCTGCAGGAGCAGGCGCTGACGCGGCGCCTGGAGGTGCGTGCGCTCGACGAGACGCGCCTGTCGCTGCAGGAGACCGAGTCGGCGGCCAGGGCGGGGCGCTATCCGCGCCTCGATGGCTTCGGTGAGGTGAGTGTGGTCAACCCCAACCAGCGCGCCTACCCACCGGAGGAGGGCTTCGATTCGAGCTGGCAGCTCGGCGCGCGGCTCACCTGGGTGATCAACGACACGTTCGCCGCCGCGGGCGCGGTGGACGAGGCGCGTGCACGCACCGAGGCTGTGGTCGAGCAGAAGGCGGCCCTGCACGAGGCGCTGCGCGCCGAGGCCCTGCCTGGGCCGATGCGCGCAAGGCAGCGTCGGTGATCGCCGCCGCGGACCGCGGCCTCGAGGCATCCGTCGAGGCGCACCGCGTGAAGACGGAGCTCTTCCGCAACGGTCGCGGCTCGTCGGTCGATCTGGTCGACGCGCAGACCGAGGTCACGCGCGCGCGCCTCAAGCGCCTCGATGCGCACGTCGGCGCGCACGTGGCCAGAACGCGCCTCGATCACGCGACGGGCGCCGACGTGGCGCCGCGCGGCGCCGAGGGCAGGGCGCCGCAAGGCGCGCTGCGACCGCTTGTCGGGCGCATCACGCCCCGCTGAGGGCATCGGCGCATCGCGCGACTCGCCTCGGCACGCCGCCGGGCGTGGCGGAGCGCCGGTCCCGCCTGGCACCACTGGCCTGCGTCTGCCGGTTGCGGCTGCTGGCAATTCCGGCTAACTCGTCACCCGTCGTCCTTGTCGCCGTCAAGGCCGCGTGCGCCCCTGGCGCCGTGGCCGGGCGCGAGGCGATTCGCGCGGGGCCACGCTCCGCCGGTCGACCGTCCCGCGCCGCGACATGCGCGACCCGATGCTTCTCCCGAGCGATCCTCCGAGCGCCGTCGCGCGTGTGCACCGCCGCGTGCCTGCTGTGCGTTCCGCTGCGCCCGGTCCGCCTGCGCGGACCACCAGCGATCGGCGGCCGCGCCGCCCGGGCCTCGACGCGCGCGCCGGCCGGCCCGGGCTCGGCGCGCTGGCGCGGCAGCCGGCGCTGCGAGGAGCGCCTGCTTGAGCGAGCTGGCCCTGCTGGCCGCGCTCTGCGCCGGCGGGCTGGCCTTCGCCGGCTGGCTCGCACGCTGGCTGCTGTCCTGTCCCGCCGGCGAGGTGGAGATGACCCGCATCGCCGCCCAGGTGCAGCGCGCGGCCGAGGGCTTCTTCCGCCGGCAGAGCAGCGTCGTCGGGGCGCTGTCGGCGTTGCTCGGCGTGGCCATCTTCCTGGCCTACGGCCTGCTGCGACGCGCCGGGGAGGGAGCGCCGGTGCCGGCGCTGCAGCTCGGCGTCTGGCTGACCATCTCGTTCGCGCTCGGCGCCGCCCTGTCGGTGGCCACCGGGCGCGTCGCCACCTGGGTGGCCACGCGCGCCGCCGTGCGCACCGCCCACGCCGCGCGCCAATCGGTCGATCGCGCCCTGCAGGTGGCGCTGCGCGCCGGCGCCATCTCTGGCCTCTTCGCCACCAGCGCCGGCCTGCTCGGCCTCGGTGCGCTGTGGCTGGCGGTCTTCACCTACGAGGGCGGCCTCGGCGCCGAGCCCGCCGACGCGCTCCGCCTGGCGCCCACCATCCCGCCGATGATCTCCGGCTTCGCCCTCGGCGCGTCCTTCGCCGCGCTGCTGGCGCAGCTCGGGGGCGGCACCTTCGCCAAGGCCGCCGACCTGGGCGCGGACATCGCCGGTCGGGAGATCGGCCTCGGCGACGACGACGCGCAGAACCCGGCGACCATCGCCGACCTGGCCGGCGACGCCGTGGGCGACTGCGCCGCGCGCAGCAGCGGCATCTTCGCGGCCACGGTGGTCGAGACGCTCGGCGCCATGCTCCTCGGCGCCGCGCTCTACCGCGACAACCAGAGCCTGCCCAGCGCCGCAGCGGTGAGCCTCTTCCCGCTGGTGGCGCGTTGCTTCGGCATCGTCGGCGCCATCTTCGGCGTCATGGTCGTCAAGACGGACGACCGCGAGGATCCGCTGGCCGCGCTGGCCCGCGGCCTCTGGGTGAACGCGCTGCTCTACGCCGTGGGCCTGGCCGGCGCCGCCAAGTGGCTGCTCGGTGCGGCCTGGTCGCGGTACCTGGCCTGCGGCGTCATCGGCGTGGCCACGGCCGTCGCCGCGCTCTTCCTGGCGCAGTACTACACCGAGCCGCGCCACCGTCCGGTCCGCGAGATCGCCGAAGCGTCGCGCGGCGGCCCGGCGCTCATGCTCCTGGCGGGCATCAGCCATGGCCTGGCCAGCGTCGCGGCGCCCCTGCTGCTGGTCATCTGCGCCTCGCTCGCCGCTGGATGGATCGGCGCCGGCACCGGCCTGGTCGGCGGAGGCCTCTACGGTGTGGCGGTGGCGGTGGTCGGGATGCTCGGTACCAGCGCCTACGTGCTGGCCATGGATGCGTTCGGGCCCATCGTCGACAACGCCAGCGGCATCGTCGAGCAGTGCATCGCCAGCGAGCGCCCCGACGTGCGCGGCCGCACCTTCGTCCTCGACGTCACCGGCAACACCACCAAGGCCCACACCAGGGTCTGGGCGGGCATTGCCGCCGGGCTCTCCGCGCTGCCCCTCGTCTGCGGCTTCCTCGACGAGGTCGCGCGACGCGCACGGCTGCTCCACCCCGAGGTGCCGCCGACCGCGGGCTTCGTGCTCCGTGTCGACGACCCTGCCGTCGCGATCGGCGCCGCCGCCGGGGTGGGGCCGGTCCTCTGGTTCGTCGCTCGCTCGGTCGACGGCGTGGCCCGGACGGCGCGCCGGCTGGTCGACGAGGTGAGGCGCCAGGCAGGGGGCCTGGCGGCGCGGGAATCGCGCCCCGGAGGGGCCGGTCGCTTCGTGCCGGATCACGAAGCCTGCGTGGAGATGCTGGCCCGGGCCGCCCTGCGGCAGATGATAGCGCCCGGCCTTGTGGCGGTGGCCGTACCGGTCGCCGTCGGACTTGGCTTGCGCTTTGCGAAATCCGAGGATAATGCTCGCATCGCAGTCGACGCGGTCGCGGCCTTGGTCATGGCCGGAACGATCGCCGGCGTGCTCGGTTCGCTCTTCCTCGGCAACTTGGGGAGCGTCTGGGACAACGCGAAGAAGTACATCGTGACCGGCGCGCACGGCGGGCGATATCTCGTGGAGGACTCTCCATCGGGCGCCCGCACCGAGAACCCTGCCTACGGCGCCGCAGCCGTGGCGGACAGCGTGGGCGACCCACTCAAGGACACCGCCGGTCCCGCCATCCACGTCCTGGTCAAGATGCTCTGCGTGATCACCCTGGTCTTCTTGCCGTTCTTCGTTTGAGCCGAGACGTGCCGCCCCCGATTTCCGACACCCTCTCCACCCTGAGCGACCGCGGCCTCCGCCGTTTGCTCGGTGCGCGCACCTTCCTGCGCGGGCTCGAGTACTTCCGCCGGCGCGTCGTCGACGACATCCTCGTCAACGAGATGAGCGCCAGCGGCACGGTGCGCGCCACCGATTCCGAGCCGTACCCGGTGACCGTCGAGCTGACCCCGGACGGCATCAAATCGCACTGCTCCTGCCCGGCGTACGCCAAGGCCGGGCAGCACTGCAAGCACGTGGCCGCGCTGCTCATCACCGTGCGCGACCAGGCCCGCGGGCAGCAGCCCCGGCGCGAGCCGCCGGTTCCTGCGATGGCTCCGCAGACGGCGCACGCCGGCGGCGACGCCATGTCGGCGCGCGCCGGCCGCCTGCGCCGGCGCGATCGCCGCGGCGGCCGCGTGGTGTCCGGCATGCAGGGCATGCAGGGCATGCAAGGCATGCAGGGGATGCCCGGCATGCAGGAAAGGCAGGGCAACCAGCAGCAGTCCATGGGCAACATGGGCCCTCCGGGCTCCGCGGTGACCATGGCGCAGGCTCAGGTCGACGCGACCGCGCGTCAGACGGGCATCGGCGCCTGGCTCCCGCCGGACGGCGTGGCCGGCCCGCGGCGCGTCGAGTTCCGGCTCCACGTGCGGCAGGGCGCGCTGACGGTGACCGTGCTCGACGCCGAGGCGCGCGTGCCGGTGCTGCCCTCGGCGGCGCTCACCTGGCAGTCGCTCTACCCCACGCCGGATCGCGAGGCGCTGCGCCTGCTGGCGCGCTTCGAGAGCGGCAACCCGCGGCACCCCGCGGTGGACGTCCGCGGCGAGGACGTCGCCGAATTGCTGCCGCTGCTCGAAGGGCAGCGCGTGCTGCTCGAGCCGGCGCTCATGCAGCTGCGCTTCGGCGAGGACGCGCTGAAACCACGCTTCGACCTGGAGACGGTCGGCGGCGACACGATCATCGTCAAGGCCAGCTTCGAGAAGCTCAGCGACAAGCGCCGCTTCTCGCTGCTCCAGGGCGGTTGGTTCGAGGGCTGGCCGGGCTGGCACATCGATACCCAGGAGGGCATCGCTCGTCGCCTGGACAAGCGCGTCTCGGTGGCCGCCATGCGCCGGCTGCTGCGTTCGCCGACCATCGGTGAGCCGATGAGCGAGCTGGCGCGGGTCATCATGCAGGGCCTGCCGAAGATCGCGCTCGAGGTCGGCGCCGAGCTGCCCGACCTCGGACAGATCGCCGAGGTCATCGACCTCACCCCGACCTTCCGCATGCGCGCCGCGGGCTCGCTCATGGACGCGCAGGTCAGCCTCTACGCCGCCTACGGCGATCACGAGATCCCGGTGCGCGCCGATGGGCTCACCCCGCCGGTCATCGTGCAGCCGCCCGAAGAAGGGATGAAGCGCGCGCGCTGCATCCGTGTCGACATCGCGGCCCAGCAGGTCGCCGCCAACAAGCTGATGGACCTCGGGCTGCGCCCCGATGACACGGGCAAGAGCTTCGCGGCCACCGGCGACGCCGCCCTGGGCTTCTGGACCGAGGGCCTGGCCGAGCTGCCGGAGGACTGGGACCTCTTCGTCCCGGAGGACCTGGTGGACACCCAGGTGCGCGGCAAGCCGCTGGGCATCTTCGCCAAGGTCACCAGCGGGATGGACTGGCTGAACGTCAAGCTCTCCTTCGAGAGCGAGGGCATGGCCGTCGATCGCGACGAGCTGCGCCGCTGCCTGGCAACGGGCAAGAAGTTCGTGCGCCTCGAGGACGGCTCCTACGCCACCTTCGACCCCGCCGCGGTGAAGGCCATGCTCGATCGTGAGGTCGAGCTGCTCACCGCCGCCGGCAAGAACGGGCGCCTGTCGCTGTCCCAGGCCGGCCGCGTGCAGGAGCTGCTGGCGCTGACCAGCGGGGCCAGCGTGGCCCAGAGCGCGCGGGACCTCTTCCAGCGCCTCTCCAGCATCGACGAGATCGAGAGCACCAAGAAGCCGCGCGCCCTCAAGGCGACCCTGCGCCCCTACCAGGAGGCGGGCCTGTCCTGGCTCAAGTTCATCCACGACATCGCCGCCGGCGGCGTGCTCGCCGACGACATGGGTCTGGGCAAGACGGTGCAGACCATCGCCCTGCTCCTGGCGGTGAAGCAGGAGGAGAAGTCGGTGCGCGCCCTCATCGTGGCGCCGACCAGCGTGGTCACCAACTGGGAGCGCGAGCTGGCCCGCTTCTCGCCGACGCTGTCGGTGGCGCTGTGGCACGGCGCCGACCGCAAGGAGCAGATCGACGCCGTGCGCGAGGCCGAGGTGATCATCACCAGCTACGCCCTGCTGCGACGCGATGAGGAGTTCCTGGCCGACCTCGACCTGACGTACGCCATCCTCGACGAGGCGCAGCACATCAAGAACCCGATGAGCGCCACCGCGGCTGCCGCCAAGCGCCTCAAGTCCAAGCGCCGCCTGGCGCTGACCGGCACGCCCATCGAGAATCGCCTCAGCGAGATCTGGAGCATCTTCGACTTCGTCTCGCCCGGCCTGCTCGGCCCGCTGGAGAAGTTCGAGGCCCGCTACTCGCGGCCCATCGAGGCCGGCGACTACAAGGCGGCCCAGCGCCTGCGCGCCACCATCCACCCCTTCATCCTGCGCCGCACCAAGCAGGAGGTGGCCAAGGACCTGCCGGAGAAGATCGAGACCGACCAGATCTGCGACCTGACCGGTGATCAGCGTGCCATCTACGCCCAGGTGGCCCGCGAGGTGCGCGCCCAGGTGCTGGGCGAGGTGGAGAAGAACGGCCTGGCCAAGAGCCAGATCCAGATCCTGGCCGGGCTCACCAAGCTGCGCCAGGCCGCCTGCGACCCGCGTCTGCTCGGCCTGCCCCGCGAGTTCACCGACGAGGACTCGGGCAAGCTGGTGGCGCTGCGCGAGCTCATCAGCGAGGCCACCGAGGGCGGCCACAAGGTGCTCGTCTTCAGCCAGTTCGTGATGATGCTCAAGATCATCGAGCGGGCCATGAAGGAAGACGGGGTGAGCTACGAGTACCTGGACGGCTCCACCAAGGACCGCGCTCAGCGCGTGGAGCGCTTCCAGGAAGATCCGAGCGTGCCGGTCTTCCTCATCAGCCTCAAGGCCGGCGGCACCGGCCTCAACCTCACCGCCGCCGACACGGTGATCCACTTCGACCCCTGGTGGAACCCGGCGGTGGAGCAGCAGGCCACCGATCGCGCGCACCGCATCGGGCAGACCAAGGTGGTCACCGCGTATCGCCTGGTGGCCGCCGGGACGATCGAGGAGAAGATCCTGTTGCTCAAGGCCAAGAAGCGCGAGCTGGTGGCCTCGGTGCTCAGCGAGGACGCGGGCGGCGCCAAGAAGCTCACCAAGGGCGATCTCGAAGAGCTCTTCGCGGTGGATTGATCACCGGGGGATCGCTGGTACCGGGGGAGCCGGTTGGCAGGGGGAGATCTCCGCATCGTCGGGGACCCAGTCGCCCGCGGGCTGGGGGCGGGAGGCCCCTGCGCGCGGCGGGGGCCGGGGCCCCTCGCCTATTTCGCGCCGGTGCGCCTTCGGCGCACGACGCGTTACCGAGGGGGCGTTGCGGAGC
>JBBJMR010000135.1:0-22814 GCA_037720395.1 Polyangiaceae bacterium
GGCGCTCTCGCCGGGCAGGCACAGGGTGTCGCTGGGGAAGGCGTACTGCAGCTGCCCGAGCGAGAAGCGGCAGCGGTCGGCGACGTCCAGCGAGGCGCGCACCCACTCCGGGCGATCGCGGAAGAGCGCGCGCATCTGCGTCGGGGTGCGCAGGCAGGCCTCGGCGTTGGCGGCGAGGATGGTGCCGGCGGCGTCGAGCGTGGTCTTGTGCTTGATGCAGTACATGACGTCGGCGAGGGGCTTGCGCGAAGGGTGGTGGAAGCGCGGGCGCGCGCTGGCCACCACCGGCAAGCCGAAGCGCTGCGCGGCGGCGTGGGCCACCGCCTCGCGGCGTCGATCGAGGCCGTCGAAGCGACGCCATGTGCACAGCGCGGCGCGCGCGCCGAAGGCCTCGCGCACCGGGCCGACCCGCGCGTCGAGGTCGGCGGCCGACTCGGTGGCCATGACCAGGGCGTCGCCCAGCGGCAGCAGCGCCGAGAGACCGGCGGCGCTTGCGGCGATCTCGCCGAGGGTGATGCCGGCCTCGCCCTTTTCGTGATCGGCGTGCGCCGTGGTCAGGTGCTTGCAGAGGTTGCCGTATCCGGTGTGGTCCTCGGCGAGCAGGGCCAGGGTGACCGGCGGATCGCCGGGCGCATCGCGCCGCGGCGCCACCACGCCAGCGGGCCAGCACCTGTCGAGGGTGACCTCGGCGCCGATGATCACCGGCATGCCCAGCTTCTTGCCCTGGGCGTAGGCGCGCGGCAGACCGTAGATGCCGTCACGATCGCAGAGCGCGATGGCCCCGAGGCCGAGGCCGTGCGCGGCCTCGACCAGCTCCTCGGGCATGGACGAGGCCTCGAGGAAGGAGAAGGCCGAACGCCCGAGGAGCTCGACGAAGTCGGCGGGTCGTTCCCGTCGCTGTGAATCGCTCACTCGCACCACCCCTGCAGCCAGCCCTCACCGGTCTGCCGGTCGACGTAGACCCAGCCCTCGGCGACGGCGCTGCTGGAGACCAGGCGGGCGCGCAGGTAATCGCGGGACACCGGCGCGTCCGTCCACCACTCGACGCCGTCGAGTCGCATCACGAAGCGCGCGTCCTCGATGGTGAAGAGCTGGCGATCGACCATGGCCACCGCGCCGCGCGCGAAGCGCCCCAGGCTCACTGGCCTCGGCAGGAGGCGCGTCGGGCCGACGCAGGCCGCGGCCGCGCTCGCCGCCGGCGCGGGGCTCCCCCGGGCGTCGACGGCGGAGCCGGCGCGAGACCTGTCGACCGGGGCCAGCCGCGAGCGCTGCTCCGGACGGTGGGCGTCGACGGCCTCGAGCACGCCCATGCGATCGGCGCCGATCTCCGCGGACAGCTCGGCGAGCAGCGCCGGCAGAGCGTCGGGCGAGGCGGCGCGGTTGCGGGAGAGGTCGAGCTGCACGCGGCGCGCGCGGGCGATGTGCGGCACGCGGCAGACCACGCCCACCGCCGGGGCCAGCAGCTCGGCGCGCTCCAGCTTGGCGCGCAGCGGGCGCAAGAGGTCGGCAGCGTCGGCGAGCGGGGTGGGCAGGTCGATGCCCAGCTCGAGCTCGAGCGGCGGCGTGCTGCCCGCCGGCGTGCGCAGGCGGGCGATGGATCGGTCGTAGACGATGCAGGCCTCGATGCGCCCCGCCGCCTCGCCGCGCGCGCCGAGGCGCGCCCCGAGGCGGGAGGTCATCCGCGCAGCACGAAGAGCAGCGCCTCGGTGGACTCCACCGGCTCCTCGAAGGCGGTGGCCTCCTCCAGCTCGCGCGCCGGCTCGTAGACCACCAGCGGTGACGGATCGACGCCGGCGGCCACCGCCAGGGCCAGCCCCGCGGCCGCAGCGCCGCTCTTGCCGGCGGCGGAGAGGCGCGCCGCCGCGGCCGCGCGCGGCAGGCGCGCCAGGCCGCCGATGGTCAGCACGCCGACGCGCACCAGGAAGCTGGCCACCTCGGCGTCGACGGGCAGCGCGTACACCGGCAGCGGGGCCATGGCCGCCGCCTCGTTGCCCTCGGCGACGACGGTGCACATGCGCGAGATGTTGCCGACTCCGGCGGTCACCGCCGCGTGGCGCGCCAGCGCCTGGGCCACCCGCGGCCCGCTGGCCACGGCCACGCGCGCGCGGTGCCCGAGCGCCGCAACGCGCTCGTGGAGCTCGACGGCCAGCGCCTCCTCGCCGCCGAAGAGGTGCGCGGCGCCGGTGATGTCCAGCCACACCGTGTCGCCGTGCGCCGCCTGATGGTCGAGGCGAATGGCGGCGGTGGTGCCCAGGGCCAGCGCCACCTCGGCGATGCGCCCGAGGGCGGCGTCGATCTCGGCGGTGGTGACGCGGTGGATGGCCAGGCCGGTGGTGAGCGCGGTGGCCTCGGTGACCTTCTGGCCCGGGCGCACGCCGTAGCGGCGCGCGGCGTCGCTCACCACGTCGAGCGTGGCCGTGACCGGCACCTCGCCGCTGCTCGGTGCCGGCAGGGACGGGTGCGCGCCGGCGCCGGGCAAGGCGCCGGGCTCGAGGATCACCGCCAGCGACGCAGGCACGCCGGGCATGCGCTGGCGGACCAGATCGCAGGCCAGCTCGCGAACGACGATGGCCACCACGCGCCTGGGCATCGCTGCCTCCCCTACTAGGCGCTGGCGACGCGCAGCGGCGTCTCCGACTGGGCCGACACGACCGGCGCGCCGGACGCGCCCGACTCGGCCAGCGCGATGACGGGGCGCGGCCGTGCCGCGCGCAGGCCGGGCTCCGGCCCGAGGTCGATCAGGACGGGTGCGGTGACGCGCCCGTGTCGATCCTTGGCGACGCACAGCTGGAGCTGCGGCGGGCCGCCCTCGCCCGGCGCGGAGGAACGGAGCGTTCCTTTGCTCGACGAAGCACCGAGCTCGAGCCGCATCGCCACCGGCAAGGCCATGGTGCGGTGCGCGCGCGCATCGGTGACCAGGAGCACGAGGGTCGGCGAGCGCTCCACCGCCAGCGCCAGCCGGCGCACCGTGGTCGCCCAGCGGTCGAGACGCTCCGGAGTACGCGCCGCCCCGGGCACGCCGCTGGTATCGACGACGACCACCGAGAAGGCGCCGCTCTGCGCGACGCGCACGGCGACGCGCGCCAGCACGGCGGCCTCGGCCTCCGGCGTCGGAGGAGGACGCACCACCAGGAGGCGCGTGGCGTCGACGCCGGCGCGCACCACCGCCGGCGCGAACAGCGAGCCGTCGCAGTCGATCCACGCGCACCACGCGCCCTCGGTGTCGACTGCGCCGCGGATGCGCGCCTCGGCCTGCGCCGAGGCGCACGCCGCCAGCGCCAGGGTGGTGGCGCGCGCCAGACCGTGGGGCGCGCAGAGCTCGACGACCGCACCGCGCGGCAAGCCGCCGTCCGGCAGGACGGCGTCGATGGAGGGCAGCCCCAGGCGAAGCACGCCGGACGACGCCGCCTCGTCGCCGGTGACATCGCCGGGCATGTGCACGCCCGGGACCGCACCCGGCCCCCGCACCAGCGACAGAACGGAGGCTCGAGCAGCTCCACTGGAGAGGTCGGGGGCGGCGGCAGGCATACTGAACACCCTATCAGTGCACCCCACCTTCGGCCAGGCGAGTCCATCCGGGGTCGGTCATTTTCTGTCTGGGCTCGATGGATTTCCGAGCAGTTTCGTAGGCTCGGATGAGACGACGAATCCGTCGGGCCAGGCGCCGCACCGCGGCGCCGCCCGCGCGCTCCTCTCGTCAGCGAGAGGCGAAGGACGGTACGGTGCGCGCCGTGATCCGCCTCGCCACCCTCGCTTCCCTCGGGCTCCTCGGCGTCGCCTGCGGTCCGCAACCGGAGCCGGTCAGCCCCACCGAGGCGCTCCCGGTGATCGGCGACGACAGCGCCGCGAGCGAGGCGCCGTACAGCGCCGAGGAGAAGGCGCAGTCGCGCGGCAAGCTCGGCGGCGTCTGGGTCAGCTGCTACTCGACCTTCCTCGCCGAGGGCGAGCCGACGTCGGCGCTCTCGCGCCTGGCCGCGGCCTGCGGCAAGGCCACCGGCATGCGCGCCGTCGCGCCGGCGCGCCGCGGCGAGCCCCAGAACGAGGAGGACGCGGTGGAGCGCTTCACCTTCCCGGCGCGCGCCAACGGCTGCTACCGCGTCTATGCCGTGGGCGCCGCGGAGGTCATCGATCTCGACGTGGCCCTCGTCGACCCCGCGGGCAAGGTCGCCGCCAACGATCGCTCGGCGACGCGCTGGCCGGTGGTGCCGGCGCGCGGACCGATCTGCGCGGAGGCCGAGGGCGTCTACACCGTCGAGGTGGCGGTGACGCGCGGGCGTGGGCCGTTCGCGCTGCAGGTGTGGAGCGACTGAGCCCGGTCAGCGCGCCCGGCGTCCCTGCAGGTTCAGCCGCCAGTAGTCGAGCGACCAGGGCGGGTCGTCGCGCGCGCCGGCCTCGACCATGTCGGCGATGAAGCGCTCGCGCAGCGCGGCGTCGGGCACGCGCGTCAGGTGCCGGCCGAAGACCACCGTGGCCATGAACTCGCCGTACTCGGTGGCGCCGGAGAGCGTGGTCGGCGCCTCCTCGAGCCCGGTCTCCACCTCGACGAAGCCCGCGGTCTCGAGGCGCGCCCGGGTCGCCTCCGGCATGGCGAAGTACCAGGGGTCGGCGTAGCCCTCGAAGAAGTCCGCGAACGGCGGGGAGGCCAGGTTCACCGCGGCCCGGCGGTGGATGCGCTCCAGGTTGGGGCCGCCCCCGCACTGCGCCACCAGCCAGCCGCGCGCGCCGGGGCGCAGCGCGCGGTGCAGGCGCGCGAACAGCGAGGCGTGATCGTGGACCCAGTGGAAGGTGGCGGTGCTGAAGACAGCATCGACCTCGCCGTCGAGATCGAGGGAGGCGAGGTCGCCACACACGCAGCGCACCCGGTCTCCGAACGGCGCCAGCGTCTGGCGCGCCACCTCGATCATCTCCGCGGAGCGATCGAGGGCCACCACCCGCGCCCCCGGGAGCTGCTCGAGGATCTCGGCGGTGACCCGGCCGGTGCCGCAGCCGGCGTCGAGGATGGTCTCGCTCCCCTCCAGCCGCGCCAGCAGGCGCTCCAGCACCTTGCGGCCCCAGGCGTGCTGGGGGCTGCCGAGGCGGTGGTAGGCCTGCGCGTCCCACTCCGACAATCGCGTCTGGCTCATTGCGCGCATCCTACCGCCGGCGGCGCCGGTCGGTGGACCCGCGAGGGCCTTCCTGCAACGACGACGGCCCCGCCACCGCGTCGCCGCGGCAGCAGGGCCGATCGAATCGCGAGGAGAGAGGGCTACGCGCCGCCCGTTCCGCCCGTGCCGCCGGTGGCCGCGCCGCCCGCGCCGCCGCCCGCGCCGCCGGCGCCGCCGGTACCCGGGTCGACCGGGTACAGCGGGTCGAGGCACTTCGGCCCGAACTCGGTGGCGGTGCAGACGTTGCCCGTCGGCTGGTTCTGCGCGTCGAGGCAATCGGCCCCGACGGTCGTGCAGTCTTCGGTGGTGAAGCAGAACCCGTTGGCGAAGCCAACCCCGGTGTCGGTGACCGGAAAGCACCAGAACAGCGGGTTCTGACAGTCCGCCTGCGCCGAGCAGCCCTGCGCGCAGAAGCCGAGGTCGCCGAAGCTGGTGTCGGCGCCCGACGGCGAGAAGTAGCAGGCCCCCTTGGCGGTGGGCAGCGGCATCGTGTCCTGGAGGCCGCCGCAGTTGTAGTCGAGGAACTGCCCGAGCACGCAGGTCTGCGAGCAGAACGAGCCGAGCTCGTTGTTCATGTTGTCGACGATGTTGATGCAGAAGCCGTCGCAGGTGTCCTCGGCCGCCTCCGGATCGCATGCCGAGCCGAGCGGCAGCTTGCCGACGCTGTCCTCGGCGACGCAGAGGCCGGTCGGGCGCGAGCCCTCCAGCGGCAACTTGGTGGCGTCGCAGAAGGCGCCCGGGCACTGGACGTCAGCGCCGCAGTTCGGCACGCAGACCGTGGCCGCCCCGCTCACCTCCGAGCAGCGCACGTCGGCGCGGCCGAAGCACTTGTCCGGATCGAAGTCACCGAGGTCGTCGGGGCCGTACTCGCAGCCTCGGAAGCAGTAGCTCTCCGCGCCGGCGTCGAGGCATGCGCTGCCGGTACCCGGGCAGTCGTCGTCCGTGGAGCAGGTCTTGCTGCAATACCCTTCCGACGGGCCGCCTCCGTCGAACTCCGTGCTGTCCGAGGTGATGCAGATGAGCCCCGTGCCGCAGTCGCCGTCGCTGATGCAGGTGTTGCCGAGCTGATCGTCCGGGTTGGTGCCCGTCGAGCTCGACTGCGCCAGGCCCGAGCTGGAGCTGGCCGTGGGCACGCCAGTGCTCGACGAGGTTCCGCCAGCGCCGCCCGCACCGCCGGTACCGGTCGGCTCGTCGTCGCCGCAGGACGCGCCTGCGGTGATCACCGCTGCCAGCGCGACGACAATCAACGCTCCGCGTGCCACGCGCCCCTTCGTATTGCCATTCATCGCCAGACCTCCGAGTGGTGGCTCCCCGGCCCAAAGCAAGCGACGGCCACCAGAAGGTCGCAGCTTAGCGCAAACGGCGCAGCGAGGAGGGTCGCGTGGGCGTGTGGACGCGTTCTTCTGCTAGTGGAACGGCGTTTCTCCACGCGGCGCGGCGTTGCGGCGCGGCGCGGGCCGGCGCTCACTTCGGGGCGGGTGGCGGCGCGCCGCGGAGGTGCTGCTCGAAGAAGCGAACCGCGTGACCGAGCTGCAGCACCTGGTTGCCGCGCTTCTGCGCGCCGTGCCCCTCGTCGGGGAAGATCATCAGCTCCACCGGCACCTTGCGATCGCTGAGAGCCTGGAAGATCTGCAACGCCTCGCCGACGGGCACGCGCGGGTCGGAGGCGCCCTGCACCAGGAGCATCGGCCCCTTCACCCGGTCGACGAAGTGGATCGGCGACAGCTTGCGCAGCGCCTCGGCGTCCTTGTCCAGGTCACCGTACTCGCTGGCGCGCAGGATGCGGCGGTAGGGGGCGGTGTTGCGGAGGAAGCTGGACAGGTCGCTGATGCCGACGATGCTCACCCCGGCGTCGTATGCGCCCGCGAAGAGGGTCATGGCCACCTGCACCGAGTAGCCGCCGTAGCTGCCGCCGAAGACGCCGATGCGCGGCGCCTTGCCGTCCTTGGCCCAGGCGCTGCGGATGTGGCGCGAGGCGTCCTCGATGTCGGTGATCACCGCCAGGCGCTTGGCGCCGTCGTCGGCGTGGATCCAGGTCTTGCCGTAGCCGTCGCTGCCGCGCACGTTGGGCTCGGCATAGACGAAGCCGGCATCGACGAAGAGCTGGGCGCGGGTGTTGAACCCCGGCCGGCTCTGCGACTCCGGCCCGCCGTGGAAGCTGACCACCACCGGGCACGGCTCGGCGCACTTGTCCGGCCGGCGCACGAGCATGGGGATCTGGGTGCCGTCGCGCGCCGGGTACGAGGTGATCTGCGCGACCGAGAATTTCGCCGTGTCCATCTCCGGGGCGCTGGAGATCACCCACTCGGTGAGCTTCTTGCTTGCCCACTCGACCACGAAGCTGCGGTTCGGGCTCTTGCTCGTCTCCACCGTGAAGACGGTGAAGCGGCCATCGTGGCTGTGCGCACCGACGACCTGATGGTCACCCTCCGGGAGCGCGGGCAGCTGCAGCGCCTGGTAGGTCCTGGCGTCCAGCCCACGCAGGCGTGTGTAGCCGCCCTCGTTCACCTGGTAGAGGAGGCGCTGTCGCTTGCGATCCTGGGAGAAGGCGGTGACGTCGAACTCGAGGTCCGGAGTGACCGGAACCAGCTGCGCCAGCTCCAGCTTGCCCGGTGGGGCGGCGGGCACCTTGTAGCGATAGACGCGGCGGTACTCGCCGAACCTCGGGGTGCGCACCAGCACCTCGCCGTTCCGGAACGCGTAGGCGACGACGTACTCCTCGCGCTCTCCCTGCCCGAAGAGCGGCCGCGGCGCCTTGTCGCCGGGCGCGAGCTCGAAGATCTCGGCCATGTTCGCGCCCACCGCCTTGGAGAGGAGGAGGCGGCCGTCGGGGCGGAAGTCGCTGATGCTCCACAGGCCGGGCTCGTTCATGACCACCTCGGCCTTCCGGGCGGTGCGGTCGTAGCGGTAGAGGACGAACGAGTCCTTGGAGAGGTCGTTGGAGCGGTAGTAGACCCAGCGCGAGTCGTCGGTGACGAACTGGAAGAAGGTCTGCACGCCGGTCTTGTGCTGGATGAGCGTGAGCGGGCCGCCTTCCTGCTTCTGCAGGTAGAGGCCCGGGTTCTCCTCGCCGGCGCGGTCGCGGACGATGACCAACTCGCTGCCGTCGGGGACGACGGCCGCCACGGTGGTGATGTCCTCGCCACCGGTGAGCTGGACCGGAAAGCGACGTGGCCCATCGAGCCGCCACACCTGGCCGACGCCGGTCACCGACCAGCCGAAGAAGAGCGACTTGCCGTCGGGGGAGAGGACGCCGCCCGCGGGCGCGCGCACGTCGAGCATGGCCTGGATGCGGCGGCTGACCTCGGGCGGCAGCGGCCTGGGGGCGAAGCGCGCCAGCACCTCGGCAGAGACGCTGCCGGCGCCGTGCCCGGAGTACGCGCCTGTCGCGGCGGTCGTCGCCGGGGGCACGGGCGGCGGCATGGTCGGCCGCGGCGGCGGCTGGGCGGCGCTCTCGGGGAGCTGCGGCGGCGCCTCCGGTGCGCAGCCGATGACCGCGGCTGCGAGCGAGCAGGAGAGCAGGGTGAAGCCCAGCGCGCGGCCGGAGCAGCGGCTCAAAGACGCGCGCATCGAGGTCCTCATCCGCCCGGCCTAGCACGGTCGTCGCGGCGAGGGATCGCCAGAGGTCGCTCGCCGTGGTGCGGCGCAAGCCCCGCGCGGGCGCCGCCGGCGTGCTAACGCAAGGTGATGGCGCGCGCCGATCGCAAGCTCGCCGACAACGCACCGGGCCCGTACTGGGTCGACTCCAGCTGCATCGACTGCGACCTCTGCCGGCAGATCGCGCCCGGCGTCTTCGGGCACGACGCGGCGCGCGCACAGAGCATCGCCGTGCGCCAGCCCGAGGGTCACCGCGAGCGGCGCCGCGCCGCCATGGCGGTCGTCGCCTGCCCGACGTCTTCCATCGGCAGCGAGGACGCCGCCGAGGTGCGAGCCGCCGCGCGCGATTTCCCGGAGCCGCTCGACCCCGCCGGCCGCGTCTCGTTCTGCGGGTACGCCTCGCAGGGCTCCTACGGCGCGGCCAGCTACCTGTTGCGGCGCGCCGAGGGCAACGTGCTCGTCGACAGCCCTCGCGCCGCAAAGCCGCTGCTGGCGCGTGTCCGCGACCTCGGCGGCGTCTCCACCATGTTCCTGACGCACGCCGACGACGTGGCCGACCACGCCACCTTCGCCCGCGCCTTCGGTTGCAAGCGCGTCATGCACCAGGACGACGTGCGCGCCGGCACGCGCGGGGTCGAGCAGCAGATCGCGGGCGTCGACCCGGTGCGGCTCGCCGGCGATCTGCTGGTGGTGCCGGTGCCCGGGCACACGCGTGGCAGCGCCGCGCTGCTCGCCAGCGAGGAGGTCCTCTTCTCCGGCGACCACCTGTGGTGGTCGGAGACCTCGCAGCGCCTGCACGCTTCGCGCGGCGTCTGCTGGTGGTCCTGGGCGGAGCAGACGCGCTCCATGGAGCGGCTGCTGGATCTGCGCTTCGAGTGGTTGCTGCCCGGTCACGGTCGGCGCTGGCGCGCGCCCTCCGCTCAGGCCATGCGCATCGAGCTCGAGCACCTGGTGCGACGCATGCGCGCCGCGGCCTGAGCGCCCCCCATCATTTGCGGCAGCACAGCACGCCGCCCTCGGCGGGCCCGATCTTGGCCACCAGGTCCGCCTCGTGCGAGCCGTCCATCATGTTGCTGCCGCAGAACCAGGTCGGCGAAGGGATGCAATGCGCGTAGCGCATGTAGCGCGAGAGCGGATTGCAGTTGGCGGGCGACTCGTCGCCGATGGTCCCGCACCCGACCAGGTTGTTCACCGCCGGCGGGTCGGCGCAGTCGCCGTTTGGGTCCTGCGACTGGCGAGTGAGATAGAACGTGGCGGACAGCGCGGGCTCGCACTCGCCGGTGCTGGACTTGGCGCCAACCTCGTCGTCGTCGACGCAGACGTGCCAGCCCTTGGCGCACAGGTCCTCGATGGTGCATCCCTCGCCGTCGAGGATGGCGCCGTCGTTGCCCGACATGCGATCGCACATGGGCATCGTCGAGGCGTCGCTGGTGGTGCCGGGGATCTGGAAGGCGCCGTCGCAGCCAGCGATGTCCGGCTGCGCACCGACGTCGGCGAAGTACTCGCGCGTGCCGTCGGAGCAACCGACGTCGCTCGGCCCGCTACCGCCCTCGTGCTTGCCGCCCGCACCCGAGCCGCCGGGGCCCGCGCCGCCGTTGCCCGGCCCGCTGCCACCGGGACCGGGACCGCTGGCCGGACCACCGGCGCCGGCGCTGCTCGAGCTCTGCGGATCACCGCTCGTGGTCGCGCCGCCAGGCCCGGGCCCCGCAGGGCCGGCGGCACCCGCGGACGCAGCTCCTGCGCCGGTCGCCTCCCCGAACAGATCGTCGCCGCTGGTGGAGCAGCCTGCGACGCAAACAACCCACGTCACCGAACCCACCACTAGCGAACGAAGCATTCCTACGATGCTACACGCGCCTCCGAAAGGCGGTCGAGCGAAGCTTGCGTGCCGCGCGCGGTCATTTGTCCGAGGGTCAGCGACCCGTGGCGATAGGTCGGCGACAGGCCCGGCCCGAGCGGCGAGGGGGTGAGCTCCGAGCTGGCGAAGTGCTGGAAGAACTGCGGCGCGTCGGCGCAGCGGTCGACGAGGGCCTTCTCCAGGATCATCGAGGTGTACTGCTCGTTGCGCATCTCCAGGGTGTTCGAGTTGAGGATCACCTCGGCGCCGCGCGCGCGGACGAAGCGGGCCACGCCCGGGATGCGGCTGTGCTCGGGCGCGTAGCTGTCGCAGGCGATGCCGTTCTCGCTGATGGCCCAGACTCCGCGCTCGGTGTTCATGACCAGCGACCAGTTACCGACGGTGTGGCCAGGTGTGCGCACCAGCGCCAGGCCGCGGCCGAGCAGGACGTCGCCATCGCACACCAGCCAGCGCGACGCGGGGACGCCACGGATGCCGTCGCGGATGTACCAGGGCTCCTGCAAAGGATGCAGCGCGCCGAAGATCTCCAGCTCCGGCCGCCACACGAGCATGCGCGCGCGCGGGAAGTACGGAGGGAGCGCGCCATCCTCCGGCCCGGTGCCCAGCGTGGCGCGCACGTCCTGCGTGTGCAGGTGATCGAAGGCCAACCAGTCGATGTCCGCCGGCGTCAGGCCGACCGACGCCAGCTGCTCGTGGGGCTTCGGCCGCTGCAGCGCCGCGGCGAGCTTCTCGGAGAGGAAGCTGCCCATCTTCTTCTGCAGCCCGGCGAAGAACGGCGTCTGGGCGCTGCGCTCGGCGTCGGTGGGGTTGAAGAGCAGCGTCTGCCGCTGCCCGTCGAGCGCGCGGTACTGCACCAGCACCGCGCGGTTGGTCATCGTCAGGTAGGGGATGGGCGAGAGCGCCGCGCCCTCCAGGCCGAAGCGCGTGGGGTACGGCAGCGGCGTGACGTCGAAGGTGCGCACCGCGTCGACCCGCCCGCTGGCGAGGATCGCCTCGCGCAGGCGCGGGGCCGCGCGCCGAACGGCAGCGAGGCGCGCGCCAGCGGAGCGCTCGCGCCAGGCGTCGTCGAGGTGTGGCAGCGGCGTCGGCGCGATGGGGCTCATGGCGCCCATCTTATCCGCGCCCGGTGCCGCCTGGCACGGCTGGCCGTGCCGACGGCTCCGCGCGGAGGCGCTCCGCGGCACGTGGCCACGCGACGCGCCTCGCGCCCAGCCCGGATCACTTCACGTGGATGACGGCCGACATCCCGTCGCCCGCGCCGAACCCGTGCACCGTGCAGTAGTAGGGATACGTGCCCGCGTCCGGGAAGGTGAACTCCACCGACATGCCGGTGTCGGTGAGGACGATCGGGCTGGTGCCGTCGTAGTCACCTGCGTCCGGGTCGTCGGCGTTGCCAGGCGACGTGGGGTGAGAAGCGAGGCTTCCAGAGAGGGTCACCGACTGCCCGGCGGCGATGATCGCGCACTTCGGCTCGTACACCAGCGATGGCGCGATGGTGATGGTGCGATCCGCACTGGCGCCGGAAAGGTCGACGTAGTCGCTGGTCGTGCATCCGTTGAAGTCCGGAATGTCCGCGGGCTGCCCGCCGGACGCGCCGGTGCCGGACGCGCCGCCGCCGGACCCGCCGCTGCCCGAGGCGCCAGCGCCGTCCCCGTCGTTGCTGTCGTCGCCGCAGGCCGCGGCGCCGAGCGAGAGCGCGGCCACGAAAAGGATCGACAACGGGCCCTTGGAGAATCGAAGCTCTTTCATCCGGGGCATCTCACCAGGAACGCGGGTCCACGTCATCCGTCACGGGAAGTAATCCGGCGGCGCGCTGTCCAGCCCAGGCTGGTCGCCCACCTTGGCGACGAAAGCCTGCGGCACCACGTCGGCGGCGGTGGTGGTGTTCAGCTCCGGTCCGGGGCCGGCGAGCCCCAGGACGAGCGCGGCGAGGACGATGAAGTGCTGCGTCTCGTCGCCCTCGATGGCGCTGGCCAGGAAGCGCAGCTGAGCGGCCTCCAGGCTGCCGATGACCTGGTTGTAGGCCACCGCGGCGTTGCGCTCGGCGCCGGCCGCGTACTTGAGCACGTTGCTGATCGTCGGCGCGTCGAGCAGGGCCTGCGGCGGCTCGAAGGTGGCCGCGACATCGGCCTCGACCAGCGGCGTGCCGCCCAGCGCGATGATCTGCTCGGCCAGCGCCTCGGCGTGCAGCTTGTGCTGCGACTGGAAGTCCACGGCCACCGCGGTGATGACGTCGGCCAGCCCCTTGAGCGGGTCGGTGTCGGTCGCGGCCGCGATGAGGCCGGCACCGGCCGTGTACGCGGTGACCGCCAGGTACTCCGCGTTGAGCAGGGCATTCAGGGGGGTGATGTCGGCGTCGGTGCCGCCGCCGGCGCCGCCCTGCCCCGCGCCGCCCGCACCGCCGGCGCCAGCCCCGCCCTGGCCGGAGCTCGAGGCGCTCGGGTTGTTCATCGAGGTGGCGACATCGTCGTCGTCGCCGCAAGCCACCGCGAGGAGGCCGAGAACGGCGGCCGCGGCGCCTGCGCCCGTCGAGCCGAGGAGCGACCGCCGCTCCTGGCGCACCTCGCCGCGCGGGTCCATCTCGTCATCGCGTTCCGTCTTGTCGTTGCTCATCGCTGACTCCAGGAGAAGAAGGGTGGGGGGCCGCGCTCGTCCCCGTCACGGCGGGTCGAGCGTCAGCGCGGCGTCGAGGGCCGGGAAGGTCTCCAGGCTCTGCGTGCCGGCGCCGCCGACATCGAGGACGAAGGCCGCCGGCACCACCAGCGCCACGTTGGCCGCGGTGGCCTCGGTGGGGGCGATGAGTCCCTCGGCGAGCAGATAGAGGACGACGAAGTGCTGCGTCTCGACCGCCCCGATGGCCGCCACCAGCTTGGCCGCCGTCTGGGTGCTGATGGTCTGCATCACGTTGGCGTAGGTGAAGGCCGCCTGCTTCTCCTTGTCGGCGCCGAGCTTGATGACGTCGGTGGTGGTGGCCTCGGCCGGGAACGAGGCCGGAATGTGGGCGGTCTCCGGATCGGTCGTCGGCGTGCCGCCGTTGTCGGTGATCAGCTGGGCGAGCGCGGCGGCATGCTGCTTGTGCTGGTCCTGGAAGTGCACCGCCACGTCGGTCACCAGGTCGCGGACCGCCTGCGGCGTCTCGACGTCGGCGGCGATGATCCCGGCGCCGGCGGTGTAGGTGGCCACCGCGTCGTACTCGGCGTTGAGCAGCGCGTTGAGCGTCTCGTTGTCCTTCACCGGGTCGGGGTCCGGGGCCACCTTTGCCTGCGCCTTGCGAGCGGCGGCCGTGACGGACATGGCCAGGCCCAGGCCGGCGGCCGTCGCTGCCGCGCGCGCCATCATCTGTCGTCGTGAAAGTCCGCTGTTGGGCATGAGACCCGCTCCTCGGGGTTTGGTCGTCGAACGGCCGCACGTCGCCATCCCGGGCCGCGTGCGTCCGATCCACATCGTGCGAGGCCGGCGCGACGTGCCGGGGCCAGGGGGGCCTTCCGAGAACGTGCGCCTGCCGCCTCACCCGTACGCATCGCCGCCGGCAGCGGATCGGCGGGATCCCGAGCGGGGCGCGAATGGGGAACGCTCCGACGGCTGGCTCGGGCCATACCGCACCTTGTGAGATGGGCGGTGTCGGGATTAGCATCCGCCGCCTTGTCCCGCCGTGTCGCAGAGGGCGCCGTCCCGCATCGTCGTCGGCGAGGCCCGGGTGGCTGAGCCGCCGAAGACGCCTGGCGGGCCCGTCGACCCGCCCGAGCCAGCACCCGCGCCCGCCAAGGGCGGGCCTGCGTCCCCCGAGGCCGACGCAGCAGGCGGGCCAGCTGCGACCGCGGCCACCGCGGGAGGGTCGCAGCCGCCAGCGCGCGCCGACACCAGGGCCGACGCCGGAGTGAAGCCGAAGAGCGTGCCGCCCCGTCCGACGCGCTCGTCTGCGCCCCCGGCCGTGGTCGACGCGGCCCCGACGCCAAGGACCGAGCCGCCCCCCGCGACACTCACCTCGCCGCCCACGCCCGCCGCCACGGAGACCCAGCCCGCCGCCACGGAGACCCACCCCGTGCCCGCCTCCGCGGAGACGAAGCCGCCGCCGGCCCCCACCGAGACGAAGCCCACGGCCGTCGCGGCGGAGCCCAGGCCACCTCCTCCGGCGCCTGCCGAGCCCAGGCCACCTCCGCCCGCACCCGCGGAGCCCAGGCCACCTCCGCCCGCACCCGCGGAGCCCAAGCCGCCGCCCCCGGCGCCCGCCCAGCCCAAGCCACCTCCTCCGGCGCCTGCGGAGCCCAGACCGCCTCCACCGGCGGAGCCATCCGCGTCCTCCGCGCCAGTCGACGACGCGCCTGTTGCGGCGCGCGCCGCCGAGGCCGGGACGGAGCCGAAGACGCCCAGGACGAGGCGCACCGCCCAGTCCGAGGAGGCGACCGGAGACGTCTCCGCCACGCAGCCACCCGCGACCGAGCCTCCGTCCGCGGCGTCGTCGAAGAAGGCATCGGCGGTGCTGATGACGCCGCCGGCCTCGAGCGCGGGCGCGGCCGGCCCGCCGACGGAGCGCGTCCCGCGCGCCGTGCGCGCGCAGGTCGCTTCGCAGCACCACCTACGCGACGGCCATCACCACCCGACCAACAAGGCGGCGCTGATGCTCGGCGCGCTCGGCGTGGTCTATGGGGACATCGGCACCAGCCCGCTCTACGCGCTCAAGGAGTGCTTCAGCCCGCTGAGCCACCACCGCGTCGAGCCCACCCCCCAGAACGTGCTCGGGGTGCTCTCGCTCGTCTTCTGGTCGATGACCATGGTGGTCGCGCTCAAGTACCTGACCTTCGTGATGCGCGCCGACAACGACGGCGAGGGCGGCATCCTGGCGCTGCTGGCGCTGGTCCCGGCCGGCGCGGAGAAGGCCGCCGGCGGCGCGCTGCTGATGCTCGTCCTCTTCGGGGCAGCGCTGCTCTTCGGCGATGGCGTCATCACCCCGGCCATCTCCGTGCTCAGCGCCGTGGAGGGCTTGCAGGAGAAGGCCGAGTCGCTCAAGCACTTCGTGCTGCCGATCACCTGCGTCATCCTGCTCGGCCTCTTCATGGTGCAGAAGCGAGGCACCAGCGGGGTGGCCAAGGTGCTGGGGCCGGTGACGGTGGTCTGGTTCCTGACCATCTCCGTGCTCGGCATCAGGGCACTGGCCTCGCACCCAGCGGTGCTCTGGGCCATCGACCCACGCCACGCCTACCATTTCTTCGCCCAGAACGGCGCGCACGGTTTCCTGGTGCTCGGCTCGGTGGTCCTGTGCATCACCGGCGGCGAGGCCCTGTACGCCGACATGGGGCACTTCGGACGCAGCCCCATCCGCCGCGCGTGGTGGGCCGTCGTCTTCCCCGCGCTGCTCCTGTGTTACTTCGGCCAGGGGGCGCACCTCCTCTCGCACCCGGAGGCCGCCAAGAACCCGTTCTACGCGCTGGTGCCGGACTGGGCGCTCTATCCGGTGGTGGCCATCGCCACCATGGCCACGGTGGTCGCCTCGCAGGCCCTGATCACCGGCGCCTTCTCGCTCACCCAGCAGGCGGTGCAGCTCGGCTTCTTCCCACGGGTGACCATCGTCCACACCTCGAAGGAGACGGAGGGGCAGATCTACATCCCCGAGGTGAACAGCGGTCTGATGGTGGCATGCATCCTGTGCGTGCTCGGTTTCGGGAGCTCGACGGCGCTCGCCGCCGCCTACGGCATCGCCGTCACCGGCACCATGGCCATCACCACCGTCCTCTACTACGTGGTCATCACCCGAGCCTGGAAGTGGCCGCGCTGGAAGGCGCTCTCCCTGGCTGGGGTGTTCCTGGTCTTCGACCTGGCCTTCTTCGGCGCCAACGCCGCCAAGTTCTTCGACGGCGGGTGGTTCCCCATCGTCCTGGCCGTCGGAGTCTTCACGGTGATGACCACCTGGAAGGCGGGCCGCAAGCACCTGGCCATCGCCATCAAGAGCGCGCTCTTGCCGCTGGCCGACTTCCTGAGGGACGTGGAAGAGGTCAAGCCCCACCGCGTGCGGGGCACGGCGGTGTTCATGGCCTCGAACATCGACGGCACGCCGCCGGTGCTCCTCCATCACTTCAAGCACAACCAGGTGCTGCACCAGCAGGTGGTGCTGCTCAGCGTGCAGAGCCTGCGCGTGCCCGAGGTGCTGCCGGACCGCCGCCTCGAGGTCAAGAGCCTGGGACACGGCTTCTACCAGGTGGTGGCGCGCACCGGCTTCATGGAGACGCCGAACGTGCCGCGCATGCTGGAGATGTGCAAGAACCACGGCCTGGTCATCGACCTGCCGCGCACCAGCTATTACCTCGGCCGCGAGACCCTGCTCACCAGCGGCAAGAGCCGCATGTGGCGCTGGCGCAAGGCGCTCTTCGCCTTCATCTCCCGCAACGCCCGCCCGGCCACCGCGTACTTCGGTCTGCCGCCGAACCGCGTCGTCGAGCTGGGCATGCAGATCGACCTTTGACGAGCGCCAGCCTGGTCTGCACGCCGATCGGGGTGGTGCGCTCGCCGTGGCGCGAGCTGGCGGAGGCGCCGCGCCAGCCACCGGTCGCCGCCGGCGTCGAGGCGCGCATCGAGCTGCGCATCGGCGCTTCGTTCGAGGACGCGCTGCGCGACCTCGAGGGCTGGGACTGGCTGTGGGTGCTCTTCTGGTTCGATCGCGCGCGCGGCTGGAAGCCCACCGTGCAGCCGCCGCGCAGCGCGACCAAGCGCGGCCTCTTCGCCACGCGCTCGCCGCATCGCCCCAACCCCATCGGCCTCAGCCTGGTGCGTCTGGTGCGCGTCGAGGGCCTGGTGGTGCACATCCGCGACGTCGACATGATCGACGGCACGCCGGTGCTCGACCTCAAGCCGTACATCCCCTACGCCGAGTCGAAACCCGGCGCGCGCACCGGCTGGCTCCAGGCGCCGGCCAGCCACGATCCGGGCGTCGAGGCGCCGGTGGGCGACGACCCGCTGGGCGAGGTGACGGCCCCGACCCCGCGCTTCGTCGTGCGCTGGAGCGACGAGGCATCGGCGCGCGCCGCGTGGGTCGAGGCGTCGCAGGGGCTGTCGCTGCGCGCCCGCGCCGACGCGGCGCTGACGCTCGGGCCGCAGCCGCACGCCTACCGCCGCATCAAGCGCGATGGCGCGACCTCGGTGCTGGCGGTGAAGGAGTGGCGCGTCCGCTTCGCGGTGCTCGACGAGCGCATCGAGGTGCTGGACGTGGAGAGCGGCTACCGCGACGCACAGCTCGACGGCCGCGAGCGCGCACCGGCGGGCGCACCGCTCGATGTGCACCGCGCCTTCCGGGAGACGTTCCCCGCACGCTGAGGCCGCGGCCTGTCGCGGCCCCGGCGGCTGCGCCCTTCGGCCGCCCGCAGCGCCGCTCTCGCTCACCGCGCGCAACGAGCGGGCGGCTTCCAAACGAAAGCCGGCATGCGGCGTAGGGATCGGCGACCCCACCGGCGCACCGGCGCCGCCATGCAGGAGGGCTGCATCCGGTCGCGGTCCGCGCCGGATCCACGTGGGGTCCGCTTGCCCCACGTTACGGTGACGTCGATGTGGCCAGGCGCCCCTGCAGCCACTGGCCCTGGGTGGAGTCGGCGGTGATCCCGTCGGGCTCGTGGGGATCGCTGTCGACGAAGAAGAAGTGCACCGGTCCGCGCACCATGTCCCAGTAGCGCTCGTTGCCGGGTAGCTCGAAGTAGGCGCGGTGGGCGTCGACGTTGCCCAGGTTCCAGTCGTGGTTGCCGAGGGCCGGGAAGAACCGGTTGTCGTGGCGCCCTGGCCCTGGGCGCCGACGTAGGGCGCGATGAACGCGTGATAAGGCAACGGCCCGGAGTAGTCTCGGCCCGTGGCCGGCCCGACCACCATCCGCGAGGTGCGCGTCGAGCGGCTCGACCTCGTGCTGCGCGAGCCATTCGGCATCTCCGGCGGCGCCCAGGTGCGCGCCGAGAACCTGCTGGTCACGGTGACCCTGCAGGACGGCACGCTGGGCCTGGGCGAAGCGGCCCCCTTCCCGGCCTTCAACGGCGAGACGCAGGCCGCCGCCGAGCGAGCGGCGCAGGCGGCGGGCGCGAGCCTGATCGGCGTCGACGCGCGCGGCTGGCGCGAGGCCGGCGCGGAGATCGCGGCCCACGCGGGCGGCGTCGGCTCGGCCCGCTGCGCGCTGGAGACCGCGGTGCTCGACGCGCTCTGCCGGCGCGCGCGCATCCCGCTCTGGTCGCTGTTCGGCGGCGCCTCCACCGAGCTGCGCACCGACCTGACGGTGACCACCGGATCGCTCGAGCGCGCCAGCGCAGCCGCGGCGGCCATCGCCGCGCGCGGCTTCGGGGTGATCAAGGTCAAGGTGGGCGCCGAGGCGCTGGACGCCGACGTGGCCCGCCTGTGCGCCGTCCATCGGGCGGCGCCGGCCTGCGCGCTGATCGTCGACGGAAACGCCGCCTTCGACACGGCGACGGCGCTGCGGCTGTGCGAGGCCATCCGCCGGCACGGCTTGCCGGTGGCGCTGCTCGAGCAGCCGGTGGCCGCCGGCGACCTCGACGCGCTGGCCGCCGTCAGCCAGAGCGGCGGACTGACCGTGGCCGCGGACGAGAGCGTCTCCAGCGCCGCCGACGCGCGGGCCATCGCCGAGCGCCAGGCGGCCGGGGTGCTCAACATCAAGCCCATGAAGTGCGGCTTCGTGGAGGCCCTGGAGATCGCCGCGGTGGCGCGGGTGCACGGGCTGGGGACAATGATCGGGGCCATGGTCGAGTCGGTGCTCGCCACCTCGGCGTCGGCGTGCTTCGCCGCGGGGCTGGGCGGGTTCGACTTCGTGGATCTCGACACGCCGGAGTGGTTCGCGCACAGCCCCTTCCGCGGTGGCTACCGCCAGGACGGCCCGCGGCTCCTGCTCGACGGGATCGAGGCCGGGCACGGCGTCGAGCTGCAAATCCACGCCGGGCACCCTTCCCGGCCGCGCCCCGGCCCGCGATAGTTCGAATTCGATGCGCATCGGGGACCTGTGCGCCGGCCGCTTCGAGCTGACCCGGTTCGCCGGCGCCGGCGGCATGGCGCGCGTCTACCGAGCCATCGACCGACAGACCGGCGACGACGTGGCGCTGAAGATCCTCCACGCCGACGAGGCGGAGGACGTCGGCCGCTTCGCCCGCGAGGCGGAGCTGCTCGCCGACCTGCACCACCCGGGCATCGTTCGCTACGTGGCGCACGGCACCGACGCCGAGGGCCAGTGCTGGCTGGCCATGGAGTGGCTCGAGGGCGAGGACCTCGGGGAGCGCTTGCGCAACGGGCGCCTCTTCGTCGGCCAGGCGATGAGCCTGTGCCGCCGCGTCGGCGAGGCGCTGGCGGCGGCGCACGCGCGCGGCATCGTGCACCGCGACATCAAGCCCTCGAACATCTTCCTGCCCGCGGACGGCGACGTGGAGCGGGTGCGCCTGCTCGACTTCGGCATCGCCCGCGCCGCCGACGTCTCGCGCCGCCTCACCCGGACGGGCATGACCATGGGCACGCCCGGATACATGTCGCCGGAGCAGGCGCGCGGCGAAGGCGAGGCCGACCCGCGCACCGACGTCTTCTCCCTGGGCTGCGTGCTCTACGAGTGCCTGAGCGGCGAGCCGGCCTTCGAGGCCGGGCACGCGGTGGCCGTGCTCAGCCGCGTGCTCTTCGACGAGCCCCCTGCCCTGCGCGACCTCTGCCCCGAGGCGAGCCACGAGCTGTGCCAGCTCGTCGTCCGGATGCTGGCCAAGGAGGCGGCGCAAAGGCCCGCCGACGGGCGGGCCGTGGCCGAGGCGCTGGCCACGCTGGCCGCGCCGCACGAGCCGCGCGCGCCGATGACCGCGCCGCCGCGCTCACTCGGTCACACCGAGCAGCGGGTGGTGAGCGTGGTGGTCGCCGCGCCGGCGCGCGCGCCGCAGCCGACGACGCCGTGGACGGCGTTCAGCGAGGAGGACGCCGACACCTCGTTGCCCACCGAGCTGCTGCCGGCGCTGTCGGCTACCGTGCGCCAGGCCGGGCCGCCCACGGACATGACCCACGCCGCGGACAGCCGCGTGGCGCGCGCCTCGCTCGACGAACTGCGCGCGGTGGCACGGCCGTGGGGCGCGCGGGTGGAGATGCTCGCCGACGGCACCGTGGTCGCCGTGCTCCCGGGGACCCGGGAGGTCGGCGCCGAGGCGGTGCGCGCCGCGCGCTGCGCGCTGGCGCTGAGGAAGAGCATGCCGGGGGTGCCGCTGGCGCTGGCCACCGGGCGCGGCGTGGTCGACGACCGCTACCCGGTGGGCGAGGTCATGGAGCGCGCCGTGCGTGCGCTGATGCGCGCGCCCCCGGACGGGGTGGCCGTGGACGAGAGCACGGCGGCGCTGCTGGAGATGCGCTTCGACATTTGGACGCCCCCCGGCGAGAGCGCGCTGGCCGGCGCGGTGCTGCGCGGCGAGCGCGCCGAGGTGCGCACCGATCACCTGCTCCTCGGCAAGCCGGTGGCCTGCGTGGGGCGCGAGCGCGAGCTGGGCATGTTGACCGCGGCATGGAACGAGTGCGTGGCCGAGCCGGCCTCGGCGGCGGTGCTCATCACCGGCGAGGCCGGCGTCGGCAAGAGCCGCCTGCTTGCCGAGCTGGCGGCGCGCATCGACGCCGGCCGCACCGGCAAGATCCGGGTGGTGGTGGCGCGCGCCGATCCGGCCAGCGCCGGCAGCGCCTACGGGATGATCGCGCCCGGCACCCGCCGCCTGGCGGGCATCCTCGACGGCGAACCAGCGGAGGTGAGCCGCCTCAAGCTGCAGGCGCTGGTGGCGGCGCGCGTCCCCGCCGAGCGCGTGGCCATGGTGGCCACCTTCGTCGGCGAGATGGTGGGCATCGCCTCGGCCGAGACGCCGGACACGCACGACACCGCCGCGCGGCAAGCGTGGGAGGCGCTGCGCGCCGCGCAGAGCGACGCCCTGACCATGGGCGACCAGATGCGGGCCGCCTGGCTGGAATGGGTGACGGCGGTGGCCAGCAGCGAGCCCTTCCTGGTCATCCTCGAGGACCTGCACTGGGGCGACCTGCCCACGGTGCAGCTCGTCGACGCGGCGCTGAAGCGCCTGCGCGACGCGCCGCTGATGATCGTGGCCATCGGTCGGCCCGAGGTGCACCAGCGCTTCCCGCGCCTGTGGCAGACGCGCAACGTCGTGTCGCTGCCGCTCTCCGGCCTCTCGCCGCGGGCCAGCGAGCGCCTGGTGAAGAGCGCCCTCGGCGACGACGTGGACCCGGAGCGCGCGCGGGCCATCGTCGAGCGCGCCGACGGCAACGCGCTGCACCTGGAGGAGCTGATCCGCGCCGAGGCGGCGCGCGGCGAGGGCGGCGGGAACGACGCCGCGCTGCCGCCCACGGTGCTGGGCATGATGCAGGCCCGCTTCGACGCCCTGCCCGCCGAGGCGCGCCGCACCCTGCGCGCGGCCAGCGTCTTCGGCCGCATCTTCTGGCGCGGCGGCGTGGCGGCCCTGCTCGGGCCCGGGCGCGGCGTGGTGGCGACGGACGAGTGGCTCGACGAGCTGGTGGCCGGCGAGCTCGTCGGCGCCGAGTCGGGCGCGCCGTTCTCCGATGAGCAGTACGCGTTCCGGCACGACCTGGTGCGCGACGCGGCCTACGCCATGCTCACGCCAGCCGACCGCGCCCTCGGCCATCGCCTCGCCGGCGAGTGGCTGGAGCAGCGCGGCGAGCGCGACCCGGTGGTGCTGGCCCAGCACTTCGAGCACGGCGGCGAGGGGGCGCGGGCGGCGAGCCGCTGGCTCGAGGCCGGCGTGGAGGCGTTCGAGGCCGGCGACCTGCAGGCGGCGGTGGCCCGCGTGCAGCGCGGCGTGCCTGCGGCGCCGGGGGCGAGCTGTATGGCATGCTGCGCCTGGTCGAGGCCGAGACGCGCGGCTGGATGGGCGATCTCGCCGGCGCCCTGGCGCCTGCCCTGGAGGCGCCTGCCCACCTGCCGGTCGGCAGCGCCAGCTGGTTCCGCGCCGCGGGCGAGCTGATCTACGCCAGCGCGCCGCTCGGCAAGCACGCCGAGGTCGTCGGCTGGGCCGATCGCGTCGAGGCCACCGACCCACGTGACGCCGCCGCCGCCGCGGCGCGGGTCGCCGCCCTGTGCCGCGCGCTCATCCAGCTCGAGCTCATCGGGCGACACCCGCGCGCGCTGGCCCTGCTCGAGGTGGCCAACCGCGCCGCTGCCGCGCTGGGCACGGCCGAGCCGATGGTCGAAGCGCGGTTGCACCAGG
>JBBJMR010000136.1:0-22789 GCA_037720395.1 Polyangiaceae bacterium
GTGGCGACGCTGCGCGAGGCCGGCGTGCGCATGACCGGCGAGCGCAAGAAGGCCGAGGGCCACCTGCTCGGCAAGTCGTTCGTGATCACCGGCACGCTGGAGTCGCTCTCGCGCGACGCCGCCAAGGACCGCATCGAAGCGCTCGGCGGCAAGGTGGTGGGCACCGTCTCCAAGAAGACCGACTTCGTGGTCGTCGGCGAGAGCCCGGGGACCAAGCTGGAGAAGGCGCAGAAGCTCGGCGTGGCCACCCTCGACGCGGCCGCTTTCCGGGCCGTGCTCGGGGGACCGGCCCCGGCCGCGGAGGCCGCCCCGTCGGAGTGACGGCCGCGCGCCAGCCCGGGAGCGAGCTCGAATTGCCGGGCGCTGTGGTATGACTGGTCGTATGACCATGTCGAAGATCGCCGTCAGCCTCCCTACGGCCGCCGTCGACCGAGCGCGGCGGGCGGTGAAGCGCGGACAGGCCGCCAGCGTGAGCGCTTACGTTGCCGATGCGCTCGCGGAGAAGGCAAAGCTCGACGAGCTCGCCGACATGCTCGACGAGATGCTCGCCGCCAGCGGCGGCCCGATGACCGCGGCCGAGCGGCGCGCGGCAGACGCGGCGCTCGGCAGGCCCGGGCGCCGGCGGGGACGAGCCGCGTGAGCGGGGTCACCCTCGACGCGGGCGCGCTGGTGGCGTTCGAGCGCAATGACCGCCGTGTGGTTGTCCTCCTGCGCAGGGCGCTCGAGCGCGGTGAGCAGCTGGCGGTCCCGGCAGGCGTCGTGGGACAGGTCTGGCGGGATGGGGCACGCCAGGCTCCCCTGGCCCGCCTCCTCGCTTCGAGCCTGGTCGAAGTCGAGCCCCTCGACGATCTGCGGGGCCGCGCCGCCGGCCAGCTCTGCGGCGTCTCGCGGACCCGCGACGTCATCGACGCGTCCGTCGTGCTCTGCGCCCGTGCGCGCGGCCAGGCGGTGATGACATCGGACGTCGCCGACCTGCACCGCCTCGACCCCAGCCTGCGTCTCATTCCCGTCTGACTCGCCTCTCGCCACTCGGGCGAAGGAGTGGCCGCACCCGAAGCCCGGCGACTGCGTAGTCGGCTGCGCGACGGAGAGGCGCTCGGCGGCTCAGGGCATGCTCTGACGGCTCGCACCGCGCGTCATGGCCAGCGCGGTGCGCAGGCTGGCGGCGATCTCGAACATGGCCGCGCCCGACGCCGGGCTGATGGCCACCATGTTGGCGAAGCCGTGCACCAGCCCGTCGAAGCGCCGCAAGAGCACCGGCACGCCGGCGTCCCCGAGCGCGCGGGCATAGGCCTCGCCCTCGTCGCGCAGCGGATCGAAGCCGGCGGTGACCACCAGCGCCGGCGGGAGCCCGCCGAGGTCGGGGCGCAGGCGCGGCGAGACGCGCGGGTCGCGCAGGTCGGCGCCGACCGTGCCCGTGTACTGCTCCTGGTACCAGTCGATGTCGGCGCGGGTCAGGAAGAAGCCCTCGTGGAAGAGGTCCAGCGACCCCCATGCCTCGGTGCGATCGACGGTGGGATAGAGCAAGAGCTGCAGCGCCGGCTGCGCGCCTCCCTCGCCTTCGAGCCGCGCCAGCTGCGAGACCACCGCCGCCAGGTTGCCGCCGGCGCTGTCGCCGGCGACCGCGACCCGCGTGGCGTCAGCGCCCAGCTCGGCGGCATGCGCGGCCGCCCAGCGGAAGGCGCACAACGCGTCCTCCACCGCCGCCGGGAACGGCTCCTCCGGCGCCAGGCGATAGTCGACGGCGAGCACGTGCACGCCGGCGTGGCGGCAGAGGAACCGGCAGACCGGATCGTGGGTGTCGAGATCGCAGACCACGAAGCCGCCGCCGTGGAAGTAGACGCAGAGCGGCGCGCCTTGCCCACCCTCGGGCGCGTAGTGCCGCACGGCCAGGCGCCGCGCCGGCCCATCGATCTCCAGGTCACGCACCGCGGCGACGGCGATGGGCACCCCGCCGTGCACCAGCGCCTCGCGCCGCAGCTGCCGCCGCGCCTGCCCCGGCGAGAGCGTGGACAGCGGCGGGCGCAGCCGCTTGCGCAGCGCCAGGATGAGCTGCATCTCGGGCGCCAGATCGAGCCCATCGACGCGGACGCCGGCGCGCTGGCCGGCCAGCCAGCGCTGCGCCGCCGCGGGCAGCGCCGACAGCAGGCGCGCGCCCTGGTGCTCGAGCGCGAACAGCAAGCTACGTCCGTCAGCCGGCACGGCGCAGGTCTCCTCTCTCCTCGGATGCCGCCGCGTCGCGCAGCGCCTCCTCGCGGTACTCGCGGGGATCGAACCTCCCCACGCGGCGGCGGAAGCTCAACGTGGCGCCGGGCCACAGCGTGGAGTTGCGCCCCGTCCGGTCCAGGTACCAGCTCGAGCAGCCACCCGAGGTCCACACCGTGCCACGCATGCGATCGTTGCAGGAGGCCACGAAGGCCTCCTGCGCGGCGGCGGTGGGCTCGATGGCGCGCACGCTGTGGGAGCGCATGTGCCGGAGCGCGCCGAGCAGGTGCTCGACCTGCGCCTCGATCATGAGGATCATCGAGCTGTGCCCGAGCCCGGTGTTGGGACCGCTGAGCATGAAGTAGTTCGGGAAGCCGGCCACCGTGGTGCCCAGGTGGGCCTCCGGGCTGCCCTGCCAGACGTCGGCCAGCGTGCGGCCGCCGCGGCCGCGCACGTGCGCGGCGATGGGCGGCTCGGTGACCTGGAAGCCGGTGGCCAGGACGATGGTGTCCACCGGGTGCTCCACCCCGGCCGCGTCGACGATGGAGCGCGCGCGCACCTCGCGGATGGCCTCGGTGACCACCTTCACGTTGGGCTGGGTCAACGCCGGCAGGTAGTCGTCCGAGATGAGCACGCGCTTGCAGCCCAGCGTGTAGCGCGGCGTCAGCTTGCGGCGCAGCTCGTCGTCGGCGATGGCCTGGCGCAGGTGGCGACGCACCACGCGCTCGGCGAGGTGCATCACGCGCGGGTGCCGGAAGCCCAGCACCAGCAGCTCGCGCGACAGGGAGATGGCCTCGCGCACCACGCGCTGCGCCGCGGGCACGGCCTCGAAGAGACGGCGCACCCCGGGCGAGATGGCGCGGTCACCGCGAGGGATGACCCACGGCGGCGTGCGCTGGAAGAGGACCAGCTCGGCGACCTCGCGCTGGATGACCGGCACCAGCTGGATGGCCGAGGCGCCGGTGCCGATGACCGCCACCTTGCGCCCGGCGAGCGGGTGCTGGTGGTCCCAGCGCGCGGAGTGCATGACCTTGCCGTCGAAGTCGAGGAGGCCGGGCAGGGTGGGCAGGGCCGGCTCGCTCAGAGCGCCGGCGCCGGCGACGAGCACCTCGCAGGTCAGCTGGCCGCGCGAGGTGCGCAGGCGCCAGAGCTGCGCGGCCTCGTCCCAGGTGGCGTCCTGCACCTGGCAGTCGAGGTGCAGGTGCGGGCGCACGCCGAAGCGATCGGCGCAGCCCTGCAGGTAGGCGAGGATCTCCGGCTGCCCGGAGTAGCTGCGCGTCCAGCGCGGGTTGAGGGCGAAGGAGAACGAGTAGAGGTGCGACTGCACGTCGCAGGCGCACCCGGGGTAAGTATTGTCGCGCCACACCCCGCCGAGGTCGGGTCCGCGCTCGAGGATGGCGAAGTCCTCGATGCCTTCCTGGCGCAGGCGGATGGCGGTGCCCAGCCCGCCGAAGCCGGCGCCGATGATGGCCACGCGCACGTGCGCCGGCAGAGGCGCCCGCGGAAGGCTGGAGGTCGGGGAGGAGGGAGGGGAGCTCGGGATGCGCATCGTGGTACCACCGGGTACCCATTCTGGTACCATGCGGTACCGAGATGCAAGCCGAACCCTCGCGCCCGCCCCCGGCGCGCTCCCCCGCCGCCGATGCCGTGCGCGGGCGCCTGATGAGCGGCCTGTCCGCGGTGGTGGCGGGCAAGGGTTATGCGGCGGCGACCATCGCCGACATCGTTCGCGAAGCACGCGTCTCCAAGCGCACGTTCTACCAGCACTTCGCCGACAAGGAGGCCTGCTTCCTGGCCTCGTACGGCGCCGCCAGCGACCGCATCCTCGGGGTCATCGCCGCCGCCGCCGACGCCGAGTCAGTCCAGGACCGCATCCACGCCGCCACCGTCGCCTACTTCGCGGCGCTCGAGGCAGAACCGGCGCTGACGCGCAGCTTCCTGGTCGAGATCCACGGCGCCGGCGGGCGCGCCCTGGAGCTGCGCCGCGACGTGCATCGGCGCTTCGCCGAGCTGCTGCGCCGCCTGGTGAAGAGCGCGCGCCGCGAGGACCCCACCATCCAGCCGCTGGGCGCGCACATGGCCACCGCGCTGGTCGGGGCCATCAACGAGCTGGTCATGGTCGCCCTCGAGCAGAGCGGCGGGAAGCGCCTGCACGAGCTGGTCGGCACCGCCGAGGCGCTGGTCCGCGCCGTTCTCGTCGCGCCGCGTAGCCCCTCCCGAGGCGAGCTCAGCCGGCGGTCTTGAGGAGCACGGCCTGGTCGAGCGCCTCGGCAGCGAACGGAGGCGCGGCGGTCAGCTCGGTGTGGCTGGCCGCGCGGCGCAGGGTGCGCTTGGGGGCGTGGAGGCGAGCGCTGGCCAGGATGGCCTCGCAGAGGGCGCCGAAGTCCATCCCGGTGTGGGCGGCGATCTTCGGCAGCAGGCTGGTCGGCGTCATGCCGGGCAGCGTGTTGACCTCGAGCACGTACTCGTTCTCCCCGCTGGTCACCAGGAGGTCGACGCGCACCGCACCGGTGCAACCGAGCGCGCGCGCGGCGCGATCGGCGAGGTTCTCCACGCCGCGGTAGCGCGTGGGCGAGAGGCGCGCCGGCATGAAGTACTCGGTCATCCCTGCCGTGTACTTGGCCTCGTAGTCGTACATCCCGCTCCTGGGCGCGATCTCGATGGCCCCGAGAACGCGGCCGTCGAGGATGCCGACGTTGACCTCGATGCCGGAGACGAAGCGCTCGACGATCACCGTGTCGTCGAACTCGAACGCCGCCTCCAGCGCGCGCCCCAGCTCGCCGAAGCCGTGCGCCTTGGTGACGCCCAGGCTCGAGCCCTCGCCTCGCGGCTTGACCACCACCGGGAAGCCGAACGAGCCGTGCATGGCCTCCATGTCCTCGAGGTCGCCGGCGCCTCGACCCGAGGCTCCGCCAGGAGACTTCGGTCCTGTCGAAGCGTGCACGATGTAGTACGGCGGCGTGGGCACGTTGTGGAGACGGAACATCTCCTTGGCCTTGAGCTTGTCCATGGCCAGCGCGCTGGCGAGCACGCTCGAGCCCGTGTAGGGCACACCGATCAGCTCGAGCATGCCCTGGACGCAGCCGTCCTCGCCGTGCCGACCGTGCAGCGCCAGCACCGCCACGTCGATGCGCGCGCGGGCGATGGCCGCCGCCACCTCCGGGCCGAAATCGTCGAGCGCGATGCGCACCACCTCGTGGCCCCGCGCCTGGAGGGCGTCGGCGACCGCGGTGCCGGAGCGCAGGGAGACCTCGCGCTCGCCCGATGAGCCGCCCATCACCACGCCGATGCGCCGCCGGGCCTGCCGCTTCTTCATCCGGGTCTCTCCTCCGCCCCCGCCGTCCTCGAATCCACTCCGACCGAGACTCGCAACACGCGTACCAGCCGCGCCCACGCCGCCTCGAGGCTCCGCCAGGAGACCTCGCGCCTGTTCGAAGCAGGGAAAGGCGCGTTCCCTCGCCTCCGGCGAGGTTCGTCCGCTCCGGTTAGCCACCCGCGCGTGTCCGAACGAACACAGCGTGGGTCGCCAGTGAGCCGCAGTGCACCTCGGGTATCAAGGCGGCGCCGGGCGGTCAACTTCTCGACGACGCTCGCCGGACGAGCGCGGAGACTCGCGACGACAGCAGTGCCTAAGGTGCGAGCTTGACGACGAAGGCGTCGGTCCCGCCCGCCGACTGCAACGTGACGCCATCGATGGTGAGCGCGCCGGCGAACTCGCCACCGATGGCGATGGCGCCGCCGGGCGCCGCCGCCACCCCGTTGCCGCGCTGGGCGGCGCTGTCCCCGGCGCCCAGGCTCCACAGGTGACTGCCGTCGGCGGCGAGCCGGGCGACGATGACATCGAGGTCGCCGCCACCGCCCACCGGACCGCCGCCGAAATCGATGGTCTGCTCGCCATAGCCGATCACCAGCACGTTGCCGTCGGCCTCCACCTCCGCGTCGTGCATGAACTGCGACCCGGCGCCGCCGAAGACCCTGGACCACACCGGGGCGCCCGCGGCGTCCAGCTGCACGACGTAGGCGTCGTAGGCGTCGGCGCTCTGCAGCACCTGATTGCCGAAGGGCACCGTCCCCTGGAACGAGCCGGCACCGATGACACCGCCGGCGGAGGTCACCGCCATGTGCGGCGCCCACTGCGCGGCGGCGTCCCCGTAGTGGCGCACCCAGTCGAGCCCGCCGCCCGCGTCCAGCTTGGGGATGAAGATGTCGCCACTGCCGGCGTTGGGCAGCAGGCCATCGCCGAAGTCGATGGCGCTACCGGAGTCGATGCCCAGCAGCACCGCCCCGTCGGCGCCGGAGGCCACGCTCCAGGCGGCATCGTTCGCCGAGCCGCCGAAGCTCTGTACCCACTCCACCTTGCAGCTCTCGTCGAGGCGGGCGACGAAGAGGTCGAGGAGCCCCGAGGAGAGGATGGGATCGGTGCCCAGCCCGAGCGCGGTGCCGAACATCCCGCTGATGACGAACGCCCCGGAGGTGCTTGCCGCCGCGGACGCCGCGCGCTGCTCGCCCTCGTCGCCGAACGCCAGACCGCACACCTCCTGGCCACCGGTGTCGACGCGCACCACGAACGCATCCGGGCCGCCGAGCGACTGGTAAGCGACCTCGGCCAGGGTCACCGTCGCCGCGAACTCTCCGGTGACCAGCGCGTCTCCCTGGGCGGTGACCGCCAGGCCGTGAACCACGTCGTCGCCGGCGCCTCCCCAGGTGCGGACCCAGAGCACGTCCCCGTCGGGCGAGAGCTTGACCAGGAACGCGTCCAGCCCGTCGGCGGCGTTCACGAGCTCGCCGCCGAAGTCGACGCTGCCGGCGAAGGCGCCGGCGGCGTAGACGTTGCCCGGCCCGTCCACGCCGACGCGCCGCACCTCCTGCGCCGCGGCGTCGCCGAAGGACCGCGCCCAGACCACCAGCGGCCCGCCACCCGCGCCGCCGCTGTCTGCACCGCCGGCTCCGGCGCCGCTGGCGCTACCGCCGGCACCGCTCGCACCCTGGCCGGCGCTGGAGCTGCTGCTTCCAGCGGAACCCGACGCCGTGGCGCCGAGCGGGTCGTACGCATCCCAGTCGTGGCTGCACGCCGGAAACAAGGCGGCCAGGGTGACGAGGAGCGCAGCCCGGAGCAAAGGCGCGAAAGCCCGACTCTGTCTGCGCGCCGCCTCGATCCCGCGCTGGGCGATGCGAATCCACCAGGGTACGGCGAAGCACGCCACGACTGCACAGCGTACACGGCCCCAGGCTCGCCGGGCGGCTCCTCCCGAGCAGCCCCGCAGCCTTGTGCGCATCCGCGGCCTTGCGATAGCGTCCGGGCCGAGCCGACCACGCTCGGCGGCCCGGAAAACAGCAACCGACCCCCAGCACGGAGACAGACGGTATGGACGACGGACAGAGCAGCGCCACCGCGACCACCTCGGGGCGCCGCACCTTCCTGGCGCTCGCCGCCGCCGCACTGGCCCTGGCCGGCTGCCCGAACGACGACAAGCCCGCCGGCGCCGCCAGCGGGGCGTCGACCTCGATGTCGGGGATGACCGCGACCACCGGCTCCCCGGCCGCCCCGTCCGGCGCCGCGGTGACGCCGCCGGCCTCGGGCAAGGAGTACAAGATCGCCTGGAGCGTCTGGACCGGCTGGATGCCGATGAAGCTCATGGATCAGAAGGGCTTCCTGGCCGCGCGCGCCAAGGAGCACGGGGTCAACGTCAAGCTCCAGGAGTTCAAGGGCTACATGGACTCGGTGCAGGCCTTCGCCGCCAAGAAGGTCGACGGCGTGACCATGACCAGCATGGAGTCGCTGCAGCCGGCGTCGAACGGCGTCGAGTCGGTGGCCATCGTGGTCAACGACACCTCCAACGGCGGCGACGGCGTGCTGGTGCGCGGCATCGCCGACGTCAAGGGCCTCAAGGGCAAGACGGTCCTCCTCGAGGAGTTCAGCGTCAGCCACTACCTCCTGGCGCGCGCGCTCTCCAGCGCCGGCATGAAAGAGGCCGACGTGAAGATCAAGAACATCCCCGGCGACGACGCCGGCAAGGCCTTCCTCACCGACCCCAAGGTCGAGGCGGTCACCACCTGGAATCCGCACCTCTTCCAGGCCACCGAGGGCGGCAAGGGCAAGGTCATCTTCTCCAGCAAGGAGATCCCGGGCGAGATCATCGATCTGCTGGTGGTCAGCGGCAGCGCGCTCAAGGAGCAGCCCAAGCTGGGCACCGTGCTCACCGAGGCCTGGTACGACGCCATGAAGTTCATCAACGACGCCAAGACCCGCCCCGAGGCCATCGAGATCATGGCCAAGGCCGCCGGCGCGTCGGTGGAGGAGTTCAACAAGATGCTCGCCGACACCGAGCTCTACACCGACCGCGCCAAGGCGCAGGCCTTCCTCGATGGCGCTCCGATCAAGGAGACGATGGAGAAGATCAAGAAGTTCTCCTTCGACCACGGCCTCATCAAGGACCAGGGCTTCACCATCGGCTTCGGCAAGTCCGGCACCGAGAAGCTGCGCTTCGACTCGACGTACATCAGCGCCGGCAAGTGAGCCCCGGCCCGGAACGGGGCCTCGTCCCGGGCCCCGAGATCGAGCGGAGCGCACGCTCGAGCAAGCCCCGCAAGATCATCGGCACGCCGCTGCCGCAGCTCACCCGCATCCTGCTCGGCGCGCTGCCGGTGGTGCTGCTGGTGGTGGCGTACATCTGGTACTCGCACCAGCGCCACCTCGAAAACCCGATGGATCGGCTGATGCCGAACCTGACCCAGCTGCAGACCGGGCTGAAGGAGATCGTCACCCCGGACAAGCGCACCGAGACGGTGTGGCTCTACGTCGACACCAAGGCCTCGCTGGTGCGCCTGGCCACCGGCATGGCCTGGGGCCTGGGCATCGCCCTGCTGCTCGGCGTGCTCATGGGCATCTTCTCCACCGTGCACGCCATCTTCTCGCCGGTGGTCACGGCGCTGGCCAAGGTGCCGCCGCTGGCCCTCTTGCCGATCATCTTCATCTTCCTCGGCGTCGACGAGAGCTCGAAGATCGTGCTGCTGGCGCTGGGCATCGCGCCGACGCTGACCAACGACGTCACGCTGACCGCGCGCGCCATCCCGCGCAACGTCATCGTCAAGGCCTACACCCTGGGGGGCACCACCACCGAGGTGGTGCTCAAGGTCATCGTCCCCCAGATCCTGCCGCGGATCATCGACTCGGTCCGGCTGACCATCGGCCCGGCGTGGATCTTCCTCATCGCCTCCGAGGCCATCAGCGCCGACAGCGGCCTCGGCTACCGCATCTACGTGGTGCAGCGGCAGCTGGCCATGAACATCATCCTGCCCTACGTCCTGTGGATCGCGGTGCTGGGCATGGCCATGGACTACGGCCTCGAGGCGCTCTCCAAATGGGCCTACCCGTGGGCCCACGTGCCGAAGGGAGACTGACGCTACTGTGGGGTTCTTGGCGGATGGAGTGGGTCTGGAAGTGCAGCGCGGCCAACGAGAGTCCGGCGAAACCGGTGCACGGGCCCGTCGTGGGCGGCTTCGGCCGCCATGCAACTTTGGGGGCTCAGCCCTCTGGGGGGCCGGGCGGCCAACGCGACGTGCTGCGGGACCACGCCCGGGTTTCGCCGGAGTCTCGTGGGTGGTCGCTGCAGAATCGTACCCACTGGTCGAGCCGAGATTTCCGCAGTAGTGCTAAGCGTGGCCGACGACGCACGCCAGAGCGCGCAGGACAAGGCCGCCGCCGCCGCGCGAGCCGCGGCCCGGAACGCGCCGGCGCCGCGCCCCATCTCCAACGAGCCCGACCCGGAGGAGCCGCCGCCGCGCAGCAAGGGCGAGCCGCCGGCGCCGGAGCCGCGCCGCGAGGGCACCCTGGTGCTCGATTGCGACCACGTATCGCAGCGCTACCCGAGCCCCAAGGGCGGCCACCAGGTGGTCATCGACGACGTCACCCTGCGGGTGCCGCACCACGACTTCCTGAGCGTCATCGGCCCGAGCGGCTGCGGCAAGTCGACGCTCCTGCGCATGGTGCTCGGCTCCGAGGCGCCGTGGAAGGGCACGGTCACCGCCAACGGCGCGCCGATCACCCACCCCGATCGACGCCGCGGCATCGTCTTCCAGAAGTACTCGCTCTTCCCGCACCTGACCGTGCTCGACAACGTGCTCTTCGGCCTGGAGCTCGACGGCACCTGGCTCCTGCAGAAATGGCTGACCTGGCCCTGGTACCGGCGCACCCACCAGGCGCGCTACGTGGACCTGGCCATGGGGTACCTGAAGACCGTCAAGCTCGACGAGCACGCGGGCAAGTACCCGCACCAGCTTTCGGGTGGCATGCAGCAGCGCGTGGCCATCGCCCAGGCGATGATCATGCAGCCGACCATCCTGCTCATGGACGAGCCGTTCGGAGCGCTCGATCCGGGCACGCGCGAGGCGCTGCAGGTCTACATCCTGGAGACGTTCCAGCGGCAGAAGATCACCATCTTCTTCGTGACCCACGACCTGGAGGAGGCGCTCTTCGTCGGCAACCGGCTGGTGGTGGTCTCCTCGCACTACCAGCGTGACGATGGCGGCCCATCGCAGGGCTCGAAGATCGTCATGGACGTGGCCTGTCCCAAGGGAACCGAGACCAGCGTCAAGCAGACCGCCGAGTTCCAGGAGTTCATCGCCGAGGTGCGCCGGCGCGGCTTCGACCCCGCCTGCCAGCAGACCGCCGCGCAGTTCGACCTCTCCTGCGCGAAGTAACGGATCCCGAGCTAGGGGCGCTGCCCCCCCTGGCCCCCGCCGTGCAGATAGGAGGCCAGGTCGAGCAGGGCGCGCAGCTCGGCAAGCCGCCGCGACACGGCGGTGGCAAACGGTTCGTCGCGGGCGGGCCGTTCGCGTTCGAGCCGCTGGCGCGCTTCGGTGTCCGTCTCCGCACGATAGGCGCGCCGGAGGCCTTCGAGACGGTGGCTCACCTCCGTGGCGCGGAGCTCACGCATCTTCGCCTGCCTCCAGCTTCTCCACGTCCGCGACATCCTGTGCGCGCCCAGCGATCCGCTTCATGCGCAGGAGCGCCGGAAGCGTGACCACCGAGAGCGAACCCTCGGGAAGCTGGACCTCGACCCGGTCCTCCAGCAACCCCGCAAACGCCGCCTCGGCGATGAGGAGGTCCAGCACCAGATGCTGTCCGGCTTCCACCTTGCTGACCCGCTGGACGTGCCGCTCCCGTGGTGTACCGGCGTCGAACGTCATCGGCAACGCAGCGAACGCGAAACCCAGAGGACGGACCGCATCGAGAACACGGGCCACGTCCTCGCGTGCCACCAGCAGGTCGATGTCCTTCGTGGACCGCGTGGCGCCATGGATGGTCACCGCGACGCCTCCGCATATCGCGTAGGCGATGCCAGCAGCGGCAAGTGCATGCGCGATCGCATGCAGCTCGTCCACGAGGTTCATGCGCCCTCACGGTAGCGTGGCGCGCCGGCGGCGACCATGCCCCAGGCCGGCGTCCCTACATCAATGCCGCCGCGTCGCCGGACTTCACCCAGCCGACGATGGTGGCCTCGACCTTGTCGTAGTCCTTGCCGGTGACGCCGAGCGCGGTGGCGTACTCGACGATGCGCGCGCGCTCCTTCTCGGTGAGCTTGCCGTCGGCCATCCCCAGCAACACCGCGCACTGCACGGCCACGGTGCGCAGGGTCGGGTCGACCAGCGTCTGCGCCAGCTTCTCCGGGGTCATCTTCCCCAGCTTGCTCGGCGAGTCGCCGAGGTCGGCGTCGAGCATCTCCACGAAGCCGGCAATCATCTGCAGCTCCTCGTCGTGCACGCCGTCGCTCTCGGCAATGTCGCGCAGGGCGGCGACGATGGCGTTGGCATCGTCGGAGGTCATCGCCACGTCGGTGAACAGCGGCGCCAGGTCTTCGCGGTTGGCCATCGCTCGGCATGCTAGGCCCAAAGCGGGCGCCGACCAAGCCCGGCCAGGGACGATGTCAGCGCGTTGGGCGCTCGGCGAGCGCCTGCGCGAGCTGGCCGCAGGCCGGCCCGATCTCCGTCCGCGCCACCTGGTCGAGGTGCCAGAAGCTGCGCGTCCGGTCGTGCTCGTAGAGCCGGGCCACGGCCAGGGCAAAGAGGTCCGCTGACCGCGCCGGATCCAGGTGCACCGGGCCGGGCGCCGCGGCGCGCCGCGCCATGGCCTCCTCGAGCTCCCGCGCCACCAGCAGGAACTGCAGCGCCAGGCGCCGCAGCACGCTCGAGCGCAGCCCCTCGCCGGGACCCGGCTCGGCGCGCAGCGTCTCGTCGAAGGCGGTGGCCAGGCCCGACCACATCAGGCGCGCCGCCGCGTCCACCGCCTCGTCGAGCCCCGGCTCCGGAGCGCCGCGCGCCAGCAGCGCGGCGGCGAGGCCGCGCCGCGAGGGCTCGTCCACGGCCAGCGTCCGGTAGGGCTGGGTCCAGCGCACCACCTGGCGGCGCAGGTCGGCGAGCGTCAGATCGATCTTCACCACCGCGGTGGTGAGGAGCGACGAGGTGGGCAGCGGCACGCCGCGGAAGTGGCCGTACTTCGACTCCATGAAGTCGGCGAGCATCTCCGCCAGCGCCGCGCTGGTGGCCACGCGCACGCGCCCGCGCACCTCTGCCTCGGCGAAGGCCAGCAGCGCGTCCTCGTCCAGGCGCACGCGCCCGCCCTCGGCGACGAAGGCCGCGGCCAGGGGCGCCGTCCCCTCACCGCCCAGCGCCGGACCGCTGTCCGGGCCGAGTGGGTCGTCCAGGCTCGGCAGCAGGGCGTACTCCCACTCGAACTCGACCAGCGCCTCCTGCCAGGTGTGACCCCAGGCGTCGTGGACCAGGTACTGGTCGGCCTTCTGGGTGGCGAGCACGCTGACCATGGTGGCCAGCGTGCCCGCGACCACGCCCGGCGGGGCCCCGACCTCCTCGCCCAGCGCGCGGCACAGCTCGGCATCGAGCGCCGCCGGGTCGAACCAGCCGAAGGCCGGGAAGCGGCGCGTCTCGGCGGTGTTGGCGGAGATGAGCTGCTCGAGGAAGCGCGTGACCTCGGCGCGCTCGGGCAGCGGCCGCTCTGCCCAGTCGGCGACCTCGAGCACGGTCCCGTTCTTGGGGATGCAGAAGAAGAGCGCGGTGGCGGTCATCACCACATCCACGTCGCCGGCGCGCAGGGGCACCTTGCCGTAGATCTGACGGAACAGCGCAACCCGCGCGCCCGCGCTGGACCCCTCGGCGCCAGCACCCGCACCCGCGCCCGCGCCCGCGCCCGCGCTCAGCCGTCGCGCCAGCGCGGCGGTGAGCGCGCGCTTCAGCGAGAGGTTCGAGGTCAGGTGGCCGAGCTCGCGCTCGATCCCGCCCATCTCCTCGGGCGACCACCCGAAGGCCAGCGGCAGCGCGGCGCGCACGCGTTCGGCGGGTTCGCCGGCCGGCAGATCGAGGGGGAAGTCGCGCAGCACGCCGGCGCCCAGGCTGTCGACGAGCGGCGCCGAGCTGGTCTCACCGAGGCGCGTCCAGAGCAGGGCCGCCTCGGTGAACCAGCGCCGCGTCTCCACGGCGTCCAGCCGGTAGCTGGAGGGCGTGGGCTCGACCAGCTCCGGGAGGCGCTCGGCGATGCGCCGGTGCAGCGCGGCGGCGGTCTCGCACCGCTCGGCGCGCGGCAGGTGGATGCCGTGCGTCAGGTCGTCGAGCTCGGCCAGCGCGTCGAGCAGCGGCGCCCACTCTTCGGGCAACGAGTCGGCGAACAGCTGGGCGGCGGAGAGGACGAGCGTGGACACTTGCTGCCTGCCGAGCTCGCTAGGCGTAGCCGACGATGACGCGCAGCTCTTCGCGTTCGCGCGACAGGCCTGCGCCGTCGTCGCGGAGACGGCTGCGCCAGGGCTCGGGCAGGTAGGCGAGGTGGTTGGTGTACATCACCGCCTCGATGGTCTGCAGGCGCAGCTTGGACTGAGACCCTTCGGGCACGAAGCTCTTCGCCTCCTCGGCGAAGGTGGCGAAGGGCACCGGCACCGCCTGGCCCGCGGGCACTGCCTTGTCCAGAGCGCGCCGCGCCTGACGCCGCGCGCGGTTGGCGATGAGCTCCAGCGCCGCCGGGGTGACGAAGCCGAGCGACTCGAAGAGGCCGGTCAGCTCGACGTCGGTCGGCCCGGCGCCGCCCTCGCCTTGCAAGCGAATGCCGCTGGAGCGAGCGATGGTCTCCAGGATGGCCTTCTTGTCCTCGAAGGTCTCGGGCGCCAGGATGGGCACGTGCTCCTCGACGCGGCCGGGGCGGCCGGTGTCCGGGGCCAGGTTGAAGGGGCGCGCAGTGAGCAGGAGCCAGAAGATCTTCCCGCGGTAGTCGGGGTCGCCCATGAAGGCGGTGAAGGCGCCGAAGACGCGTTCGTCGACCTTGTTGCCGTCGTCGCCCTTCTCGTTGCCCAGCATCTTGTCGGCCTCGTCCATGATCACCACGTTGGGGGTCATGGCCTTGAGGATGTTGAAGATGGTGTCCAGGTTCGACTCGGTCTGGCCCACGTACATGCCGCGGAAGTTCTTGAGGCTGACGCAGTTCACTCCGCAGTCGCGGGCAAAGGCCTTGGCGATGAAGGTCTTCCCCACCCCGTTGGGTCCGGGGCAGATGACGCCCACCGGCACGTCGCGCTGACCGTCGCGCAGGTCCTTGGCGGCGCGCACGAAGAAGTCCTTGATGGCCGCGTTGCCGCCCACGGCGTCGAGCCCGTGCCGCGGCGCAAGCACCTCGAGCATGCCCTTGCTGTCACGCTCCAGCAGCTCGCGCTTGCGCTGCACCACGAACGATGCGCTCAGGCGGCGCTCCGGCGAGGAGATGGCGCGCAGGAAGAGGTGGCGAATTCCGGTCAGCGTCAGCCCCGCGGTCTGCTCGACCAGCTGCTCCTCGGTGACGTCCATGGTCACCGGCGGCTTGCCCTCCACCAGCAGCTTGGCCTGTTGCCACTTCACGAAGCGGGCGCGCTCGTCGGCGTTGGGTCGGGGAATGTCCACCGAGACCACCACCTCGGAGCGCACCAGGTCGGGGTGGAGGTTGTGGAGGTTGGGGACCATCAGGTAGCAGACCGCGTCACGGGCCTTGGTGTCCTGGAGGCGCTCGTAGAAGAGCTGCGCGAAGCGCTGCAGGGTGACGGTGTTGATGCGGTCGACCTCGGTCATGTTGTTCGGGTCGCCGTTGGGGGCGAGGTGCTCGGCGAACTCCAGGATCACCGCCACCGGGCGCTGCGAGGCCTCGACGCCGACGATGAAGGCCTCGATGAAGGCCAGCGCCTTGGTGCTCTCGCGCGGGAAGTCGAAGATGCTCTTGATGAGCCGCTCGCGCCCCTCCAGGTTGTGGTTGGCCAGGGCCACGAACTGCTTGGCCTCGGCGTCGTCGAGGAAGCGCATCCCCCGCGAGACGTCGTAGTTGATGACGATGTAGCCACCGCGGGTGAGCATCTGCTCCAGGTAGCCGCGACAGGTGACGTACTCGCCGCCGAGCGGGAAGACGTCGGCGATGTTGTTGTGCAGCACGAACATCGCCGACTCGCGCCGATCGTACGAGTCGCGGAAGGTCTGCGCCCAGGGCAGGTACGGCTCGGCGGTGGTGCCCTGCGCGTCGGATCGGGAATCGCTGGTCTGGGTCATGGCTCTGGCGGCGCGCGGTCCTCGCGCCACCGGCAGGGTACACGCCGCCCGCGGCCTTGGCGCGCAGCTAGAAGGCCCAGTCGAGCGGAATGCTCATCCCCTTCACGATGCTCACGTACTTCTTCTGCGACTTCGTCGAACCGCCGCAGACGACATCCATGTAGAGGCGGTGCTCCTGGCTGGGCGCGTTGCACTGCCCGGCGGCCAGGTAGCTGATGCGATAGAAGGTGCCGCCGTTGCCCGCGGCCAGCTCGTGCGCCGATGCCGAGAAGCCCTGGATGCCGCACGCCGGCCCGAGCTCCTCCGACCAGGCGCGCACGCGCGTCACCGTCTCCGGCGGCGCCGGCGCGCCGTTGCAGGTCACGTATCCGTGCACGGTGCCGGTGTTGCCGGCCACTGCGTCCGCCTCGAAGTGGATCGGCAGGCGCAGGACCACCTCGTTGGGCTTGCCCGGGGTCACCGGCTGATACTGGTGGACCGCCTCTCCGTACCGCGCCCAGTCGGTGATGCCCTCGGCGTTCTTGGGATAGATCTCGAGGAAGACCTGCACCACCTTGGCGGAGACGCACTTGCCCCAGCGCCGATCCAGCGCCGCGTCGTCCGAGCCCGCAGGATCGATGCTCGGGTTCAGCCGGAAGCACCACGAGTAGCCGGCGCAACAATCACCGCCGCCATCGCAGGGCACGCCGCTGGCGTCGATGCGCTTGCCGGTGGCGGGGTCGGCGTGATCGATGCCGATGATGGCGTTCAGGGCGCGCTCGTCGGGGTGCCCGAAGACGTCGCCGCCCAGCCAGGTGGGGCGCTCGGGCGTGCAGTCCTCCGGGTTCTCGAGCGGCGTGCTCGGCAGCGGGCGCTGCGGCGCGCCCCCGGCCCCGAGCGCGCCCCCATCGCCCCCGCCGCCACCGCTCGGGGCCAGCCCGCCGGCGCCGACGGCCGCGCCGGCACCACCGGCGCCACTGCTCGCGGCGATGCTGCTGGCCGCGGCGACAACGCTCGCGTCCTCGTCACTGCATGCCATGCAGGCGAGGATCAGCGGCGCGGTGAGGGACAGCAGCAACGCGATACGCACGCCGGACATCCTCGGAGCGCAGGCCGTCGCCGGCAAGCGCGCGACCGCCGCAAACGACGGCAACCGCCACTGCCGAAAGATCCGCCGCTCGTGTACGGCCTCGATCGTCGAGCTTCTTCTTCAGCGCCTCGGCGGCCAATCAGGCGCGGGGGCGCAGGCCGGCGCGCGATCGCCGCGCCGAGGTGACGGAGCTGCGCCCGACCAGCTCATCGCACGCCTCGCCTGCTGCAGAGAGGCGCGCCTGCAGCTCGGAGACCTCGGTGCCGGTGGTCTGCGAGCCCATGGCGGCGTCGGCCTTGCGCAGCTCCATGGCCAGCTTGAACTCCTGCAGGTTGGTCTCGATGACGGTGAGCACGCTGCCGACCTGCATCTGCTTGTCCACCGCGGCACGCCACTGGGCGAGGGTGCGCTCCGTCGACTCCTTGGCGGCGAGCAGCGCGTCGCGCACCGCGCCCTCCGGTGCGCGCTGGAGCTGCGACTCCATGCGCCGCACCTCCTGCTCCAGCCAGCGACCGTCGGACTGCTGGATGATCTCGCGCAGCCGCCGGTAGAGCTTGACCATGGCCACCGCGCGGTCGCGCAGCGCCAGCAGGTCGGGGCGCGAGTTCTGGAGGATGGCCTCCACCTGGTCGTCGATGCCGTCGGCGAACGCCGCCTCGATGGTGGCGTGATAGTGCAGGATGCGCTCCAGCACCGGGCGGATCTCCGGCTCGGCCTCGTAGACGACCCGCTGGATCTCGCCGGCGGCGAGCTGGGCGCCCTTGCTTTGCTCCTCGTCCTGGAGCTGCTTGACCAGCTTCGTGTCGAAGCCGGCCGTCACCCAGTACCCGGCGAGCAGCGAGCCCACGCCGGCGGTGAGCGCGCCCAGCGCCAGCCCCACGTCGGCGTTCAGGGCCGCGGCGCTGGCCACGGCGGCGACCGCGCCCACCGCCCCCGGCGCGCCGAAGACGTGCAGGAAGCGGTGGCGCCAGCGGAAGCACGCCGCCAGGCGCTCTTTCCAGGTGGGGATGCGGGGGGCAGCCACGAAGGGGAGAGCCTAGCTCCAGTCTCGAGGGCTGGGCGGATGGAGTGGGCGCGACCGCGGGGTCACCCGGTCACCGCCACTATGTGCTACAAGTAGCACAATGACCAAGACGATCGGCGTTCGCGAGCTGAGGCAGCGAGCCAGCGAGGTCCTGCGGCAGGTGGCACAAGGCGCGACCTTCGAGGTCACCGACCGCGGACGACCGGTGGCGCTCCTCGTCCCGCTGCCTGAAGCGAGCCCCCTGCAGAGGCTGCGCGATTCGGGCGACGTCGCGCTGGGGCGCGGCAGGCTCGCCGATCTCGCGCCGCCCCCCGAGCTGCCGCGCGGCTCGGAGAGCCCGTCGCAGGTGCTTGCCCGCCTCCGTCGCGATGAGCGTTGAACGCGTCACCTACCTGGACTCCTCGGCGATCGTGAAGCTCGTCGTCGCGGAGGCCGAGTCGGCCAGCCTGCTCCGCTACTTGCAGCAGCGCCGGACGCTCTTGAGCAGCGCGCTCGCGCGGACGGAGGTGATGCGCGCTTGCCTATCACTCGGTGCCTCCGCGCAGCAAAGGGTCGATAGCGTTCTGGGTCGGATCGACCTGGTGCGCGTGAGCGACCGCGTGCTGACGCTCGCCGGTGAGCTCCATCCGCCAACCATGCGGTCATTGGATGCCATTCACCTCGCCACCGCGAGTCTGCTGGGCAAGGAGAGCGTGGCCCGCCTGGTGACCTACGACACGCGAATGGCAGCCGCAGCGCGGGCGCTCGGATTCTCGCCCGTGGCGCCAGCATGAACCCGGTGCGACGCGCGCCTGTTCACTTGGAGGTGGCGCCGCAGTTGAAGAGCTTGAACTCCGTGCGCCGGCTGGCGTCCTTGTCTTCCTTGCCGTCCTTCATCACCACCTGCTCGGAGCCGAAGCCGCGCACGTCGAAGCGCGACGCCGGGAAGGCCAGGCCATCCACCGACTTGAGGTAGGTGACGATGGCCGCGGCGCGCTGCTCGCTGAGGTTCTTGTTGGCCACCGGGTTGCCGACGGAGTTGGTGTGCCCGTAAACACGCACGCACAGGGCCGGAAAGCTGCGCAGCTTGTCGGCGATGCCCTGGACCACGCTCTTGGCGTTCTGGTCGAGGTCGGCGCGCCCCTCGCCGAAGTAGAGGTTGGGTAGGTTCAGGGTCCCGACGTCGGCGGCCTTGTCCTGCTTGGCCGACTCGGCGGCGTAGTCGTACTTCTTCTCCTCGGCCTTGAGCGCCGGGCCCTCGGCGACCTTGGTGTCCCTGCCGGCCACCTCGGCGGCGAGCTTCATCTTGTCCTCCATCTCCTTCTTCATGGATACGAGGAAGCTGTCGTTGAGGATGGTCGTCGGCTGCGGGATGTCGCCGGCGCCGAGCTTGCCCTTGGCGGCCAGGAGGCGCCCGGTCTTGCCGATGCGCTCCAGCATCTTCGCCGGGGTGCCGCACTGGCCCCACCACAGGCACATGTTCTCCTCGTAGGTCAGGAAGTCGATGCCCTCCAGCACGGCCGTGCCCAGCGCCGCGTCGCCGCCGCAGTCCGGCCCGCAGTCGGCGGTGATGAACTTGCCGTGCGACCCCGCGTCCTTGGTGTACCCGTCGATGGTCTTGAAGTAGGCGCGGGCCAGCTTGCCCAGCGTCTCCTTCTCCTTGATCACGTAGTCGCGGTTGGCGACCACCACGTCGATGATCACGTCGTCGGCCTGGCCGCCGGTGGCGAAGACCTTGGAGTACCCCTCCTTGACGGCGATGGCCGTGAACGGCTGCCAGAGGACGGCGACCTGGACCTTGCCGGCCTTGAGCTTGTCCCAGCAGTCCTTGGCGACGACGCCGTTGTCGGTGCCCAGACTGTCGCCCAGGTTGGCGAAGGACAGGCTGGCGAAGTCCCAGAGGTGCTCGCTCGGCGTGCCGGTCGAGAAGCAGACCTTGTCCGATGGCTTCACGTCGTCGAAGCTCTTCTTGTCCTTGGAGAGGAAGATGGCATCGCCGCCGTTGGACTCGTCGATGTTCCAGAGGATGACGCCAGGGAAGAGGCCGTCCTTGCCCTTGTTCTTGGCGCCGTGCTGCAGGAACGCGTCGACGGTGGTCAGCGCCAGGTCGATCTTGCCCGCGGCCAGGGCGGCCATGCGCGCGCCCTGGTCGTAGAGCTTCTCGTCGTCGATGTACTCGATGCCTACGTCGCCCTTGGCCAGCTCGGCGGCGATCTTGGGCTCGTTGCGGAAGGTCGAGTAGCCGGACCACGGGTCGCCGGCCACCTTGATCATCTTGCCGTACTTCTTGCCGCTCACCGAGGTCGAGGCGTCCAGCTTGTCGTCGGTGATCTGCTTGTCCTTGTCGTCGAGCGCCGGCTTGATGAGCTTCGTCCAGGCGAAGAACCCGCCGGCCAGGAGGATGACCAAGGGCACCCCAACCGTCAGCAGCGGACCCGGCTTGCCACCACCACCACCACTCGTCTCGGCCATCTTCGTCGTCTCCTTTCCCGGGAGAGGGCCCGTGCCCTCTCCCCCCGCGAAAGCAAGTTTCGCGGGGCCCCCCACACCTCGTGCTGCTCGCGCCGACTGGTACCACCGCCCGCCACCAAGGCCGAGCGTTGTCTTCCCTCTGAAAGGTAGGATCCTCTCGCCTTCCTCAGCCGATGCCGCCCTTGCCCTCGGTGGCCTTCACCGCGGGTGCCTTCTGTCCGGCGGCGCCGCCGGCCTGGCGCGCCTCGAGCATGGCCTGAAACTTGGACTTCGAGGTCCGCGTGCCCGCGGCGTCGCGCAGCTTGCGGCGCTTCTCCTCGCGGGTCTCGCCGCTCATCTCGTCGGCGATGTCCGCCTGCGCGGAGACGCCCTCGATGTACTTGTCGATGTCGCCGACCGCGGCCTCCTCGGCGCTGGTGCTCATCCCGGAGACCATGTCCCCGAAGGCCTTGCGCGCGTTGGCCGAGTGCAGCTTGGCGATCATGGCGTCCTTCTTGGACTCCATCTCCTTGGTCTGCCCCTCGAGGCGGCGCAGCTTGCCGAGGTAGTCGGCGACCAGGCCCTCGGAGGACGACAGCTCCTTCTTGGTGGTGGCGATCTCCGCCTCCAGCCCCTCCTTCTCGCGGAGCATGTCCTCGCCGAGCTCGCCGGCCGACTCGTTGCCTGCGGCGGCCTCGGCCAGCGCGCCCTCCAGGTCGGAGTCGACCTCGGCCAGCTGCTTTTGCTTCTTGTCGACGACGGCGCGCAGTCGGTTGCGCTCCGCGGCCAGCCTGCCCACCGCGGTGTGCATGTGCTGGTAGTTGCCCTTCATCTTCTGGATGGCCATCTCGTAGACGGCCTCCGGGTTGGCCTGCTCGAGGCTCCGCTGCCCCTGCCAGAACAGGCCCTTGACGAAGTTCCAGAAGCGGCCGGCGACGCCCATCGCAGAGTCCTTTCTCGGTCCGTGTCTCGGTGATGTGAACGTGCTGCGTTTCGCTGACTACTTGGGATCGACGCTGCCGAAGAAGACTCGCGCCGCTTGCAGGCGCGACTCCTCGACCAGGCACGACTGGCGCACGCCCTCGAGCTCCACGTTGAGCGACTCCATGCGGCGGCGGTGCTCCTCGATCTGCGCCTGCAGCGAGTCGATCTGACCCTGCTCACCGGCGATGGCCGTCTGCGTCTCCTGCTCCTTGGACTGGAGGATGCCGCGCACGCGGCCGATCTTGCGGGACGCGTCCTCGAGGACGTTGCTCTTGTCCTTGCCGATGGCGCCGAGGAAGGCCTGGGCGGCGGCGATCTTGGAGGCCTTGGGGAGCGCCGTGTCGAGGCGCGCCAGGAAGTTCTCGAGCTGCTCGACCTCGTCGGTGTCGGGGATGCCGGCCAGGTCGTACTGCTCCTGGAAGTCGATGGTCATCCCGCCACCGGCGCCCGCCGTGAGGGTCACCGTGGCCGCATCGACGGCGGCCGCCGGGGCGCCCGCGGGCACGGCGTGGGGGCTGCCCTGGAGGAGCGCCGCGAACTCGTCGTCGCTCAGATCGCCCTGTCCACCGCCACCGCCGGCGGGCGCGCCACCGGCGCCGGCGGGGCCGCCGCCCTCACCCGACTGCCAGAACAGATTGCGGACCTTCTTCCAGGACGACATGGCCTCAGCACCTCACGCTCGGCCCGAGGGTGCACGACAAAGCGAGCCCTTGCAACAGCGGGTTTGTACGCCGATAGGTGCGCATTCGCGCTTCGGAACGCAGGGCGAAGCGCCGACGATGTCAGCGCACCGCACCGTCGCCAGCCGGGGCGTCTGCCCCCGTCGATTGCGAGGCCTTCTCGTCGCCCGACGCAACCGCGACGACCGCGCTGTCGATGGGGAGTGGTGGCATCGGCTACCCACGAGGGCATCGTCATCCTCTTCCGGGAGAGGCCAGCGCTGGCCCTCGAGCTGCTCGCCGCCGCCGGAAAGGACCCGGGCGCCGCGTGGGCGGTGGCCTCGATCGAGGACGCCACGTTTCCGCAGTCCGCGCCCGCGCATCGTGCGGACGCGGTGAGCACCTTCTTCGACGAGCGAGGACGGCGCGTCCTGGCAGCCATCGTCGAGGTCCAGCTCGGCCACGACCCCGACAAGCCCTGGACCTGGCCGCTGTACTGGGCAACGTTGCGCGCCCGGCTCCGGTGCCCGGTCGTCCTCGTGGTCGTGGCCGTGGATCGAGCCGTCGCGCGGTGGGCGACCCGAGCGCTGGCACGGACGCTGGCGAGCGGTCCGTTCGGACCGAGAGTGCTGGGGCCCGAGCACGTACCGCGCATCACCGATCCGGAAGTCGCACGACAGACGCCGGAGCTGGCCGTCCTCAGCTCGCTGGTTCACGGCAACGAAGCCGGCGGCGCGCACATCGCCGCCGCTGCGCTGGAAAGCGCGGCTCACCTCGACGCTTCGAGGGCCGCGCTTTACCATGACCTCGTCCGACACGGCTTGAACGACGCCGCCACGGCGGCGCTGGAGG
>JBBJMR010000384.1:0-7454 GCA_037720395.1 Polyangiaceae bacterium
AGATTCGAATCCTGATCCGGTTCGGGCAACCCGAGTGACGCTGGTGCACGTGCCCGACGTCCGCCAGCGCCTCGAGGTGCATCCCGTCGCCGCACCGATCCGTAGGCGGTGCCCCGCAGCTCGCTATCTGCGGGGCGCTCGCCGCTAGGGCGTGAAGTTCCAGGCGCCGCCGTCGGTGGCGCTGGCGCCCATGCCCCAGGTGCCCTTGATGGCCCCGCCGGCCTCCTTCACCAGCTTGGCCTTGCCGACGCCCTTGGCCTCCTTCCAGTCGCAGTCGGCGACGTTGCCCGTGGCCACGCAGGCGATGGTGCCGTTCGGGTAGGTGGCGCTCACCTGATTGCCGGTCTGGTTGAAGACAGTCTGGCCCCAGGCGGACTTGTAGCTGCCGGCGAAGCTCGCCGACGGCGTGGTGCCGGCGCCGGGCGCCGCCGCCTTGGCGTTGCCGCCCATGCACTCGCACGCGGAGCCGGTGGCGTGCTTGTAGCCGTTGGCGCCGTTCTGCGTGCAGCACGCGCTGCAGGTGTCGCTGCTGGCCATCGAAGCGCACGCGCTGCTGGCCGTGTCGTTCTTCGAGCAACCAGTGCCGAGCATCGCCAGCCCGCTCAGCACCACAGCCACCCCGAACCGTCTCGTCTTCGTCATGGGACCTCGCATGCTCGTGTCGCTATGCGCGTTCCGTGCCTGCCGCCCTTGGGCCGACCGTGCCGCCGCCAGGCGGAGAAATACGGAACCTGCAACGTTGCACCCCGTGTGGCGCCACGTGGCGCGGCGGTGTGGCACCGGGGCGAGCGTCCCGCGATGCTCCACCAGACTACACGCCGCCGCGAAGCACCGTCGGGCCGCGATGCGCTGGAGGTGCGCGGGTGAAGGTGCGGCCATCGAACCGGTAGCGGCCGCGGCCGGCGCAGATGCGGTCCGCGGCGGCCTGGTCGCGGCGTGCGTGCGCCGCCTCGACCTCGCCGAGCGACACGCCCGGCGCGAAGCCGGAGTCGGCGCGGCAGGGCTCGCCGGCGCGCCCGACGTTCAGCTCGTCCCCCTCGAGCTCCACCGTCAGGCGTTGGACCACGTGCGGCTCGGCCAAAGCTGTGAGTGCCACCGGCAACCTCAGCGTGCGGCGGAGCGAGCCGTGCGCCGCGAGCCACAGCTCGGCCACCTCGATCGAGCGCCCCGACCTCCAGGCGGGCGCCTTGGGCGTCGGCAAGATGGCCGGGCTCGCCAGGGCAGGGACGCGCCGCAGCACCAGCACGTGCTGGCTGCGCCCGTCGCCGGCTGGCACGACCCTCAGCGTGGCCTCGTCGAGCGGCGCACCGAGCAGTGTTTCCAGCGCACGCGTCGCGGCTTGCTCCGGTGCCACGCGCTCGATCTCCGACGTTGGCCGCCGTGCACCCATCGCCTCGAACGCGCTGCCGTTCCAGGCGAAGTGTGTCGGGCGCGCGCAGATCGCCGGCGTCACGGCGCGGTCGTACTCCTCCCACGTCGACGCGCGACCGAGCGCGGGCGCCAGCGCGCCCAGCGCCGCCTGGCAGGCAGTGTGGTCGATGGCCACCGCGCCGTCGTCGGTGACGCTGGGCACCAGCCCGAGCAGCGTGCAGTCCTCGTCGGCGATGCAGTCCAGCGGCCGCAGCTGGGTCGGTGTCTCGAGCACGCGCGCCAGGTGCCCCGGGGTCACGCGCCACACCTGGGTCATCACCACCACGCGGCCGCTCTCCGCGGCCTCCGCGGCCCGCCGCGGGTAGGGCAGCGATCGCGCGACGTCGCTGCCCTGGTTCGCCCGCGAGGTCATCACGAAGAGGCCCGCGCTCGTGGTCCATGCCTCGTGGATGCTCGACTCGAGCAGCGTGTAGGCCAGCGTCTCCGCCGAGGTGTCCTCGGCGGCCCCGGTGCGGAGCGGCAGAGACGGGTCCACCGACTCCGGCACCGGCGGTCCGAAGGACGGCGACGACACGGGGGCGGGGAAGCTCGGGAGCGCTACCGCGGTGTCCTGCTCCGAAGGGGACGGCGACGACGGTCCGGGCAACGCGGAGCTGGCGACGGCCGATGCCGCGCGAGACGGGGGCGCGGCGGGTGGCGTCGAAGAGCACGCGGCCAGGCACGCGCCGGCCGCGACGGCACGCACCATTCCCAGCAGCGCGCGCGGCATGGCGGGACATCGCGGCCCGGCCAGGAAGTGTGACCGACGCCGGTGGCTCGCACCGACAAGGTGATCACCTCGGCGCCGCCGCCGCGCGCGCCGCAGCGAGCGTCGGGCCAATCTACTCGGGAGGCAGACTCGCGGCCGGCGAACCCTGCTCGAAGCGGAGATAGGCAGGGTTCTTGCCATTCATGGGGCGCGCGTCCGGCCCGATCGGGGGCCAGGGAACCGCCTCGGGCCACCAATCGGGAGCCGACGGGCGATAGAAGCTCGGTGGAAGCACCTGCGTATCGATGTCCGGGCTCCACTCCACGGCGTCGGTCGCGTGGTCGTAGTTCCCGTGCCGGAGCATCGTCCCCTGCACGTAGAGGTCCCGCTCCTTCATGTCCTTGCCGGCTGCAAACTGGGCCGTGTAGTCCGGTGCCCCGGTCAGGCTGCCCCACGTGCCGTCGAAGCCGTTGTTGCCCATGTCGGGGTACCCGACCTTGTAGATCACGTGGTCCGTGTAGGCGAAGCCGTTCTCGGGCATGAAGAGCCCAGCCGGCGAGAACGCCGAGCTGCCGAGGACGTTGCCGACGAGGCTGAAGGAGGTGCTCCAGCGACCGAGGTTCATGGCGATCAGGTTCTCGGTCGCCGTCGGATGGGTCGCGGTGAACCAGTTCCTGAACAGCACGTTGTGGCTGGCGGACCCGTGGTAGCCGTCGCTGGCGAAGCCACTGGAGATGTTCCCCTCCACCAGGTTCATGGCGTTGTGCGGGCCATGATTCACGCTGATGTCGCCGCCGGCGAGCTCCGGGTAGTCGGTGTCGGTGGCATAGGCGAAGTTGTAGGCGATGACGTTGCCGTGGCAGCTGCCGGGCCCGTCGCCGAGCACGATCGACGGGAAGCCGCCGTCGTAGGAGATGTTGTCCTCGATCAGGTTGAAGTGGTCGTCGGCAGTGAGCGTGATTCCCTCGTGATCGGGCCCGCCGCCGTCCACGTCGTGGAAGTAGCTCTGGCGGACCTCGCCATTGATGAAGGCCACCAGGATCAGCTGGCGGCTCGGTGAATTCTTCACCTCGACGTTCTTCACCCAGCTCCCCCAGGCGTGCTCCCACTGCAGCGCCGCCAGGGCTCCCGTGGCATCGAAGGTCAGGTCCTCGATGCCCGTGCTCACCATCGGCGGGTTCGCGTAGGCGATCAGGGTCGGCGAGGTCACCAGATCGAACGGAAGCGGGGGGCTCACCGTCACCGTGGTGCCCGTCTTCTCCGTCACGCGCGCGATCACCGACATCACCTTGGTGTCGGTGGTGGGCAGGGCGGCGGAGACGACATAGGGCGGATTGTCTTGCTCGAATCGCACGAAGCCGCCCACGGTGACCGCGGCCGTGTCGGCAATGGTCACCATGGTGCTGCCCTTGGTGGCGCCGGAGGTGATGGCCGGGCCGGTGTCGGGCCGGTCGCCATTGCCCAGCCACAGCATCCGCATGCCCTCCTTGTTGGCCTGGAGGATGGTCTGGCCCTGCCCGGCTCCGCGGATGGTCACGTGGCTGGCGGTGATCCGGTCGACCGCGTTGTCCAGGCGGTATGTCCCCGCAGGGATGAAGACCACCTGCTCCGCGGGACACGCGTTGATCGCCGCCAGCAGCGCTGCGGAGGCGTCCACCGCTCCGGTGCCGTACGTCGCGGCGTCGATGGTGGCGCAGAGGGTGGTGCGCGCGGGGATGCCGCCAGGCACCCCGACGTTGACGTTCGGAGACCAGTCGTAGATCCGGTCGTCCGAGAGGATCTCGTCCACGGCCACCGAACCACCGTTGCCGTCGCCCCCGGTAGCCCCGCCGCCCGCGCCATGGCCGCCAGCCGCGGCGCCGGCGCCCGCACCCGTGGCGGACGCGGCCCCGGTGCCGGCCGGGTCGTCGTCGGAGCAGGCGCCCAGGGCGACCAGGACTGCGAGAAGTAGGGGCTCACCGCGCGCTCGCATGGTCACCCTCCGATGGGTTCGGTGGACACGGCCAGTAGACTGGATCGGCGGCGAGTTGTCTGCGTGCAGCCGCATCCGGCCGGCGGCAGTGCCACCAAGCGCTACGGCTGGCGTCGGAAGTGGCCCTCTCCTCTCCGAGGGGCCCGCCGTTTGCAGTCGAATGCCTGTCCAGGCCGCAGGCGTTCAGGGCTCGCCGGTGCCACCTCGCAGGCGCGCGGCCAGCTTTCGCCACTGCGTGATCGCCTCGTCGCGAGCCTGGAGCTCGGCGTGGAGTGCCTCGGCCGCCGCGGCTGCGGCCGCCCTGCCTCGTAGCGCGTGGCTAGCGCGCCCGTCGTCCCCCTCGAGGACCGCAGCTTCTGCGCGCTCTCGCCATTCGCCGACGTCGGCCTCCAGCTCCGTCCTGCGGTCCCGGATTGGCTCCAGGGCGCGCGTCATCGCTTCGATGGCGGTCTCGACCTTCGCGGCGACCTCCGTGGAGCTTGCGTTCCGGGCCGGCGATGCCGCGGATGCCTCGATGGCGCGCACCTCCCGCGCCAGCTGCTCGGCGGCGCGGTCGACGCGTGCGGAGTGATCGCGAGGGGCCGCCGGGCTCGGATGCGCCAGGCGGGCCTCCGCTTCCGCGACGAGGCGATCGAGCTTGGCGGCAAGGGCGTTCACCTCGGCCTCGGTCCCGTGCAAGCAGTCCAGCGGCTTCGACGGAGGCACGGGCCACTCCTCTAGAGCTGAGCCGAGCCGCCGTTGGTCTGGCCGAACATGTTCGAGCCCCAGCAGCGCACTGCATACGACGCCGAGACGGCGCACGCGTGCGCGCCGCCGGCGGCCACGCCGGTGGCCGCGAAGCTCGACGGCAGCACCTCGATGGGTGCCGTCACCGCGTCACCCACGTAGCCCCAGCACCACACCGCGCCCGCGGCGGTGAGCAGGCACGTCGGCGCGCCGCCTGCGGCGATGCTCGTCGCCGCGGGCACGCCGCCGATGGCCACGGGATCCGGCGTGGAGGGGGCGCCGCCGAGCTGTCCCGTTGCGCCGTCGCCCCAGCACCAGACGCTCCCGTCCGCCTTGCGGATGCAGTTGTGCGCGTCGCCGGCGGCGATCTCCACCGCTCCGGTGACGCCAGTGGCCGCCACCGGCCCCAGCGAATCGGGCCCGGGGTTGGCGCGCGGTACGACCGCGTTAGTGCCCCACCACAAGGCCCCGCCGGGGCCGGTCCTTCAGGCGTTCATGGATCTTGAGCCCGGTTGTGCCGTGCTGACCGACCTCGTACGAGCCCCAGCACTTGGCCCCGCCGGTGCCGGTGGCGCCGCAGGTGTGCTCGAAGCCGGTGGCAAGCTGCAGGTAGCGCTCGCCGGCGATGTTGGCCACGTCGTGCGGCTCGAAGGCGTCGTCGGTGCTGCCGCTTCCGAGGTTGTTGCTGACGCCGATGCCGCAGCACTTCGCCTTGCCCGTCCTGGCCAGCAGGCACAGCCACTCGGTGCCGATGACCAGCTGCACCGTGTCCGCGGCCACGTCGTCCTGCGGCGTCGGCGCGAAGGAGCTGCCGTAGAGCGGGGTCCCGGCGTAGCTCAGGTAGTACGTCTTTCCCCAGCACTCGGAGACGTTCGAGTCGCGGATGGCGCAGTGCCCGTCCCCGCCGCCGAAGAGGGTGGTCACACCGGCGCCGAGGTCCTTGGCGTCCATGGGGCCGTCGAGGCTGAAGGGCAGCTCGGTGTCGTTGACGCCGAGCTCGCCGTCACCGTTGTTGCCCCAGCAGCTCACCCCGCCGGCGGAGCCGATGGCGCAGGTGCTCAGCCAGGACGCCGAGATGGGGCGAACGATGCGCGGCAGGTCGAGGTCGGCGCCGCCATCCGGGGGCGGTGCGCCGGCATCGGGCAGGAACCCGCCAACCTCGCTCTGCTCCACGCAGCCGGTGGCCACGCCGAGCGCAAGCGCGGCTGCTGCAAGAAAAGCGCGCACGGCGATGGAGGTCGTACCAGCGGGTGCCGATCGCGGCAACCGCCACTCGAGCGCGTGGTCGGCTAGCCTGGCGCGGTCGATGCAGCCCGCGCCCGCCTCCGCCGCGCACGCCATCGGGCCCTACCGTGGCGCCCCGCCCGCCGAGCGGCTGCGTCCCGGCGGCGTCCTGGTGCCGCGCACGCTCGTCGAGTGCCGGCTGGTGGACGCGGTGGCCCTCGACATCCAGGGCAACCTGACCAGCCCCAGGATGGGTGTGCTCCACACGGTCATGGCCGTGCTCACCTTCGGCCCGCTCCTCGCCGTGGCCATCGGCATCCCTCTCGGCTGGCCAGCGGTCGCGGCCCTGCCGGCGGTGATCTTTGCCGCCCTCTTCGGCTGGGTGTGGGTCATGGGCGTGCGTGGCAACCGCACAGGCGCGCTGATCAACGAGGACCGCTGGGCCGAGGCGGAGCACGCCATCGGTACACGCCGCTTCGGCACCGAGATCCTCGCCGGGCTGTGCGCACAGATGCGCGGCGACCACGCACAGGCGGAGGAGATCTACCATCGCGGCCTGCAGGTGTTCGAGAACCGCCGGGCTCACCTGCAGCCGGTGCATGCGCAGGGCTACGCGCGGCAGGCCCTCGCCCTCGTCAACCTCGGCAGGCCGGACTGGGCGCAGGCACGACTGGCACGCATGCCGGTCACCGGCGACTACCTGACCGCGCTGCACCTCGTCGCCTCCGCCTACCTCCTCCTCGGCAACGGCCAGCCGCTACCGCGGGACATGGTGACCGCGCTCTGTCGCACCTTCCGGCCGGTGCGCGGCGCCTGGGGCGGCCTGGCGCTGGCGGCCTATGGGCAGGAACGCCTCGGCGATGCGGTGGGCGCCCAGGAGCTGCTCGCCGAGGAGCGCGCGCGCGTCGGCGCGGCGGCGCTGGTGCCAGTGATGCCTCGGCTCGCCGCCTGGGCGCAGCAGCGCGGCCAGCCGCTCGGCTGACGTCGCGCCCCGCGCCACGCCCCGGCGCCGGATCCGCCGCGATCCGCCCCGGAGGCGCCGCGGCCGTTTACAAGCGGCGCGCCAGCCGGGATCCTCGACGGATGCGCCCCTCCAGCCACACGCGCGCGTTCTCGCGTGGCCCCCGCAGCTCCATCGCCCTGATCCTCGCGACGTGGCTCGGGGCGTTGCTGCCTGCGCGGACAGCATGGGCCGAGGTGGTGCCGGTGACGACGGGCGCCGAGCTCGAGGCGGCCATCGACGCCGCCCAGGCCGGCGACGAGCTGGTGCTGGCCGATGGCACCTACGCCATCGGCTCGCCCAGCTGCGCCGCCGCTGGCACCGCCGCGTCGCCGATCGTGGTGCGCGCCGAGGACCCGCTCGGCGCGCGCAACGAGGTCTACGGCCTGGAGGGCTTCCGCGGCAGCGGTGCG
>JBBJMR010000137.1:0-22715 GCA_037720395.1 Polyangiaceae bacterium
GCAGCGCAGTGACGAGGCCGCCCGGCGCAGCGAGAGGATCGGCGCTCGCAGTAGGGTTTCAGCCCGTTTGTCGCTCTAACAGGCGCCGCGGCAGCCTTCGACGCTGTGGAACCAGAGGCCGCGCTTGGCCTCGCACTCGTCGCGGTCGAGCCCGGAGCGGCAGCAGCCCACCTCCGGAGCACAGGTGCGCTCGGCCGCCTCGGCGTTGCGCATGCAGCAGTTGCCCGGGGGCGGCGGGCCACCGGGTGCCTCCGGCGGCTTGGGCGCTTCGCACCCGGACGCGCCGAGCAGCACCAGGCCGAGCGCCGACACCAGCACCGCCACACTCCGCCTGACCATGTGCGCGCTTCGCATCGCTGCTCCTCGGCGCCGAGCTTGCGTCGCCGACAGCCCGCAGGTCAACAAATGCGCCGGCGCCCGGCAGCCTCCGCGACGCCCGCTCGGCGTCGCGACCGTGCGCGGGTTCGCGCGCGCGGAGGTTCCGTTCTAGGAGGGGCCGTGCCCCGGCCGCCCCGCCCTCGCCTGCCCCCCTGCCACGCCGCCGCGGCGGCGGCGCTCCTGGCCTCGCTCACCTCGGGGTGCACGGCGTACTCCGTGGAGACGGCGCGCACGCCAACCCTCCACCCCTTCGCGCCGCCGCCCGCCGGACACGGAGAGATCTGCGTCGTCCGCCCCCACGTGACCGGGATGCTGGCCGTGGCGGTGGTGCACGACAACGACGTGCTGGTCGGCGCCACCCGTGGCCCGACGTACTTCTGCTACCTGGCCGCGCCGGGAAGCCACCGCGTCACCTCGACGTACGGCGACGACATCGATCGCGAGCTCGGGACCGACGTGGTGGCCGAGGCATCCGTGGTGGTGGCGGCAGGCAGTCGTCACTACCTGCACCAGGACGTGCGCACCGCGCTGTCGATGAGCGTGGCCTGGGTCGACGAGGGCACGGCGCGCCGGATGATCGACGACTGCTCCCCGGCGCGTCTCGGCGCCGTGCCCGGGTCGCAGGCGCTGCCGCCACCGGTGCCGCTGGCCCCCGGCGCTCCTTAGTTGCCGTTCGTGCCACCGGGCTCGGGGCGGTGCACGCGATAGAGCGCGTCGCGCCAGGCGACGAGGTCGGAAAAGCGCGCCGCGAGGCCCGGCTCCTGGAAGGCGCGGCGGCTGGCGGCGCCGATGCGCATCTTGTCCTGCGGCGGCGCGATGCAGAAGACGACCTGCGCCATCACGATGTCCGCGTAGCTGAACTCCGGGAGCAGGGTCCTCGGCTCGCCGGTGCTCGTCGAGGCTTCGGCAGGAGACCTCGCACCTGTCGAGGCTCCGGCAGGAGACCTGGCACCTGTCGACGCCGCCAGGTCGGCGCGCAGCTGCTCGAGCGTGCTGGCGAGCACGCCGCGCGCGGCCACCACGTCGGTGTCGCTGCCGGCGTACTTGCGCAGCGTGCGGCGCACGCCGATGGCCGCCAGCGGTTGGGTCACGCCGCCGGGCAGGCCGCGCAGCGCAGGCGGCACCAGCTCCGCCAGCGCCTCGTCGTCACGCAGCATGCGCTGCAAGGAGCCGACGCGACCCGCGGACATGCCTCGCTCGCTGAGCGCGTCCCAGTCGGCGATGCGCTGCTCCTCGCCGGCGGGGAAGAGACGGGGGCCGCTGCCGTGGGCGTCGGCCCAGCGCGCGATCTCGAACGAGTCGCCGAGGACGCGGTCGCCGTCGAGCAACAGCGGGACGCTGACCTTGCCGCGCCAGCGCGAGAGCCGCCGGCGCAGCTCGAGCTCGCCGGACAGCGGCTGGTAGACGCGGCGCTGGTAGTCGACGCCGCGCGCGTCGAGCGCCCAGCGCGCCTTCTCGGACCAGGGTGAGAACGGCAGATGGATGAGCTCGGGCATGGCGTTCCTCGGTGCCGGCAAGCTACCAGCCCGTTGCCCGGCCGCCAGCGCCACCCGTCGCCGCGCGGAGATGCCTCGGAGACGCTCAGGAGACGCCTCGGAGATGCCTCCGGGATGCCTCAGAGATGCTCGATGCGGGAGCCGCCGCGCAGCTCCTCGAGCGCGTAACGCGTGCCGCGCCAGAAGATTCCGCCGCGCCACAGCGTGAGGAGCGAGGCGCGCACCAGGAACAGGATCAGCAGGGTGGCCCCGATCACCGGCACGGCCGCGGGCAGGAAGCGCCGCCCCGTCCAGCGCGCCACCGCCACCTGCGCTGCGCCGGTGCCGAGCAGCGCCGCCAGGGCTACCCAGCGCGCCGGTCCGGGCAGGAGCAACCCGAGGAGCGGGCCGAGCTCGAGCCACAGGCAGAGGACGCAGACCACCGCCACCAGCCCGGCGCGGAACTTGAAAAGTGCGAAGGCGTTCTTCTCCAGCCCTCCCATGATCCCGCCCACCGACTCGTAGAAGGCGAGGCTGATCTCCTCGCTGACGTAGACCTCGCTCTTCAGGCCGGCGCGCTTGCACATCTGCGCCATGCACACGTCGTCGGCGACCTCGAGCTTGAGCCACTCGAATCCCTTGGTGCGCAGGAACGCGTCGCGCCGCACCAGGTTGAAGACGCCGCCCCCGGCAGCGGCGCGCGAGGCGGGGTCGCCCACGTTCCAGAGCCGCCCCCCGACCACCAGCATGCGCAGGAAGGAGCTCATCAGCACGTCGACGCAGAACCCGTTGCTGGTGACGTGGGGGACGGCGCTCACGAACTCCAGCTCGCGCGCCTCGGCGTCGACGAGGATGCGCCGCAGCAGCGACTTGGCGATGTGGACGTCGGCGTCGCTGAAGAGGAGCCAATCCCCCGAGGCCTCGGCCACGCCGCGCTGCAGCGCGTGCACCTTGCCCAACCACCCGGCTGGCAGCTCGCGCACGTGGAGGACGCGCACGCGCGGGTCGGAGGCGGCCAATGCGTCGGCGATGGCCGGCGTGCTGTCGGTGGAGCGGTCCTCGACGATGACCAGCTCCACATCGGGGTGATCGGTGTCGAGCTTGGCCCGCGTGGCCGCCTGGATGTCCGCCGCCTCGTTGCAGGCGGGGACGATGATGCTCAGCCGGACCGGCGCGGTCGCACCGGTGTCCTCGGGGACGCGCGGAAGGCCACGGATGGATCGCACCGCGCCGTAGGCATTGAACAGCGCCGCGCAGAGCGGCGGCACCATCAGCGCGATGAAGAGCGTCTCCAGTTGCATGGTCGAAGGGCGGATGCCGCCCATCGACACCACGGTACCCCGAGGCGCGCCAGCGCGTGATTGTTCCGGCGTCGATTGCATTGCCACTCTGGCAGGACGGCATGGCAGGACGGCATGGCAGGACGGCATGGCAGCACGGCATGGCAGCACGGCATGGCAGGACGGCATGGCAAGACCGCCTGGCAAGACCGCCTGGCAAGCACCGCGGGTGACGCGCCGCGCGAGCGCGGTGCGCCGCGGTCGCGTGGTACCGTGGTCTACCGCGCCATCGACCTCGATATCGGCACCTCGATATGGGCGCGAGGAGGAACCATGCGTCTCCAGAACAAGATTGCCCTGGTCACCGGCGCCAGCCGCGGCATCGGGCGCGCCAGCGCCCTCGCTCTGGCCAAGGAGGGCGCCACCGTGGCCGGCTGCGCGCGCACCCGGACCGACCTCGACGCCATGGTGCGAGAGGTCGAGCAGGGAGGCGGCAAGGCGCTCGGTATCGAGTGCGACGTCACCAAGTCCAGCTCGGTGGCCGCGTGCGTGAAGCGCGTCGTCGAGGAGCTGGGCGCCGTCGACATCCTGGTCAACAACGCCGGCGTCGGCGGCTACCGGCCCTTCCTGGAGTGGTCCGAGGCGGACTACGACCGCATCATGGCCACCAACACCAAGAGCACCTGGCTCTTCTGCCGCGAGGTCATTCCCCACATGCGCAAGCAGAAGGGTGGCCACATCATCAACGTGGCCAGCGTGGCCGGCATGCAGGGCTATCCCAGCGAGGCCATCTACTGCGCCTCGAAGTTCGCGCAGCTCGGGCTGACCCAGGCGCTGGACCGAGAGTTCTGGCAGGAGAACATCAAGGTCAGCGCCGTGTGCCCCGGCGGGGTGGAGACGAGCTTCGCGCTCGGCGACGGACGCACCGCCGGCGCGCCGAACATGTCCGGCTTCTCCACCGCCGAGGACGTGGCCGAGGCGGTGGTGCTGGCCGCCGTGCCCCGCGCCCGCTCGCGCATCGTCAACATCGTCCTGCGCCCGATGAACGAGCAGACCTAGAGCACCGAACGGTTTGAAAGTCGGCTGATGTTCTCCATCTACGCGGCCTCTCGGTGGATCTGCTGCAACGCCTCGAGGTTCTGGATCGCGGCGGCGCGCCGGAGATCGAACAGGTTCTTGCGCGAGCCGACGTAGCGGGCACGGTGGCCCTTCCGAGCGGCGATGTGAGCGAGGGCATGCTCGACGGCAACACGGGCACGGAGCCGCTCGCGTCCGTGAGGGGACCGCTGCAGTCCACGAAGTCTTCGCTGGAGCCGTTCGTCGATCGCGATGGAGACGCTGCGCCCAGCCGACGCCGCGGTGCAGCTTGCGCGCAACGTGCACGCGCCACACGCCTCCGGGTCGAAGTGGACGGTGTCTCCGGGCTCGAAGGATTCGATCTCTCCCGCGGGACAGGTGATGGTCTTTGCGCGGAGGTCGATGCGGAAGTCGGCCTTCGAGAAGAGGCCAGGACGAGGGGGTCTCAAAGCCCACGGTTTACAGAACACGTCGCCGCCCGCAGCCACCATCGAGGAGACGACCGGGCTGCTCACGTATGCCCTGTCGATGTGCAGCTCGACCATGCGGAGGGCTTGGCGCGCGATATCGGCGGCGATGGGCGCCGCACCCTCCTCTTCGGGCCGATTGGCCGGGGTCACCGCGCACGCGACGATCGCAGGCGCGTCGAGGTCACGCGCGATGTGCTCCTTGTAGCCATCGAAGCGCTTGGAGCGGCTCTTGCGGCCATGGCGCATCTCGCTGTCCTCGATGGAGATGCGTCGGTCGACGGCCACACCCTGCCGGATGTGCGCGTCGCCGTCTTCCCCACGCTCGAGGTCCTGTGTCCGCACCTGTGTGATCGCGTCGAGGTACGGCTGCAGAGGGCGTTCGACGGCGTCGTCGAGATGTCGCTCCACCCAGCGCTGAAGCGACGAGACCTGACGCTCGACGATGGCGACCGCGCTCAACTTCTGACGGGGATCGCTCCAGTCGAGGTCGAGCCCGGCCTTGATGCTTGGCGCGAGCAGCAGTGGGATACCGGCCTTCTGGCAGATCTCCTGCGGCGTGCGGTCGGTGATCTTGGACACGAGTTTGACGATGTTTCTCGCCGCATGGCCGAGCAGATTGATCGTGTCTTCAACCCGCCCGGCCCCTGCCAAAGGGCGGCTATCGACTGCCACGCGAATTGCCTTGGTGAGCGCATCTCCCTGCGCCTTTGTCACGACTCCCTCACGAACGAGGCCGACGGTGCGCTCGAGCAGCGCCCGGTCCATCTGGTGCTCGACCATCCGCTCCCGAAAGGCCTGCAGAGCTCCCTGCGAGAAGGGCGGCTCGTCGACCCCCAGGCAATTCAAAACCATCTGCCAACGGCGGTCCATCACCGCCAACTCCACGGCCTCGGCGTCCGACGCGCCGACGTAGCCTTGCAGCAGCACGACCATGGCGAGCATCGCGGGCGGATGCGGAGCGGCGCCGGCGCCCGTGTCGCGGTACATCTCCTCCAACGTCGCTTGGAACGCATCGTCGAAGATCACGTGGCGCTGCAGCCTCAGGAACCCGAAGAGCGCCCGCACTCGCGTCAGGCGCTTCATCAGCAGCTGCTCACCCTTCGTCAGCTCCACCCTCGGTTGCCATCGCTCCATGCGCACCTCCAGGCGGCTAAGAGATCACGCGACTCGCACCCTGTCCATCCATCCGCACAAGTGATCGAAATCGCTCTCGGATCTACGTGATCGGTGCTCTAGGCGCTACCCTCAGCCGCAGTACTCGCAGAAGCCGTCGCACTTGTCGGTGGTGCAGCTGTCGTCGTCCGGGTCGCAGCAGGACTGACCCTGCTTCGGCCCGGTGTCGCACTGACAGGCACCGTTGAGGCACGAGTGCTTCTCGTCGCAGGTCTGGTCGCCGCTCGTCGAACCGCCGCTGGTGCTCGACTCGCCGGACGAGCTGCCGTCGCCATCGCCATCGTCACCATCCTCACCGCAGCCGCTGGCCGCTGGCCGCTGGCCGCCGAGAGGACCAGCGCCGCCACCAGGAGAAGAGCCTTCTTCATGGGTTCCATCCTCCCTTCACTGGCAGCTGCCGTCGTAGCAGTTGGTCGAGTCGCAATCGTCGTCGTACTCGCAGGGCGAGCCGAGGTCGTTGCCGTAGCAGGTGTTGCTGGAGAGCAACGCCGGCGTGAGCGCCGGCGCGCGTCACTTCTTCTTGGTCTTCTTGAGCGGGGCAGTCCACAGGTAGACGTAATGCTCGCGGTTGGCGGGCGTGCGGTGGTCCTTGGCCATCACCGTCCAGCTCTTCTCCGGCTCCGCGCCCTTCATGTCGAAGTCGTGGGAGACGATGCGCGAGCCGGGCTTGAGCTTGTCGAGCTGGGGGATGAGGCGGACGTTGAGCTCGGGCAACAGGTAGAGGGTGACCACCGACGCCGGCGTGAGGTCGAGCGTGAAGATGTCCTTCTGCTCGATGGTCACCAGGTGGCCGACCTTGTTCTTCTCCACGTTGGCGCGCGACTCCTTGACGCGCTCCGGATCGATATCGAAGCCCTTGGCCTTGATGCCGTAGCGCTTGGCGGCAGCGACCACGATGCGCCCGTCGCCGCAGCCGAGGTCGTAGAGGACGTCGTCCTTACCGATCTTGGCGGCCTCGAGCATCTTGTCGACGACGTTCTCCGGCGTCGGCACGTACTCGATGTCCGGCACACGCTCCATCGGCTTGATCGACGCGTCCGCCGTCCCCGAGGGCGCAGCGGCCGCGGCCTCGGCGGTGACCGCGGCGGTCGCCGTGGGCACCGGCTCCGCGACGGTCTGCGGCGCCGTGGGCGCAGCGGCCTCGGGCATCTTCGTGTCCACCGGACGCGGCGGCTCGGCCGGGCAACCGGCGAGCAGAGCGACGGCGAGCGCAGCGGCGGCGGTGCGGGGCAGCTTGGAGGAGACCATGGCCGGCATCGGAGCCAATCGTCGGCGCGGGGTCAACGGTTGGCGCCCGATCCGTTGGCCGCCCTGGCGCGCGTTCCCCCACGATTTCCCGCCGGCGCGACTACAGTACGTCCGTGACCGACGACTCGCGGCAAGGAGGTCGTGGTCCGCGCCATCCACGCGCGCGGGCCACGACACGCGGCGCCGCTGGTCTGCGTCAACTGCGGCGCCATCCCGTTGCAGCTGGTGGAGAGCACGCTCTTCGGTCATGAGCGCGGCGCCTTCACCGGCGCGCTGCAGCAGCACCGCGGTGTGTTCGAGGCAGCGCAGGGCGGCACCGTGTTCCTCGACGAGGTCGGACAGCTGCCGGCACCGGCGCAGGCGGCGCTGCTGCGTGTGCTGGAGTCGCGGCGCCTGGTTCGCGTCGGGTCGACGCGCGAGGTGGACGTGGACGCGCGCGTCGTCGCCGCAACGCACCGCGACCTCGGAGCCATGGTGGCGGCCGGGACCTTCCGCGAGGATCTCTTCTATCGCCTCGACGTGGTGTCGCTCACCGTGCCGCCGCTCCGCCAGCGCGCCGCGGAGATCGAGCCGCTGGCGCTGCGGTTCCTGAAGGAGGCCAGCGCCAGCAACGGGCGCGAGGTGAAGCGCATCGACGGCGCGGCGCTGGCGCTGATGAAGCGCTACGCGTGGCCGGGCAACGTGCGCGAGCTGCGCAACATCGTGGACCGCGCGGTGTTCGTGGCCGACGGCGCCGCCGCAGAGGCCGCCATCATCCTGGAGGCGCTGCGTGCTGCGAACGGCAACCAGTCCGAGGCGGCGCGGGCGCTGAAGATGCCGTTGCGCACCCTGGTCTTCAAGCTCAAGCGCCACGGGATCCGCAAGCTCGGCTACGAGGTGGGCTGATTCCGCCGGGCGAGCACGCGGCGTCGTGCTCTGTGCCTCGCTGTGCCGCCCGCCGGGCCGCGTCATCGCGGATTCCGCGCGAATGAAGAGGATGGCGTCGGCACGCGGTATGCCTCCCGCCCTGCAGCCACCACTGCGAGGTACATCATGCGCTCCTTCCGCGTCCTTCTGCTCGGTCTACCCCTGCTCGCGCTCTCCGCCACCCACGCCCGGGAGGCCGCGGCGTGCGGCGGGTGCTTCGTATCGCAGACGGAGAACACCCAGGTCAGCAGCCACCGCATGGTGCTCTCCGTCTCGCCGGAGGAGACGACGCTCTGGGACCAGATCGCCTACGCCGGCAACCCCGCCTCCTTCGGGTGGGTGCTGCCGATCAAGGGCCAGGTGGACATCGGGCTCTCCTCGGACGCCATGTTCGCCGCGCTGGATGCGTCGACGCAGGTGCAGATCGCATCGCCGACCATCAACTGCACGCCGCCACCGAGCTGCGGCAACGACAACTTCGCCGGCTCGCCCGACGGGGACGGCGCTGCGGGGACCTCGGGCGAGCCGCCTGTCGAGGTGCTGGCGCACGAAGTCGTCGGCCCGTACGAGACCGTGCAGCTGAAGAGCGACGACCCGCAGGCGCTCTCCAACTGGCTCGCCGACAACGGCTACACCATCCCCGACGAGGTGGCGCCGATCATCGCCGCCTACGTGGCCGAGCAGTTCAACTTCCTGGCCCTCAAGCTGGTGCCCGGCCAGGGCGTCGACGCCATGCGCCCGGTGCGCGTGACCAGCGCCGGCTCGTCGCCGACGCTCCCGCTGCGCATGGTCGCCGCCGGCACCGGCGCGGTCACGCCGATCACCCTGTGGGTGATGGGCGAGGGCCTGTACGAGCCCACCAACTTCGCCAGCTTCCTGATCGGTGCCGAGGCCCTGACCTGGAACTGGGACACCCAGTCGAGCAACTTCTCCGATCTGCGCACGCAGCGCTTCGCCGACGCCGGCGGCGCCGCCTGGCACCTCGAGGCCGGCGAGCCGTTCTCGTCTTACAACGTCGAGGGCCAGCTCGAGTACCTCGTCGACTACGACCCGGGCAACAGCGGGTACGGCGGCGACAAGCAGACCCCGAGGGAGGAGATGTCCGAGGACATGATGGCCATGTTCGGCCAGCTCGACCGCGCCAACCTCTGGGTCTCGCGGCTCTACGGCGAGCTGTCGCGCAGCGCGCTCTCCACCGACCTGCAGATGGGCGCCGTCAGCGCGCAGACGCCCGTCAACCGCTTCCTGCAGGTCACCAAGCAAACGGGCACCGCGCCGGCCTGCCCGACCTTCCCACCCTGCGACGACGGGCTCGACGGCGACGGCTTCGGCAACGGCTCGGGGGACGGGTTCGACACCGAGCTCGGCGGCGGCGGCGGCTGCGCGATGAGCGAGGGGGCCGCCGGCACCGCGTCCGGGCTGGCCGCCGTGGGGATCCTGGCCGCCGCGGCCACCATCGCCGTCCGTCGCCGACGCCGGAACCGCTGAGCGGCCCGCAGGGCGGCCGCTCACTCGGCCAGCCGCGCGCACCAGACACAGGCACCGACGCGGCACACGCGCGGGTCGGGCGCAGCGACGCGGCGCGTTGCGTTCCAGGCACCTTGATCGACGCCCGGAGCCGACCTAGGCTCCGGGGAGGCGTGGACCGTACCTGCGGCCGCGACCTGGAGGAAACATGTATGGCCCCCACGGCGGCGACAAGCCGACGCATGGTCCCGGGAACCGCGCGACCGGAACACCGGTCGACACCAAGGTCACCGTTCCACAGATCCGCGCTGCGAAGGGCAAGACCCCGCTGGCGATGATCACGGCCTACGACTTCACCATGGCCCGCCTGCTCGACGAGGGGGGAGCCGACATCCTCCTCGTCGGCGACTCCCTGGGCATGGTCGTGCAAGGGCAGACGACCACGCTGCCGGTGACCATCGAGGAGATCTGCTACCACGGCCGCGCCGTGGTCCGCGGCACGCGCCGCGCGCACGTCGTCGGCGACATGCCCTTCATGAGCTTCCAGGTGTCGGCCACGCAGGCCCTGGAGAACGCGGGCAAGATGGTGAAGGAGGGCGCCTTCGAGAGCGTCAAGCTCGAAGGCGGCGAGGAGATCGCCAGCCACGTGCGGCGCATCGTCACCGCGGGCATCCCGGTGATGGGGCACATCGGCCTCACCCCGCAGTCGGTGCACGCCATGGGCGGCTTCAAGGTGCAGGGCCGCACCGAGGAGCAGGCGGAGCGCCTGATCTCCGACGCGCGCGCCCTCGAGGACGCCGGGGCGTACGCCATCGTGCTCGAGGCCATCCCGCCGGACCTCGCCGAGGAGGTCACCGCCTCGGTCTCGGTGCCGACCATCGGCATCGGCGCCGGCGCCGGCTGCGACGGGCAAGTGCTGGTCTGTTACGACCTGCTCGGGATGTTCCGCGAGCTCGCCCCCAAGTTCGCCAAGCGCTTCGCCGAGGTGGGCGACATCATCGTCGAGGCCACACGCTCGTACGTGGGCGAGGTGCAGACCCGCGCCTTCCCCGACGCGGCGCACAGTTTCAAGCCCCTCGGTCTGGTGCGGCGCTCCACGCCGCCTTCCTCGATCGTGGACGAGGAGACGCTGCCGCCCCACTGGCAGACCCACTGATCGCGAGCCCCTGCAGTCGAGCCGCTGCGTAGCCGCTCCGTAGCCGCTCCGTAGCCGCTGCGGTCGAGCCGCTGCAGCTGAGAAGAGGCTCGGCCTTGGCGGCGGGCGGCGGTTTCCACCGGCTCGAGCAGCACGGGGTATGGGGGGCCCCGCGAAACTTGCTTTCGCGGGGGGAGAGGGCGCGAGCCCTCTCCCGGGACTAGAGACAGTCGATGCCGCAGATGCTGATGGCCTCGTTCACGCAGGCACCATCCCAGTTGCTGTCGCAGCAATAGCTGTCCGCCTCGCACACGGCGGCCGCGCATGGGTTGCAGCCCGGGCTGAGGTCCCCGCCCTGCGCGCACACAGAGTGCTGGCAGTTGCAGCCGGTGTTGCAGAGCGTGACCGCCAGGTCGACGCAGGCCGCGCTCCACGCCGGCGCCGGTGGCGCGCCCCCGGAGCCGCCCGTTCCCGCGGCGCCACCACCTCCGCCGGCACCCCCGGCGCCGCCACTCCCGGAGCCGCCCCCGCCGGTGCCACCGAGGGCACCGGTGCAGCACGACGGCATCTGCGCGCAGACTGCCGCCACGCAAGGATCCGGCGTGCCGCACAGGGTCTGCGCCTGGTCCTGGCAGCTGTCGTCCCAACCGTCGCCGTTGCCCATGCAGCAGGCGGCGTCGACGTCGCAGACCTCGTCGACGCACGGGTCGAGGCAGGCTGCGCCGTCCAGCGGCTCGCCGACGAAGCAGACGGTGTGCGGGCACGCCACCGGGCAGCTGCCGCAGTCGGTAGCGCAGCTGTCGCACGTCTCCCCTTGGCACTGGCCGTCGCCGCACTGGCACGCGCCGCAGTCTGCCGCGCAGTTGTCGCAGGTCTCTCCGGTGCACGCCCCGTCACCGCAGCAGATGCCGCCGCAGAGCGCGTTGGCCTCGCCAATGCACTGCCCGTCCCAGCCGTCGCTGCAGCAGAAGCCGTCCGCGCCGCAGACCAGGTCGACGCACGGGTCGCATCCCGAGCTGAGCGGTCCGCCGTCCTGGCAGACCGGGTGATCGCACCCGCCCGGGCAGTCCTGCGGGCAGCTCTCGGGGGTCTCACCCGCCTCGCAACTGCCGTTCGGACACGTCGCGCCGCTCGACGAGGACACGCTGCTGCTCGCCGCGCTCGCCGACGCGCTGGCGCTCGACGCGCTGGAGACGGGATCGCCGCTCGAGCTCGACGCCACCGTTGCCACGGGATCGCCGCCTGCTCCGCCCTCGGCGCCGGCGCCGCCGGCCCCCAGGCGATCCGGGTACCCGAAGAGATCCTCTCCGGCGAGGTTGCCGCAGCCGGCTGCGAGCGCCAGGCCCGCGCCCGTCAACAGCCAGAGCGCGCTTGCCCACGGCGCACCGGACCGAGCGTCGCCGCGCGCCGCCCCCTTTCGCGCCTCGGCGCGGTACCGCAAAGCCATGGGGACGAATGTTAGACAAACCGCCGGGATACGACGGCCGGATCCAGCAAACGAAGTAACAAAGCCGGTTCGCGCTAAAGGTATCCCGCTGCGCTCCGATGTATGTGGATGCAGCAGATCGGTGACGTCCGCTGGGGGGCACGCTCGCCGAGGCACGGAACGCGATGTCGACGATGCTTCCTTCGGGTCACCCCTCCACGGACGCCAGGCCGGTGCGCCTCGGCGCCCGCGAACGAGCGAGCTGGGAGCACCCCACTTCGCCCCCGCCGGCCTCGCTGGCGCGCCCGTCGATGTTCCCGAGCTTCGCGCTGGTCGGCGCGGAGGGTGGCGCGATCACCCTCCTCGGCCACCTGCGCGATGCCGACCCCGCAGAGGCGCTCTCGGCCCAGGACGCCGAAGGCAAGCCGGTGTGCGTCTACCGGCTGATCGAGGACGCGAGCCGCTGCTCCGCGCATCGCTTCATCCAGGACGCGGCGGCGCTGGCGCGTCTCACCCGCGAGGCCCCGCACCCCGGCGTCATCCAGGTGCACGCCATGGCCGCGGACCGCAGGAGCTTCCTCGCCGAGCGCGTGGACGGGCCAACCCTAGGCGAGCTTCCGCACCTGCGGCTGGATCTGGAGGAGAAGCTGCACGTGCTGGCGCGTCTCTGCGAGGCGCTGATCGCCGCTCACGGCCAGGCCATCTTCTTCGGTCGCCTGCGCCCCGGCAGCATCGTCTTGCGCACGCCGCTCGAGCCGGTCATCGCCGAGGTGCCGGCATCGGCCGACTGCGCGCACGAGAGCGGTGGCTGCTACGCGGCCCCGGAGGCGCGGCGTGGCGGCGGAGTGGGTCCGTGCGCCGACGTCTACGCCTTCGGCAGGCTGATGCAGTTCGTCCTCACAGAGACCCCGCCGGTCGACGCCGACGAGCAGTTGCCGGCGCTCGACGGCATGCGCGCGCTGCCCGCCGGGCTGGTGCGCATCACCCGGCGTTGCCTCTCCACCGACCTCGCGACGCGCTACCGAAACATGACCTCGCTCGCCGCCGACCTCGCCCGGTACCGTCAGGCCGATCACGTGGGCCTGCGCCACCCGACGGGCAAGGAGCGCTGCGAGCCTCGCCGCGCTGCCCCGGCAGCGCGCGCCCTGGCGCCCGCCGGCGCCGAGGCGGTGGCGCGTGCGGTGGCCTCGGCCTCGCCCGCCTCCGCGGTGCGCGCGGTGCCCGATCCTGCGGACGGCCTGCGCCGCGCCACCGCCGCTTCGCTGGTGGCCGTGCTGGCCCTCGGGCTGGCGTCGCTCAGCGGCCCCGGCGCGGCGCGACGCGTGCTCGGTGACGTCATCCCGCGCGCGGTGGCCGCGACCACGCGCTGAGGCGGCAGGGTCAGCGCGGCGCGCGCGGCGGCGCCGGCGGCGGCGGCGAGAGCGGCGCGCAGCCATCCGCCCCGCCGGGCCCGATGGTGGTGCCGCCCACCGTCCGGGAGATCTGCGACAGGTGGTCGTAGAAGCGCCGCTCGTGCATCTCGCGCTGCGGATCGCCTCCCACCGGGATGGCGTCGGTGCCGTGGATGCGGAACGGGCAGGCCTCCACGGAGGGCGTGGCGCCGAGCGTGAACCGGATGCGCGCCAGGTATCCCATGCCCGTCCAGGCGTGGTTGGAGTGCATGCGCATCAGGAAGTTGCCGAGGCTGTAGAGGATGGGCTTGCCATCGCGCCACTCCACGCCTTGCACCACGTGTGGGTGGTGGCCGATGACCACGTCGGCGCCCGCGTCCACCGCCCGGCGCAGCATGTCGCGGGTGCGGGTCAGCGGCTCGTGGATGTACTCGGAGCCGCCGTGGTAGCTGACGGCGATGAAGTCCCAGCTCTTGTCGGCGCGCAGCGCACGCACCATCGCCGGCAGCCCGTCCATGTCGGCGGCGGCCACGAACTCCGCGCCGGGGTGCCGCGAGAGCACGCCCTGGTTCCAGATGTCGGTGACGGCGATGAGCGCCACCCGGACGCCGTTCCTCTCGATGGGCAGCGCGGCGTAAGCCTCCTTGCGCGTGCGCCCGGCGCCGACCCAGCGCACCTGGGTGCGCTCCAGGTTGGCGAACGTCTCCAGCAGCGCCTTCTTGCCGTAGTCCCAGGCGTGGTTGTTGGCCAGCGAGACCATCTCGATGCCCGCGCGCGCCAGCGCGTCGGCGCCCGCGGGCGGGCCGCAGAAGACGAGCTTGTTCTCGGGGTGCTCGACCTCGCCGCCCTGATCGGTGAGCTGGCTCTCGAGGTTGACGAAGCGCACGTCGGCGGTGGCCAGCAGCGGGCGAATGGTGGCGAAGAGGTCGGTCTCCGGCTTCTCCAGGAGCATGGTTCCCAGCAGGCGCCCGAAGCTCACGTCCCCGCCGGCGAGCAAGGTGAAGCTGCCGCTGGTCCCACCATCGACGGCGCCCCCGTCCTCCGGCGCCGCGGCGTCGCTCGGCGCCGCGTCCACGGCGGCATCTGCGGCGTGCGGCGGCGGGCTGGCCGCGTCGCGGGCCTCGATGCCCGCCTCGCCTGGCGGCGCCGAATCCGGCGCGGCGACCCCGCCATCCGGATCGCACGCGGCAACCAGCACCGCGGCGCAGAGGCAGCACGCGCGGCGCGCGCTCACGAGGTGCGCTCCACCACCGGCGCCGTACCGGCGCGCGCCCGACGGGCCACGCGCAGGGCCATCTCCACCGCCAGCAGCGCCAGCAGGCCGACCGCCACCCAGGGCGAGACGTCCATGGAAGGGGCCACGCCGCCGAAGACCTCGGACGCCGCCGAGGGCGACACCGGCCGGGGGCGAAAGTCGATCTCGCGCTCCGGCACGGCGGCGACGCGGGTGACCTTCTCGTCGCCGAGGTCGATCTCGTAGGCCCCGGCCAGCGCCGGCGCCGCGCGCGGCCGTCCGTCGGCCTCGAGCACCGGAACCTCCGCAGCGGCGCCAGCCCCGCCGAGCCGACGCACGCGGACGCGCTGGAAGCCGTCGAAGGTCCAGCTCTGGCCAGCATCGATGCGGCGCGCCCCGCCGCGCGCCCGGGCCGTGGAGACGAAGCGATCGACGATGGCCAGGAATGCCGGCCGCAGGGCGAGATCGCTCTGCTCGGTGTCGAAGGGGAGGGTCAGCACCAGCACCGACCCGCGACCCATCGGCCGGCGCAGCAGGAACGGTGCGCCGTCCTGCCAGCGCGCCAGCACCTCGGCGGCGTCGCTGGCGCCGGCATCGAGAGAGGCGCGCCCCTTCGCCGACAGGTCGGCGTAGCTCGGCGCAGCGGCGCCCAGCGCCGCCGCCGCCGTGCCCGGGTCGATGCCCGGCGACGGCGACTTGCCCCAGCGAACGACGCCGGCGACGAGCGGCTCGAAGGTGGCGCCGAGCTGCGCGGCCGCCGCGCGCGGACCGAGGGCGAGCAACACCACGCCGCCCTTGTCGACCCAGGCGGCCAGGGCCCGGCGAACCTCGGGCGTCAGCCCGGGCTGGTCGTCGATGATCAGCGCACCGAAGTTGCCGAGGTCCTCGGCGTGCTCGGGAACGGAAGGCAGCGGGTGGATGCGTGCGTCGAGCTCGAGCGCCGTCAGCGCTTGCTCCACCGGCGGCGGGCCACCCGTCTCCACGTGGGAGCTAGCGGCGTCACCGACGACGGCGATCTCCAGCGAGCCCCCGGCGGCCACCACCGGCGCCACATCGTCGGCGGCGATGGCGTCGCCGGGAGCGAGGCGCGCCACCAGCCCCTCGGGCGCCTCGCCGCGCAGCTCGAGGGTCACGTCCGAGAGGTGTTCGGCGGTGGAGACACGCGCCAAGGCCAGCACCTCCTCGCCGGCACGGAGCTCGAGCAGACGTGTGGGCGCGCCCGGCCGCGCGCCCGGGGCGGCGGACCCGGAGCCCTGCGCCGCGGCGCCGTCGGTGGGCGCGGGCGTGCCGGCGCCGGTGCAGACCACGCGCGCCAGCACCTTGTTGGCCGCGCGGTCGGCGCGGGTCACCGCGCAGTCCTCGGCCAGGCCAGCCAGCTCGCCCAGCGGCACCCAGGTGGCCACGTTGCCCTCGGCGGCGAGCGCGGTGCCCTCCGCCGACCCGTCGGCCAGGTCGCTGAAGACGACCACGCGCTTGTCCGACTGTGGAAGCGCGTCGAGCAGCTCGCGGCCGAGGCGCACCGACTCGTCGAGGTCGGTGGCGCGGTCCGACGGCTCGGCGGCCTCGATGGCCTCGCGCGCCGTGGCCACGTTGGTCGTGGCCGCGACCAGGACGCGCGCCGGCGCGCCGGCCATGACCACCGCCACCGCGTCACCGCTGCGCGTGCCATCGAGGAGCTCGAGCGCGCCCTGACGCGCGCGCTGGAAGCGCGTCGGGCCCGAGGTGGCGCCGGCCTGTCCTGCAGGCAGAGGGGCGCGCATGCTCAGGGAGTCGTCGAGCACCACCGACAAGGCCACCGAGGCGCCGCCCTGTCGGTTCAGGGCCACGCGCGAGCAACGTACGAAGGGGGTGGCGCCGAGCAACGCCAGGCCGATCACCGCCAGCGCGCGCACCGCGAAGAGGGCGCGGTCCTCGAGCGCGCTGCGCTTGCGCGCCTGCGGCGGCGTCGCCGGCACCAGCGCCGCTGCGGGGAACGGGCGCTCCTCCGCCTGACGTCGTCGCAACAGGTGGGCGACCACCGGCGCGGCCACCAGCAGCGCCACCAGCAGGGCGGCGACGCTGAGGACGCTCACCTGCGCGCCTCGCCGAGGGAGCGCACCACCTGGCGCACCACGCCCGCCGGGTCGTCGCCGCTGGTGCAGGCGACGAAGCGGCCGCCGCGTGCGGTGAGCTCGCGCTCCCAGCCGTCGCCGACGGCCCGCAGGCGCTCGAGGTAGGTGGCGCGCACCGCATCCGCGTCGGCCTCGACCACCGCGCCACCTTCCAGCGCGCGCAGGCGCACGTTGCCCTGGAACGACAGCTTGGCCTCGGCCGGATCGAGGACCCAGACCACCACCGGCGTGCGCCCGCCGGAGCCGAGCGCGCCGAAGCTCGCCATGGCGCCCGGCGGCAGGTCGAGCAGATCGGAGAAGAGCACCACCGTGGCGCCACGCCGCGCGCGCCGGGCGATGGGCATGAGCGCGCGGTCCATGGCCTGGTCGTCGCCGCTGGCGTCACCGGCAGCGCCCGCGCCCTCCAGCGTCCCGAGCACACGTTCGAACGCCTCGCGCCCACCCATCGCCGGCAAGGCCCGCACGCCGTCCCCGCCGATCCACACCAGCCCCACTGGATCGCCGCTGGCCAGCGCCACGCGCGCCAGGCCCGCTGCGCAGACGGCGGCGTAGGCCACCTTGGCCCCGGGCGCGTCGGGACCGCGGTAGGACATGGAGGCGGTGGCATCGACCACCAGCCACAGCGCGCGGTCTGTCTCGGTCTCGAACTCGCGCACCATCAGCCGGTCGTGCCGCAGCAGCGAGCGCCGGTCGATGAAGCGCAGGTCGTCGCCGGGCACGTACGGCCGGTGCCCGCCGAACTCCACGCCGGGACCGCGCCGCACGCTGCGGTGCATGCCGGCGTAGACGCCCTCGGCGATGATCTTGCTGCGCAGGCGCAGGGGGACGAGCGAGCCCCAGTCGATGGGGATGCGCGCGGCGCGGACGGTCGCGGAGGCGGTGCGGGGCGGGACAGGCACGGGGCGATGGCTCGCGCGGAGCCTAGCCCAGACTGTCACCGTCCCGCAGCGAGGCCACGGATTTCGGGATCAGAACGCAGCCACCGAGAAGCGCGTGGCGCTGACCACACCATCGGGATCGGGGCTGTTCGACCCCTGCACCGCCTGACCGGCGACCGCCCCGGTGGCGCCGCCGGCGTCGATGGCCACGTCGAAGAAGAGCGTGAGCTCGTCGTACTGCGCCGGATCGACCTCGGTCACCTGGTAGCTGCCGGCGATGGCATCCGGCGCCACGCTGGCGCCGAGCAGGACCAGGCCCGGCTCCGACGCGGACAGGGTGGTCGTCCAGCTCTCGGCGAAGGCGCCGTCCTCGGTGGCGAAGCCGGTCACCGCGTCGATCTCGATGACGTCGGGGCAGTCGATGGCCGGCTCCGCCGCCGTCCCCGATCCGTCGTCCTGCCACGCGCGCTCGACGTAGCGCGCGCTGGCGGCGTCGGCGGTCACCGACACGTCGAGGCTGGTGCTGCCACCCTTGTCCCACGCCAGCGAGGCCTGGTGATCGCCGTCGGCGAGGTCCAGCAGCTCGGCGGCGGTGAAGCCGAGCGCGGTCGGCTCGTCGAGCCCGATGGGCGTGGTGGTCACCGGCAGGCAGCCCACCAGCGCCTCCTTGGGATCGTCGGGATCATTCGGCTCGTTCGGACCGCCCGAGCCACCGCCGGTGGCGCTGGAGGAGCAGGCAGCGACGAGGAGCAGCGGGAGAAGTGAAGCGATGGTCTTGATCATGGGGAGCCTCCGCGGTTTCGGGTCACCCAGCGATGATTCGTCGTACCGGCGCCCCGCGCTAGAGCACCAGTGCACATAGTGTCGGCCGGATAGGCGCCTCCGTGTGCGAACTGCTAGATGGCCGCACCGGCGAAGGCCGGGTCGATGCGATCGGCCAGCGAGCGGAACTCCAGCTCCTCGAAGAGCGCGCGCAGCCGCGTTCGGGCCGCTTCGTCGATGGCCGCCCAGCGCGGCCCCTCGGGCAGCGGCACCTCGTCGCGAAGCCGGGAGAGGTCGGCCCACAGGGGCACCTCCGCCGCCGCGCCGGCCAGCGCCTCGCGGGTGCGCGGCGGCGTCACCTGGTCGAGGCCCTCGAGCATGCGCTGCACGGTGCCGAAGCGTTTCACCAGCGCCGCGGCGCCGCGGCCGCCGATGCCATGCACGCCGGGCAGGTTGTCGGAGGGATCCCCGACCAGCGCGCGGTAGTGCGGCAGCTCGGCCGGCTCGACCCCGAAGCGCGCGCGCACCGCGGCCTCGTCGTAGATCTCGGCCTTGCTGGTGCCGCGCGAGACGATGAGCACACGCGCCGGGCCGCGCGCGATCTGCAGGCAGTCGAGGTCGCCGGTGACCACCAGCGGGGCCTGTCCCTGCGCCACCAGCTCGCGCGCCACCGTGGCCAGCACGTCATCGGCCTCGAAGTCCGGCGACGACAGCGCTGGCACCCCGAGGGCGCCGATGAGCTGATGCAGGCGCGGCATCTGCGCGCCGAGCGCGCTGGGCGCCCCGGTGCGCGTGCCCTTGTACGCGTCGTAAGCGCGGTGCCGGAAGGTGCGGCCGACATCGAGCGCGAAGGCGGCGCCTGCCGGCCGGTTCTCGCGGAAGAGCTTGAGCAGGAGCACCGACAGACCGTAGACGGCGCTGGTCGGCTCCCCCTTGGTGGTGTTCATCGTCGGCAGCGCGTAGAACGCCCGGAAGAAGAGGGAGAACGCGTCGAGCAGCATCACCGGCCCCATGCGGCAGCGACCATAGGGCGAGCGGGTCGCGCCCGCATCCGCACGAGCACCGTGCCAACCCGGACGCGCGGCCGTTCCTGGACATGGAGGCGTCCACAGGGGCGGGTCCACCCGGCGCGATTCCGCGCCGATTCTGCCCTGCACGGCTGTGGAGCGCCGCTTGCTAGTTTCCTCACGCCGACCTTGAGCACCGAGACCTGGCAGGCGGGGGATATCGTCGCGCAGCGCTACCGGCTCGAGCGACGGCTCGGCGAGGGCGGGTGGGGCGAGGTCTGGCGTGCGGAGCACCTCACCCTGCGCTCGCATGTGGCCATGAAGCTGGCGCTCCGGACGCTGGCCCGGCCCGATGCCGCCAGCCGGCTGCTGCGCGAGGCGCGCGCCGCCGCGGCGCTGAGCAGCCCCCACGTGGTGCAGCTGCTGGAGTTCGGGCTGCACCAGGGCGCGCTGCCGTTCCTGGTCTTCGAGCTCCTCGAGGGCGAGGACCTGGCCGAGAGGCTGGACCGCGTGGGTGGGCCGCTCGACCTCGCCGAGGTGGCGCGGTTGATGACCCACGTGGCCCGCGCAATGACGCGTGCACACGAGCAAGGCGTGGTGCACCGGGATCTCAAGCCGGAGAACGTCTTCATCGTCCAGAACGACGACGAGGAGATGGCCAAGGTGCTGGACTTCGGGGTGGCCAAGCTGTCGGAGCGACTGTCCGAGGGGCTGTCGCCGCACAGCAAGGTCGGCGCGCTCTTCGGGACGCCGAATTACATGAGCCCCGAGCAGCTGCGCGGCGACGAGCCCGTGACCTACCGCGCCGACCTGTGGTCGATGGCGGTCATCGCCTTCGAGTGCGTGACCGGACAGATGATGCACGCCGGCTACCCGCTCGGCGACCTGATGCGCGCCATCGTGGGCGGCGAGCTCCCCCGACCCTCCCACCTCTGCGCCGTGCCGGAGGGCTTCGACGAGTGGTTCGCGCGCGCCGCCGCGCTGCGCCCCGAGGACCGCTTCGACTGCGCGCGCACCATGGCGCGCGAGCTGCGGGCCGTGCTCACCCCGGGCCAGCGCGAGGGCCGCGACAGCATGATCTCCATCACCGACGTGCACAGCTCCGGCGTGCGTCCGCTCTCGCCCGAGGTGCGCGCGCTGGCGCGTCGCTGATCACGCCCGGGCTGGACTTCGGTCAGCGCAGGCCGAGCACGGTGCCCAGCCCGACGCCCACCGCCAGCACCACGACGACCACCACCAGCCACAGCCACGCCGGCACCGCGCGCGGGCGGGTGGTGCTCTCCGTCGCCGCCAGCGCCAGGTCGAGGTCGCGCGAGGGCCTGCTCCCCGGCGTCGGCGTGGACGCCCGAAGCGGCGGCGCCGAGATGACCTCCACCGAGGGCGGAGGCGCCTCGTGCGCCAGGCCGGTGATGCCGAGGGACAGATCGGTGTCACCGATGCCCAGCTGCGATGCGTCGGAGCGGGCCACCACGCGCTGGTCGTCGCGCGCCGCCGCCAGCGCCTCGGCGAAGGCGCGCGCGGTCGGGTAGCGGTCGCCGGGCTCCTTGGCCAGCGCGCGCAGGATCACCGCCTCCAGCGCGGCGGAGATGGCTCCGTCCGCGCGGCGAGCGCGCGGCGGCGACGGCGACTCGGTCAGGTGCATGGTCATCACCGCCAGCGGCGAGCGTGCCTTGAACGGCACCTCGCCGACGGTGAGCTGGTAGAGGACGACGCCGGCGGCGTAGATGTCGCAGCGCCCATCGACCTCGTCGCCCCGTGCTTGCTCCGGGGCCATGTACTCCGGGGTGCCGAAGATCATGTCGTGCTCGGTCAGGCCGGTGAGCATCTGCTCGCCGTGCACCACCTTGGCCAGACCGAAGTCCACCACCCGCACCGACAGCCCGATCTTTCCCGCGGTGCGCTCGACGATGACGTTGCCCGGCTTGAGGTCGCGGTGCACCACACCGGCGGCGTGCGCGGCGCCGAGCGCGGCGCAGATCTGGAGCACCACCTCCACCGCGAAGCCGACGTCGCCGTTGCCAGACTTGTCCACCAGCTGGTCGAGCGAGGTCCCCTCCACGTACTCCAGGGCGATGGCCAGCCGCTCCCCCTCGCGGCAGAAGTCGAGCAGCTTGACCAGGTGCGGCCCGTCGAGGCGCTCGAGGATGGCCGCCTCGCGCTCGAAGCGCTTGTAGATCTGGCGATCGTGGCAGAGCTCGGCGTGGATGATCTTCAGCGCCACCGCGCGGTCGCCGAGGCGCGTGTCGTGCGCCAGGTAGACCACGCCGCTGGCGCCCTCGCCGAGCACCCGTTCGATGCGGTAGCGCCCGCCGAAGGTGCTCCCCCGATCGAGCAGCGCGGCGGAGGTGCGGGCCTCGCGGGGGACGGTCACGCGTGGCCTGGCTTCACCGCGCACCGGCGCCGCGACGCCGCTGCGGCAAGAGCTTGGCTCCGTGGAGCTCGAGGCTCCGCCAGGAGACCTCGGACCTGTCGAGGCTCCGCCAGGGACCTCGGACCTGTCGAGGCTCCGCCAGGAGACCTCGGACCTGTCGAGGCCGCCGGCTGCGCGCTGGGCGTCGGCTCGGGGCGCGGCGCCGGCGCACCGGCGCACGCGCGCAGGATCTTCGGCGACAGCTCGATGGGGTCGAGCTGGGCGGCGGGGTCCGCCTCGCGCCAGGCGCCGCATGCCGTCTCGGCCAGCCCGGTGGCGTCGAGCGCCACGTAGGCCTCGGTGAGGTGGCGGTGCACGGCGGCGAGCTGCGGCCGGATCTGGTCGCCGAGGCCGAGCAGGCGCGCGCCGCGCACCACCGCGTCGACGTAGCGGCCGCTGCGCACCTCGGCGGCGAGCTGCGGCAGCTCGCCCTCGGCGCGGCGCTGCGAGTCGCGCGCGCGGCCCGACCCCTGCGAGCGCACCAGCGCACCGGCGCTCTGCGCCTCGAGCTTGCCGTCGGCGGTGAGCGGCAGCTCGACGAGGGGCACCAGCACCACATCGCCGCGCTCCAGGGTGCGGCCCTTGAGTCCGTTGTAGCGATCGAGCATCCAGGCCTTGTCGCGCTCGCCGAGGAACCGATAGGCGATGGTCAGCACCGAGTCGCCGGCGCTGCACACGTAGCGCAGGTTGTAAGGGACGATGATCTCCTGACCGTCCGCCGGCGCCAGCCACGGCATGGAGTCGTTGGACATGGACAGCACGTCGCCGCGCTCCGGGTCGCCGAGCAGGTCGCGCGCCAGCCCCGCCCAGGTCTCTCCGGCGCTGGCCCGGTTGTGGCTGACCGCCGGCACCTCCAGGCGCATGCCGGGCACCACCGGGGCAGCGCC
>JBBJMR010000385.1:0-7381 GCA_037720395.1 Polyangiaceae bacterium
TGGCACCGCCGCGCGTGGCGCGCATCGATCCCGGCGAGCTGGACGACGCACGCCTGACCCGCGAGGCCGATCGCCTGCACCGCGCGGCGGCGGTGCGGGCCGAGCAGGCGCAGCTGGCGGCCACCGAGGCCCGAGCGGCCGCCGACCGCGCCCAGGTCGCCGCCGGCAAGGCGCGACGCGTCCACGAGGCGGCCACGCTGGCGCGCGAGGCGGCGCGCATCGCCGGCAAGTTCGGCATGGCCGAGGCGGCGCGCAAGCTGGAGCGCGCGCTGGACATCGAGCCCGCCGTGGAGACCGGCGAGGAGCGCGGCGACGAGGCGCGCGCCGGCGGCGACTCCACACGCCGGTGCTGACGTCTGGCGCGGAGGTGGCTAGCGCGTGCGCTCGCGCAGCGCCGCCAGCGCCGCCTTCAGGTCGCCGTCGTTGTGCCCCGACCCACCGACCCAGCGCACCACCCCACCCTCGTCGGTGAGGAAGGTGGTCGGCAGGTCGCCGACGCTGAACGACTGCTGCAGCGCGCGTGTCTTGTCGTGGATCACCGGGAAGCTCAGCTGCCAGGACGCGACCTGCGCCTTGGCGTCCTCCTCGGACGCGTCCTCGGCGACCCCGACGGCCGCCAGATCGGCCTCGGTGCGCGAGAGCAGCTCCAGTCCGGGGACCATGCGCGCGCAGGGCACGCAGTCCTTGGCGAAGAAGGTGACCACCAGCAGCTTGCCGCGCAGGCGCAGGTCGCGCACCTGACGCCCGTCGAGGGCCTCGGCGTCGAGGCTGGGGTGCGCCTTGTCGGCGATGGCGCTCGGCGCCGAGGAGGGCATCTCGCTGCCGCCGCACGCCGCGAGCGCGGCGAGGAGCAGGCCGGCGCCGCGTCGCGCGGCCCTGCGCCAGGAGACCTGGCTCCCGTCCACGCCGCGGCGCGCGTCAGTTCGTCTGCTCATCGACGCTCGCCGGCGGCTCCGCGCGCCCCGGCGCCGACGGTGCTGCGGGCATGGCCTTGACGTGACCGTCGGCGGAGAAGCGATCCAGCTCCTCGACCACGCGCCGCAGGTAGGCCTGCTTGACGTGGAAGGGCAAGAAGGCGCTCTTGAAGCCGGCGATGATCACCTGCTTGATGTCCGCCAGGCTGAAGCCCATGCGCGTGTGGCACTGCCAGAGCTCCTGGGAGACGGTGGTGTCGGTGACCATGCGGTTGTCGGTGTTCACCGTGACGCGCAGGCCGAGGTCGAAGTAGAGGCGCAGCGGGTGCGAGGCCAGGTCGCGCACGGCGCCGGTCTGCACGTTGGACGAGGGGCAGACCTCGAGCGGGATGCGGTGGTCATTGATGTAGTGGAGCAGGTCGCCGTCCTCGCGCAGGCGGCAACCGTGGCCGATGCGGTGCGCGCCGCAGACGTGCAGCGCCTGGGCGATGCTCTCCGGCCCGTAGGCCTCGCCGGCGTGGATGGTGCAGTTGATGTTGTTGGAGCGCACCAGCTGGAAGGCCATCTTGTGGTGCTTGGCCGGGTGGTCGTACTCGGCGCCGGCCAGGTCGAAGCCCACCACCCCGCGGCCCTTGTAGGCCACCGCCAGCTCGGCCATCTCCAGCGACGACTCCGGCGAGATGTTGCGGATGCCGCAGAGGATGACGTTGGACTCGATGCCCAGCGTGTCGTGCGCGGCGCGCAGGCCACCGAGCACCGCCTCGACCACGTTGGTCAGGCGCAGGCCGCGCCGCGTGTGGAGCATCGGGGAGTAGCGGACCTCCATGTAGCGCACGTTCTCGCGCGCCGCGTCCTCGGCCAGCTCGTAGGCCACCCGGTAGAGCGCGTCCTCGGTCTGGAGCACGCGCAAGGTGACGTCGAAGGCCTTGAGGTACTCGACCAGCGAGCCGCAGTTCTGGCCCAGGTTCATGGCCTTGCGCAGCTCGGCGGGGTCCTTCGAGGGGAGCTCGACCTTGTGGAGCTCGGCCAGCGAGAGGATGGTCTCCAGCCGCAGGGAGCCGTCGAGGTGGACGTGCAGGTCGACCTTGGGCAGCTGCCGGAAGAATTCGAGCGGCAGGCGATTGCTCGGGGCAGCCTGCCCGTTGGTTCCGTCTTGCATGCGTGATTGTGCCACAAGGACCGGGGGGTCGGCGAGATCGCGAGCGGACGGCCCCGGAGAGGCGGGTGGAGCGCGCCTTCACGTCCCGCGGCGCGACCTCAGGAAAGCTGCACGTGCTTCGGCAGCTCTTCCTCGGACATGTGGGTGTAGTCGGCGTCGAAGCTCTTCACCACGCAGGTTGCCAGCGGGGCCGCCAGCTCGCCGCGCAGCTGCCCGAGGAACCTGGGCGCCGCCACGAGCACGAGCCGATCGAAGGAACCTTGCTGGCGTGCGGTCTCCAGCTCGGCGACGAGCTGCCGCGCGAAGCCGTGCTCGCCGTGATCCTCGTGCGACTCGGCCCGGTTCGTCTTCTCGCGGCTGTGCTCTCGGTCCACCCTGCGCACCAGGCGCCAGGGTTGCGACGCGTCGTCGACCTGGAAGAGGCGCGCGTGACTGCCATCGCCGACGAGGATCCATGTTTGGGCCATGGACGCTGCGTAGCACGCCCGAGCGGCGACCGCGCCAAGTGGAAGCGACTGGCGGGCTCCTCGGTTGCTAGCGGACGCTCGCCCGTCGCATGATGCCCGGCGTGAAGCACGGCATCGCGCCTCTCGTCCTGGCCTCGCAGGTCGCGGCCACCGCGGGGTGGGCGCTGGAGGAAGGCGCCAGCGGAGCCGCGGCGACGCCGGCGGCGGCCACGGTTCGCGGGGCCGCCCAGGCGGACGCTGTCTGGAGAGCCGCGCCGGCCAGCGTCGAGTACCTGCGCCTGCTCCTGGCGGCGCACTACCTCACCGTGGGCACGTTCTGCCCGACCGATGTCGACGCGCGCATCCGGCATCACTTCTGGCTGGAGATCGAGCACGCCGAGCAGCTCGCGCGGGCCATCGACGAGGTCGACGCCGTGGCCGCGCTCGACCCGCGGCTCGTCTCGGCGCGCGTGCTCACCGAGGGTGATGCCACGGCGGGCCGCGACAGGACGCTGTCCGGGCACGACGGCGAGTGGTTCTCGGTTCGCGCCGGAGCGCTGGGGTGCGCGCTGGCCATGGGTGACGCGGGGCGTGACGCCGCGGCGCGCTTGCAGGCGTCGATCGACGACGAGCTGGCGCGCGAGTGCGCGATCTTCGAGGCCCGCGTCGGCGCCGGTGACGCAACGAGCGCGCTCTCGGCGGCGACCACGCTGGCCCACAACGTCGGCGACCTCTCGCGCGTCGTCGAGGCCTGGCCGAAGAACCCGGCCGTGGAGGCGGTGCGCCTGCGCTACGCGCGGCTCGGCCACGAGCCCGATCGCGACGCGTTCGGGGGCTCGTTCTACGTGGCCGGCGCCGTCAACAAGAGCATCATGGCCATCGAGAACCACCGCTTCCTGGCGCTGCGTGCGCCGCGCGCGCTGCGTCGGTCGCGCGAGCTGCTCTTGCCCTTCGGACCCTTCTTCTACGAGTGGGGGATGACGGTGGCGCGCACGCTCGAGGAGGAAGAGCGCGCCGAGGTGGTGGCCGCGCTCATCGAGACCCACCTCTCGCGCGTCGAGCAGAGCGGGGTGCTGCGGGCCATCGCCGGCATCGCCGAGGCCAACGCCGGGCCGTGGGGTCGCATCGTCGCCAACCTGCCAGCCCGCCTGCGCAAGCTGGCCACCACCGGCGCCGTCCAGGCGGCCATCGGCACACCCGAGCGCGCCTTCCTGGCACGCACCGACAACCGCTATCGCGCCGCCTTGCGCGAGGCCCAGGCGCTTCGCGACGCCTCGCGCCGCACCGGCTGAGGCGCGACGCACGATGCCTGCATCGGTCCCTGCGCGCGGGCCGCTCGGCGACGCGCACAACTTCGGGCGGCGCGTCCGCCTCGGTGACGGGCGCGTGGCCAAGCCGCGCACGCTCCTCTGGGAGTGGCTGCTCCTCTGCGCGAGGAGCCCGTTGCGCAGGCGCCTCGACGAGCTGGGCGCGCGCGAAGGGCTGGGGCGCGAGTTGTTCGCCTTCCTGCCCGACCTCGCCTTCTCGGCGCCGCACGCCCGCGCGGGTGGCGAGGTCGAGCGCGTCCAGCTGGCTCCGCTGTCCGCGCGTTCGGCAAAGAGCAGGCGAGCCCTGGCCGAGATCGTCGGCCGCGCGCTGGCGCTCTTCAGCTGGCTCGGCCTCTCCGACCTGCACTGGGAGAACCTGGTGCTCGGCGTGGACGCGGGCGGGCGCGTGATCTTCGCCCCGCTCGACGTGGAGATGATCCTCGCCGACCTCTCGCTCCCCACCCAGACCAAGCTCCTGCCCGACGCCGACCCGGAGGTCGCCGACATCTGCCGGCACGCGTGCGGTGTGCGGCGCGCCTTGCCCTGGCTCGGCAAGCCGGTGCCTGCCGAGCTGCTGCTGGCCATGGCCGGCGCCTATCGAGGCACGCTCGAGATCCTCGACCGCCACGCGCCGGCCATCGCCGAGGTCTTCGCGGCGCTGCCCGCGCTGCGCGAGACGCCGATCCGCGTGCTCCTGCGTGGCACCGACGCCTATGTGCATGCGGCAAGGGCGCCACCATGGCCGCCGCTGCTCGACGCCGAGGCGGAGCAGCTGGCCCGCGGCGACGTCCCCTACTTCTTCCGCCTCTACGGCCGCGCCGGCATCCACTACTACGCCAACGAGGCGCTGACCCGCGCCCTGCGCCTGCCGATGCGCGGCGACGTGCCGCAGCTCGAGCCGCTGCTCCGCGTCTCGCGCGACCTGCGCTCGCCGTCACGCAAGCGGTTGCGCGAGGACGGCCTGTTCACGGTGCTCGGCGCCTTCGATCATCGCTCGCTCCACGGCCACCAGGCGAGCGAGTCCCTGGCGGTGACCTTCGCGGCGAGGACGCTGAAGGTGACCCTGTCCGACGGCGAGGAGCTGGAGACGCGCCGCGACACCAGCGCCTTCGTGGGCAGCGTCTACCTGCCCTGTCGCTGCGGCGAGGTGCGGACGGTCTTCGTTCCTGCCGTCACCACCTGCAACGCGCGCCCAGCGCGGCGTTGATCGCGCGTGCAGCGCCCGACGCGGCGTTCTAGCCTCCGCCCGTGGACGAGGTCACCTGTCCGACCTGCCAGCGCCCGACGGCGGCCTGCGTCTGCGACCGCATCGTCTCCTACGAAACGACGCGCCGCGTGCTGGTCCTGCAGCACCCCCAGGAGCAGGACGCCGTCCTCGGCTCGGCGGGCATCCTGCTCGCCAGCTTGCCCAAGGCGCAGCTGGTCATCGGTCTGAGCTGGCGGAACCTGGGCGCGGCGCTGGGCGAGGAGGACGTCGATCCCCGCCGCTGGGCGGTGCTCTTCCCGGATCGCGAGTCGGCCGGCGACGAGGTGGTGGCCCGCGGCGGTGCCACCGTCGAGCCGGGCGCGCTGGAGGGCATCGTGGTCCTCGACGGCACCTGGTCGAAGGCCAAGACGCTGTGGTGGCGCAACCCGTGGCTCACCAAGCTCAGCCGGCTGACGCTCAAGCCGAGCCAGCCCTCGATCTACGGCAACCTCCGCGCCGAGCCGCGCCGCGACTACGTCTCCACCCTGGAGTCGGTGGCCGCGGCGCTCACCTTGTGCGGCGAGCCGGCGGAGATCGAGGTCGGGCTGCGTCGCGTCTTCCGGACCATGGTGCAGCGCGTCCGCGACGCACACATCATCCCGCCACCCGCACGACGGGGGCCGCGTCGGCCCCCGGCCGCGAAGCGCGGCTGATCGATCAGCTCGGCGTCCCGGCGAGCCGCTGTTCGACGGCGCCGAGGAACGCGCGCACCGTCTCCTCGGAATGATCCTGGGGGATCAGCGTGGCCAGGCTCTGGTCGCTGGCCAGTGCCGCTCGGACCGCGGCCAGATATCGCTCCGGGCTGGCGCCGAGGGCGCCGCGCTCCACCGTCTGCTGGAGCGCATGGCTCACGGCACCCGGCGGATCGCGCTGGAACTGGACGACGTAGAGCAGCGCCGCGACGAGCGGTCGAAAGTCTTCGCCCGAGGTCACCCTAGCCGCCCCAGTTGTCGCGAACGATGCGGGTTCCGTCCACGCCCTGCGCCTCGAGGGCCTTGATGACCTGCTCGTTCATCTCCGCCGTCGGCTGGTAGTGCCCGCTCTTGTTGGAGATGGTCTTGACCACGCCGTTCTCGACCACGAGCTCGCCCGCACCGGTCACCGGCTTGCCGCCGGCGAGGCTCGAGTGATGGAAGCGCCCGACTTCCTGGTAGGTGGAGACGAAGATGTTGCCCTGCTCGTCCATCACGAAGATGGCGCGCCCACCGCCCGTGTGCGCGGTCTGTGCAGTCGTCGTGTCGAAGAGGTTCCCGCTGGCGTCGTAGAGCTTGCCATCCTTGACGGTGACCTTGCGCGAGGCGCGGCCGGCGTCGTCGAGGTACTCCACCAACCAGCCGCCACCGTGGACGCGGTTGCCGGGCAGGTTCTCACCGACGTAGGCCCGGCCCAGGGGGGTGGTCTTGAAGTCCCTGGCCAGCGCGGCGAGCTTGGCGGCCTTGGCGGCGTCGGAGGCGTCGTCCACCTTGTCGACGATCTTGACCACGTCCGTGACGTCATCGAGCTTGTCGATGACCTTGGTGGCCTTGACCAGCTTCGTCGCCTTGAGCGCGGCGATGGGCGCGGTGACCACCTCGAAGAGACCGGCACCGATGAGGCGCGCCGGGTCCTCGTTCCAGGCGTTGACCAGGGAGTCCTTGACGGCGTTGAACGTCTGGACCGGGTGGGTGACCGCGCTCCAGAGGCCCTGCACGGTGTCGATGGGGTGCGTGACCACCTGCCAGATGCCGGTGACCGTGCCCCAGAGTCCGTCGACGAAGAAGCCCTTGCCGACGCTCTTGGTGACGCCCCAGGCGTCGGACAGGAAGTTGCCGACGCCGTTCCAGAACCCGCCGCCATCGGACGGGGTCGCGCCGTCGGGCAGCTTCGCGGCCAGCGCGTCGAGCTTGGCCTGCAGGCCGCCACCCGGGGCGACCGCGGCAGGCGCGTTCCCCTGCGCGGCACCGGAGGGAGGGCCGCCGCAATCGGCGTTCAGCAGGCCGCACTCGGCCTGGCGCACGACCTTGTTGTTCGACGCGTCGCCGAACTTGGGCCAGGCGAGGGCGCCGATGACGAACACCAGGCCGAGCAGGAAGATGTACTCGACGAGCGCGCCGCCGCGACGGTCCGCGACCAGGCCGCCCAGCGGCCTCCGGTGCACGGAGCCGGGTGCCCACGCGCGCCCCTCGTTCCCGGTCTGACGGCTGCTCATGTGTGGCCCCACTACCATTCGTACCTCTACGCACGCGACAGTGCGCGTGCCCCCTCGCCGCTCGCCCTTCGGGCGGAGACGGCGCGTTGCCCACCTGGCGGCCGTATTCTGACACCTCGAG
>JBBJMR010000006.1:0-70979 GCA_037720395.1 Polyangiaceae bacterium
CCGTTCCGGCGCGTCTTCTACCTGCCGCAGCCCTTCCGCATCGTCGTCGACATCAGCACACGGCCTCCCGGGGCCGCCCAGGGAACGGCTGGCGGCCCACGCGAGGTGCGCCGCGTGGCGCTGGACGCTGGACACGGCGGCGTGGATGCGGGCGCCGTCGGGCCCACCGGTCTGCGCGAGAAGGACGTGACCCTCGACGTCGCCCACCGGGCTGCGCCGCTCCTGGCCCACGAGCTCAAGGTGGAGACGCTGCTCACCCGCGACAGCGACACCTTCGTTCCGCTCGACGCGCGCACGGCGCGGGCCAACGCCTTCCACGCCGATCTGTTCATCTCCATCCACTGCAACGCCTCGGAGAGCGGCACCGCGCGCGGCGTGCAGACCTTCTACCTGGCGGAGGCCAAGGAGCAGGACGCCTTCGCCATGCGCCTCGCCGCGCGCGAGAACCAGAGCGCCGTCCGCGGCGGCAAGCCGGCCGACCCGCAGGCGCTGGACGGCGAGATGGCCGCCATCCTCGGCAACCTCGACGTGGGCGGCATGGCGGCGCGGTCGCGGCACTTCGCCGACCTGCTGCAGCGCTCGGCGCTGGCGTCGGCCGCGCAGCGCTACCCCGACATGCGCGACCAGGGCGTCAAGACCGCCGGCTTCTTCGTGCTCGCCGGCGCCGACATGCCGGCGGCGCTCTTCGAGACGGCCTTCATCTCCAACCCCGAGGACGAGGCGCGCCTGGCCACTGCCGACTTCCGCCAGAAGATGGCCGACGCCATCGTCAACGCCGTGCGCGCCTTCCGCGAGGGCAAGTAGCGTCCGGCCCGGCCGGACTTCAGCCGCGCGTCAGCCCCATCAGCTTCTCCAGCGACTCGCGCAGCTCGCCGGCGTCACCCTCTCCACGAAGTCGTAGGCGCCGGCCTCGGTGGCCCGCCGGCGCAGACCCTCCGCTTGGAGTAGACGATGCAGCGGATGTGCGCGGTGACCTGGGTGGACTTCAGGCGCCAGGCAGCGAAGCCCGTCCGCCCCGGGCACGTCGACGTCGAGCACCAGCGCGTCCGGCTGCAGCGAGCCCACGGCCACCAGCGCAGCGAAGACCTCCTGGAAGGTGACCAGGTCGAACCGCCGCGCCAGCGCGCGGCGCACCGCGGCCAGCACCGCAGGATCGGCGTCGACGACCACCACCTTGGGCTTCCCCAGGCGCAGGCCGTCGGGGATCGGGTAGCCGTACTTGCGCAGGAAATCGAGGACGTCGAGGCGGCGGAAGCGCAGGTGCCGGCCCGGCGTGCGAAAGTGGCGGATCTCCCCTTTGTCCGCCCAGTTGTGGATGGTCTTCAGGTCGACCTGGCAGAAGCGCGCCACGTCGCTGGCGGTGAAAAGCTCCGGCTCCCTGGCCGCGTCCTCGGCGTCCATGCCCCACTCCCTCACCCGGGTTGCGCCGGCGGCTCGGCGCTGCCGACGCGACCGTCACGGAGCACGAACCGCGTCGGACCGGCGACGCGCAGCTCCCGCACCTCGTGGTCGGGGTCGCCGGGCAGCGCCAGGACCGCGCCCTCGGCGGCCATGCAGAAGCGTGGCACCACCGGCAGCAGGCTCTGCTCAGCGGCCAGCGCCACCGCGCCCTCCCAGGTGCGCACGGCGCAGAGCAGCTCCAGCGTTCGCGTCGTCGGAGGCACCAGCATCACCGCGCCGCGCTCGAAGTCGGCCAGCACCTGCGCCGGCGTCGCCCAGAAGCTGTCCGTCACCTCGTGCTCGTCGTGGCTCCCTCGCTGGCCGTCGGGGAGCCGGAGCAGGAAGAAGCGGGCGTCGAACCGGCGCGACTCCGCCTCCGGGGTCACCCAGCGGGCGAAGGGGACCAGCCCATCGAGCAGGAGGCGAAGGCCTTGCGTGCGCAGGGCGGTGGACAAACCTCCGGCCAGGGTGGCGCGCAGCGCGGCGATCTCCGGCTCCATCGGCAGCGCCCCGGAGGAGCCGACCGCCGGCAGGATGCCTGCCTCCTCGATCAGCTCGCGCGCTGCGGCCACCGCCAGTGCACGCGGGCTCGTCGCGGCGGGACCGCCTTCGTGCGCGGTCGTCAGCAGCCCCGCGCGCGGATGCAGGGGACCGCTCAGCGCCTCCCACTCCGGCAGCGCGTCCCCTTCGTCCACCTTGCCGCCGGGGAACACCACCGCCCCGCCGAGGAAGCCGGACTTCGCGTGCCGCCGGACGCAGAAGACCTCGAGACCCGCGGCGGACTCGCGCAACACCACCACCGTGGCCGAGTCACGGGGCGCGACGACACTCCGGTTCGCGTCGAAATCGAGCAAGGCTGGACAATCTCCTCCCACGCGTCATGGCCCTGGTCAACGTGGGGGCGGCCCTGGGCCGGACGGGTCGACAGGAGCGGGGGCAGGGCCGCCGCGCCGACCGCCCCGGAGGATGGAGCCGCCCGGCAGGGGGTTGGCGGAGCCCGCGGGGGAGCCCCGCACGCCTCGAGCGGCGGGCGTTGACGAAGCGGAACTGGGGGCTTAACTTCGTGGCCCTCCGGAGCGCGGCTCCTGGAGAAACCGGTCTCGGCCCGCTCCCTGGAGCGGAGCAGCCCCTCCGAGCCCGGTTCCGAGCGGCACGAGCGCTCGATCGCCGCCGAGGCCGCCACCGAGCCCGGGTGGACACATCGAAGGGGAAAATGCCCGAGAGCGACCCGCGCGTGCAGCGCGTCGTCTCGATTCGCTAAGGTAGAGGGCACGAAGTCGACGAGCCTCGGCAACGGCGCACACGGCAGGGAACTCACATGAACAAGGCCCAGCTCAAGAAGTTCAAGGTGATGCTCGAGGAGAAGCGCGACGAGATCGTCAAGAAGGCGAAGCAGACGCTGAACGAGGACATGACCCTCGACTCCAACGACCTTCCGGACGAGATGGATCTGGCGTCGAGCGAGTACCTGCAGTCGTTCACCTTCCGCCTGCGCGGTCGCGAGAAGTCCTTCCTCGGCAAGATCAACAAGGCCCTCCTCAAGCTCGAGGACGGCAGCTTCGGCAAGTGCGAGGAGTGCGAGGAGGAAATCTCCATCAAGCGCCTCGAGGCCCGTCCGGAGACGACGCTCTGCATCCGCTGCAAGGAGGATCAGGAGCGCATGGAGAAGGATTTCGGCTGAAGGCCGCCGCCGCTCAGCGGCGCGCGCTGGGACGCGAGGCGCGCGCCGGAGGCGGCACGGGCTTCTTGCGTTTGATGGCCGCCGCGGCGCTCCCGCCTGATCCGAGGATGTCGCGCAGGTACTGGCCGGTGAACGAGCGCGGCTCGGCGGCGACCTGCTCCGGGGTGCCCTCGGCGACGAGGCGGCCTCCACGCTCACCGCCGTCGGGACCGAGATCGACCACCCAGTCGCTGCAGGCGATGACGTCGAGGTTGTGCTCGATGACCACCACCGTGTTGCCCGCGTCGCGCAGGCTCATCAGCGCGGCGGTGAGCACCTCGATGTCCGAGAAGTGGAGGCCGGTGGTGGGCTCGTCGAGCACGTAGAGCGTGCGCCCGGTGGCCCTGCGCGCCAGCTCGCGCGCCAGCTTGACCCGCTGTGCCTCGCCACCGGAGAGCGTGGTCGCCGGCTGCCCGAGCGTCACGTAGCCAAGGCCGACCTTGACCAGCGCCGCCAGTCGTTCGCGCACCCGCGGGATGGTCTCGAACTGCAGCATCGCCTGCTCCACCGTCAGATCGAGCGCGTCGGCCACCGACATGCCGCGATAGAGCACCTCCAGCGTCTCGCGGTTGTAGCGGCGGCCGGCGCACGTCTCGCAGGTCACGAAGATGTCGGGCAGGAAATGCATCTCCACCCGCAGCACGCCGTCACCCTGGCACGCCTCGCAGCGCCCGCCCTTGACGTTGAAGGAGAAGCGCCCCGCCTTGTAGCCGCGGGCCCGCGCCTCGGGCAGCCCGGCGTAGAGCTCGCGCAGCTGCCCGAAGACACCGGTGTAGGTCGCCGGGTTGGAGCGGGGGGTGCGCCCGATGGGGGCCTGATCGATGCTCACCACCTTGTCGATCTCGTCCAGCCCCTCGACCGCCGTGCAGTCGCCGACCGGCGCGTTGGCGCGATAGAGCTGGCTGCGTGCCGCCGGCAGGAGGGTATCGACGATGAGGCTCGACTTGCCCGACCCGGAGACGCCGGTCACCGAGGTGAAGATGCCGAGCGGGATGGCCACGGTCACGCGCTGCAGGTTGTGGGCGCGCGCCTCGACCAGGCGCAGCACCTTGCCGGTTGGCTTCTTGCGCTTGCCGGGCAGGGGGAGCGACTTTTCGCCGGAGAGCCAGGGGCCGGTGATCGATCGCGGGTTCTTGGCGATCTGGGCCGGCGTGCCGATGGCCACCACCTGGCCTCCGTGCACGCCGGCACCCGGTCCCATGTCGACCACGTGATCGGCGGCGAGGATGGCGTCGCGGTCGTGCTCGACGACGATGACGCTGTTGCCGAGATCGACGAGCCGTCGCAGCGCGTCGAGCAGGCGCGCGTTGTCGCGCGCGTGCAGGCCGACCGACGGCTCGTCGAGGACGTAGAGCACGCCCACCAGCGCCGCCCCGATCTGGGTGGCCAGGCGGATGCGCTGCGCCTCGCCGCCCGAGAGCGTCTGCGCGGATCGGTCGAGGGTCAGGTAGTCGAGGCCGACGTCGATGAGGAAGCCGAGGCGGGCGATGACCGCGCGCAGCAGCGGCTCGGCGATGGCCCGCTCGCGCGGCGGCAGCTCGGCGCCGCCGGCGGCAGTGAGCCCCTGCAGGAAGGTGCGCACGTGGCGCAGCGCCTGGCCGCCGACATCGGCGATGTTCTTGCCGCCGAGTCGCACCGCCAGCGCCTCGGGCCGCAGGCGACGGCCGTTGCAGACGTCGCAGACGCGGGTGACCACGAAGCGCCCGACCTCGTCGGCCGCCACCGCCTCGTCGTCGATGTCGTCGGCCTCGAAGTCGTCGGGGGTCGAGGCCACCCCGCTGGAGAGCAATCGCTCCAGGCGCGGGACGATGCCCTCGTAGGCCGCCGTCTGCGCGCGCTTGCCGCGCCCGCGCCGGGGGGGCGCCTCGCCCGCGCCGGCGCCGACAACAGGGGCCGGCGGCCCATCGAGGATGAGCTGTCGCGTGGCCGGTGGCAGCTTGGCCCAGGGGACGTCGGGATCGACGCCGAGCGCGGTGACGGCGCGCTCGGTCTCGGTGGAGAGCGCCAGCGAGCCGCGCCGCCCCCACGCCGCCACCGCGCCCTCGCGCAGGGTGCGGCGTGGGTCGGGCACGACGCGCTCCGGATCGACGCGCGTGCGTGCACCGATGCCGTCGCAGGCCGGGCAGGCGCCGTGCGGCCCGTTGAACGAGAACATGCGCGGCTCGATGGGCGGCAGCGAGATGCCGCACTCCACGCAGGCGAAGCGCTCGCTCATCCACAGCGGCTCCAGCTTGTGCGATTCGGTGGAGGGATCGACGAGCAGCCGGCCCTCGCCGAGCTTCAGCGCCAGCTCCACCGAGTCGGTGAGGCGACCCTTCACCCCGTCCTTGACCACGACGCGGTCGATCACCACGTCGAGGTCGTGTGGCCTTGCGCGGTCGAGGACGAGCTCGTCGCCGAGGTCGACCACCTCGCCGTCGATGCGCGCACGTACGAAGCCCTCGCGGCGCAGGCGCTCGATCTCCAGCTTCAGCTCCCCGCGGCGCGCGCGGGCGATGGGGGCGAGGATGGCCGCGCGGCTGCCCTCGCCGAGGCCGAGGATGCGGTCGACGATCTGCTGCACCGTCTGGGCCTCGATGCGCTTGCCGCAGCTCGGGCAGTGGGGCGTGCCCACGCGGGCGAAGAGCAGGCGCAGGTAGTCGGCGATCTCGGTGACCGTGCCCACGGTGGAGCGCGGGCTCTTGGCCAGGGCGCGCTGCTCGATGGCGATGGCCGGCGAGAGGCCCTCGATGGACTCCACGTTCGGCTTGGGGAGCTGCTCCAGGAACTGGCGGGCGTAGGCGGAGAGCGACTCGACGTAGCGGCGCTGGCCCTCGGCGTAGATGGTGTCGAAGGCCAGCGAGCTCTTGCCCGAGCCGCTGGGCCCGGTGATGACCACCAGTCGATCGCGGGGCAGCTCGACGCTGATGTCCTTCAGGTTGTGCTGCTTGGCGCCGCGGACGATGAGGCGATCCATGCGAACCGAAGAGCTAGCACGGGCCCCGCGGGGCGGCGCCCCGGAGGCTCGTACTCGCCCCATGGTGATGCGCGCCGCATGGCCGCGGACGCTCGATCCTGGTCCGGCCGACGGCGCTACCATCGGGTCATGGTCCACGCTTCGCTGGGCATGCAGTCACCGCGCCTCGCGCGGCAGACCGTGCGCGCGCGCTGCGTGCTGGCCTGCGGTGCATGGCTGCTGGCAGTGGCGTGCGGGCGGCGCGTGCCGGGCGCAGATGACACCGCCGCCGGCGCAGGGAGCGCCGCCCGGCCCGATGGTCCGCCCCCTGGCGGTTATCCGTTCTTCCCTGGCATGCCGCCCAACACCACCTGCGCGGTCGACGACGACTGCGTCATCGTCACCAACCTTCCGCACGACCGCTGCTGCGACAGCCCAGGCGGCTACGTCTCTCGCAGCCGCGCCTGGCTGCGCTGGGTAGAGGATCAACGCAAGCAGACCTGTGCCGGCGCGCGCTGCGCGCCCTTGCCGCTGCCAGGGCCGGAGCCGGTCGGCTGCATCCGCGAGGCGCGCTGCCTGCGCGGCGCCTGCGACAACGCTTGCAACGCCCCCGATGCCGGCGAGCACCCCCCCGGCGCCCCTCGGCGTCCGCCGCCGCGGTGAACCTGCACCGGGATCGGCGGCGGGAGACGGCGGTGACCGCCACCATCGCCGCGACGCGGCGCCTTGGGTAGAACGCTGCCATGTCCGCTCCCCGCCGCGCTCCCGGCCTCTCCACCCTCTCCGTGCACGCGGGCGAGGAGCGCGCCCCGACCGGCCCGCTCGACCCGCCGCTGGTGCTGAGCTCGACCTTCACCTTCGCCGACGCCGATGTCGCCGCGGCGGCCGCGCGCGAGGAGGGCGACGCGTACATCTACAGCCGCTGGGCCACGCCCAACGTCGAGGCACTGGAGCGCAAGGTGGCGGCGCTCGAGGGCGGGGAAGCTGCGGTGTGCACGGGCAGCGGCATGGCGGCGGTCAGCGGCGTGCTGCTCTCCTTCCTGAATGCCGGCGACCACGTGGTGGCGCCACGCTCGCTCTACGCCGAGACGGCGCGCGTGCTCCGCGAGCGCCTGCCGCGCCTGGGCATCGAGACGACCTTCGTCGACGGGGCGAGCATCGAGGCCTACGCCGCCGCCATGCGCCCGAGCACGCGCCTGCTCTACGCCGAGACGCCGGCCAATCCCACGCTGACCATCACCGATCTGCGCGCCTTCGCCGCCCTGGCCAGGGAGCGCGGCGCGCTCAGCGTGGCCGACAACACCTTCGCCACGCCATTCTGCCAGCGGCCGCTGGCGCTCGGCGTCGACGTGGTGCTGCACTCCCTGACCAAGGCGCTCGGCGGCCACGGCGACGCCGTGGGCGGGGTGGTGGTGTGCGACGCCTCGCGACGCCGCGTCGTCGCCGACACCGTGGTCAAGGGCATGGGCGCGGTCCTCGCGCCGTTCAACGCCTTCCTGGTCGAGCGCGGGCTGCGCACGTTTGCGCTTCGCATGGAGCGGGCCACCGCCAGCGCGCTGGAGCTGGCGCGCTGGCTCGAGGCGAGACCCGAGGTGGCGCGCGTGCACTACCCCGGGCTGGCCGCCCACCCCGGTCACCAGGTGGCGAAACGGCAGATGCATGCCTTCGGCGCCCTGGTCTCGTTCGAGCTCGCCGGCGGGCTCGATGCCGGTCGCCGCCTCCTGGAGCGCGTGCAGCTCGTCTCGCATGCCGTCAGCCTCGGCGACGTGCGCTCGCTGATCACCCACCCGGCCTCGACCACCGCCTCCACCATGCCCGCCGCCGACCGCCGCGCCGCGGGCATCGGCGACGGCCTGCTGCGCATGAGCGTGGGTATCGAGGACCAGGCGGACCTGATGGCCGATCTCGAGCAGGCGCTCGGCTGAGCGATGCGCGACGGAGCCGGCCACGCGCTTCACGTCCACGCTCGATGGAGCGAAGGGTTGCGCGATGCACCCTGCTGACGAGCCGAGCCCGCTCGGCGCGCGCCAGCCCGGCGGGCTGCTCGGCAGCCGCGCGCTGGCGCCGCTGACCGTCGCCGCGGCGCTCGTCGCCGGCGGCGCGCTCATGTTGCCGCGCCTGGCCGGGCGCGAACCGCCGACGCAACCCCCGCTGGAGGTCACGCCGGCGCCGCCGCCGCGCGCCAGCGCCGCCGCCCCGCCTCCGCGACCGCCCCCGCCGGCGTACGTGCGCGACAACCCCGAGAGCGCGGTGGCGTGTGCGGCGGAGATGGCGCTGGTCGATGGCGTCTACTGCCCCTTCGTCGCCCACCGCTGCCAGGTCTTCGTCGACGAGGCGACGGACGCCTGCCGCACCTTCGCGCCCGAGGTGCTGTGCGACGGGCGCCTCGCGCACCGGCGCTTCTGCATCGACCGCTACGAGTACCCGAACCTCGAGGGCGTGGTCCCGGCGGTGCTCGCCGACTGGAACGAGGCGGCGCTGGCCTGTGCCACCGAGGGCAAGCGCCTCTGCTCGCCGGAGGAGTGGGAGTTCGCCTGCGAGGGCACGCAGATGTGGCCCTACCCCTACGGGCGCGAGCGCGACGCCACCGCTTGCCACATCGACGCCAAGGTCGACACCGAGGCGCTGGCCGCGCTCGGCGACCCGCTGCGTGCGCCGGAGGAGCGCCAGCGCGCCGACGGTCGCTTGCCGTCGGGCGCGCGCAGCCGCTGCGTGAGCCCTTTCGGTGTCTACGACCTGACCGGCAACGTCGAGGAGTGGGTGGACAACCTGCAGGGCTCCGCCGGCGCCGACCCGTACCGCTCCACGCGCAAGGGAGGGCACTACGGTCCCGGCGCTGCCCGCTGCCGCTCCGCCAGCACTGGCAATCCTGCCGGTGCTCGCTCGCCGCTGGCCGGCTTTCGCTGCTGCGCCGACGCCCGCGGCTCGGCGGCCCCGGCGCCGCCGCCGGCCCCCGGTCGCTCCCCGCGCAAGCACCGCATGGTAGAACCCTGAAGTGGCGATGAGGGTCAGAGCGCGCGGGCTCCGCGCGTCCAGCGAGGTGCGGGCGTGAATGCCCCGGCGCCCGGCTCCATCCTGGCCGGCAAGTACCGGGTGGAGCGCGTCCTCGGCGAGGGCGGCATGGGCGTGGTGGTCGCCGCCACCCACGTGCACCTCGACCAGAGGGTGGCGCTGAAGTTCGTGCACGCCGAGCTGGCCAAGAACCCCGAGGTGGTGGCGCGCTTCTCCCGCGAGGCGCGCACCGCGGTGAAGATCCAGAGCGAGCACGTGGCCCGCGTGCTCGACGTCGGCGCGCTCGAGAACGGCGTGCCGTACATGGTCATGGAGTACCTGGAGGGCAGCGATCTCTCGGACCTGGTGCGCGTACGCGGCGCGCTGCCGGGGCAGGAGGCCATCGAGTACCTGCTCCAGGCCGGCGAGGCGCTGGCCGAGGCGCACGTGGCGGGCATCGTCCACCGGGATCTCAAGCCGGCCAACCTCTTCCTCACGCGGCGCGCCGACGGCACGCCGGTCATCAAGGTGCTCGACTTCGGCATCTCCAAGGCGGCGATGCTCGATGTCGCGCAGGCCATGACCCAGACCTCTGCGGTGCTCGGCTCCCCGCGCTACATGTCGCCCGAGCAGCTGCGCTCGCCGCGCGACGTCGACGCGCGCACCGACATCTGGGCGCTGGGGATCATCCTGCACGAGCTCCTCGTCGGCGAGGCGCCATTCCGCGCCGACACCGTGCCCACGCTCTACGTGAACATCCTCTCGCTGGCGCCGGAGCCGCTGCGCGCGCGCCGGCCCGAGGCGCCGGCCGGCGTGGAAGCGGTCATCCTGCGCTGCCTGGAGAAGGATCCGGCGCGGCGCTACGCGCACATGGGCGAGCTGGCGCGCGCGCTGGCCCCCTTCGCGCCCGAGCGGGCGCGCGTCTCCGTGGAGCGCGTGCAGCGCATCATCGGCGGCGGTCGTGTGCAGCCCACGGTGCCCGAGGCCCCGCACCCGCACGCAGCGTCCGGTGGGCAGCCCTCCTGGGCGCCGGGCTCCGGGCACGGGGTGAGCGCGCACCCGCATGCCGTCTCGCAGAGCCCGCAGATGGCGTCCCACCCGCGGGCCATGCCCATGCCGCTGGCCCCGATGCCGGGTGGTCCCTACGCCGGGCACTACGCTTTGCCCGCCGAACCGCAGAGCTCCGGGCCCAACGTTGCCCTCATCGTGTTGCTGACCCTGGTCGGGGTGATGGCGGTCGGCGCCGGTGGTTGCCTGCTGTGCATGTGCGCGGCGGCCGCCGGAACGCCCTCGCCGCCAATTTTCGGGCCGGGCGACGCGCAGAGCGCACAAGGCACGCCCGCCGGCTGCGCCCCTTCCAACGCAGGGCGGCTTGGACTACGTTGGCGCCCGGTGTCCGAACCGTCCGCCCCCTGTTCCTCCGTCCAGCTGCGCGAAGCTCGCACGGGCGCAGCTTCGACAGCAGCGAAGTCTCCTGGCGGAGCTTCGACAGCAGCGAAGTCTCCTGGCGGAGCTTCGACAGGAGCGAAGTCTCCTGGCGGAGGTCTGCATCGGCGCCTGGGCAGCGCGCGCATACCCGCAGCCCCCGAGCTCCGGGCCCATAGCTCAATCGGTCAGAGCCCCCGGCTCATAACCGGGCTGTTCCTGGTTCGAACCCAGGTGGGCCTACCGCTACCACTGCCACCGTCACGGACGCCGAGCGTCCGCAAGCGCGTCAGGAGAAGAGCATCCACGTGAGCATCCGCGATCAGATCGCTGCACTCGAGCAATTGGCCACCGTCGATGTCGACATTCGCCGCATCGAAGAGGAGCTGGACAAGCACCGCGGCGGCATCGAGGGCATGCGCAGCGAGGTGAAGACGCTGGACGAACGCCTCAAGGGCCATCGCGACAGCATCTCCGAGATGGAGAAGACGCGCGGCGAGCTGCACATCGAGCTCCGCCAGATGGTCCAGCAGATCGAGCGCTCGCGCGAGAAGCTCGGCCGCTCCCGCAACGAGCGCGAGTCCAACGCCGCGCAGCGCGAGCTCGAAGAGCTGCGCAAGCTGCAGCGTGACCGCGAGGACGAGATCGAGCGTCTCAACCAGCTCGCCGAGCAGGCGCGCGTCTCCAGCGAGGAGGCCACTGGCAAGCGCACCACCATCTCCGAGAGCCTGCAGGGCTCGAGCGCCGGCGTGGCGGCGAGCATCGGCGAGCTGGAGGAGGCCCGCGCCGGGCGCCAGGCGGAGCGCACCGAGCTGGTCAAGAAGCTGCCCCCCATCCTCTATCGGCGCTACGAATCGATCCGCACCCGCCGCCCGTACGCCGTGGCGCGCACCAGCGACGGCACCTGCAACGGATGTCACATCTCCATCCCACCGATGATGTTCCAGAAGATGCTGCGGCAGGAGGAGTTCGAGCAGTGCCCGAACTGCCGGCGCATCCTCTACTACATGCCCGCCGCCAGCGTCGCGCCCGAGCCAGGCGCGGAGACGCCGCGCGAGCGGAGCAGCCGCTCGCCCTCTCGATGAGGCGAGGCGCTAGCGTAGCGAGGGGCACCGCGTGAAGAGCTGCACCACCTGCCAGCGGCTCTATCCCGACGACGGCGGCTTCTGCCCCATCGACGGGCAGAAGCTGCAGCCGGTGGAGGAGGTGCCCGTCCCCTCGGACCCCAAGGACCCGCGCGTCGGCGCCACCTTCTGCGCCGGCCGCTACCAGATCCGCCGCATCGTCGCCGACGGCGGCATGGGGCGCGTCTACCAGGCCCTCGACATGCGGGAGAACCGCAGCGTGGCCATGAAGATCCTGCACCAGGACGTGGCCACCGACTCGGTGGCGCGCACGCGCTTCGCGCGCGAGGCCGAGCTCTCCGCGTCCCTGCCGCACGCCCACATCGTGGAGACCCTGGCCTTCGAGAAGACGGAGGACCAGAGCTACGCGCTGGTGATGGAGTACCTCGAGGGCGAGGAGCTGCGCATGCTCCTCAAGCGCGACAAGACGCTGCCCGCGGAGCGGGTGGTGCGCATGCTCAGCCAGATCGGCGTCGGACTCGGCCCGGCGCACGAGCGCAAGGTCGTGCACCGGGATCTCAAGCCCGACAACGTCTTCCTCTGCGGGACGAGCGACGGCGACGTGGTGAAGCTCCTCGACTTCGGGAGCGTCCGCGACAACTCCGAGGGCGCCAAGAAGCTCACCGTGATGGGCACCACCATCGGCTCGCCCTTCTACATGGCCCCGGAGCAGGCGCAGGGGCTGGCCACGCTCGACCACCGGGCCGACGTCTGGTCGCTGGCCGCCATCGCCTACGAGTGCCTCACCGGCGCCGTGCCTTTCCAGGGCAACACCGGCCCGGCCATCCTGCTCGCCATCCTCACGCGCGACCCGGCGCCGCCCAGCGAGGTGGCCAAGGAGCGGGGCCTGGACCTGCCCAAGGCGCTCGACGAGGTGATGGAAGAAGCGCTCACCAAGGACCCGACCATTCGCATCGCCACCGCCGCCGCGCTCGCCGATCGCATGGGCGCGGCGTTCGGCCTCAGCGGCCACCATGGCGAGTGGGCGAACGTGCCGCAGGCGGAGCTGGGCGAGCGCATCGAGACGGCCAAGGCCCAGGCGGCTGCGGCGCCGCCGGCTGCGCCCGTCGAGGTGGCGCCCGCCTTCCAGCAGGAGCCCTACGACGCGTTCAAGGCCGGGTCTGCCGGTGGGCCCGCGGGCCTGAGCCCGTTCGCGGAGGACGAGGTGGGGATGGGCGTGCCCCAGGCGCGCCCGCGCTGGCTCATCCCGGCCATCGCCGCGGCCTGCGTGGTCGTCGGCGCCATCGTCACCCTGCTCGTGGCGCGCTGAGCGGCCGGCGGGCCGGGTCCGTCCCTCCGGTCCCGCGGCCGGGTGGGGCTGCCCGCCCGTTCCGGTGTCATTGAAGAACGCGGGGAACCGTTCGTCTCACGACACGTATCCAGGGAGTGGACGGCGCCCGCCAGCGCCATGCAGGAGGCCCAGCGACGTGATACTCCTTTCTCCCATGAGCACGGACACTTCGTCGCGCACCCGTCGCGCTGCCACCTTCGCACTCGTCGTGGCCGGCACCGCGCTGGCCCTGGCCTGCAACAAGAGCGAGGCGGCGCCGGCCGCCGGCCGCGAGAGCACCGGCGATCCCGTCGAGAGCGCGCCTGCCGCGGGCCCCAAGCAGGAGTCCGAGACGTTCATCGCCAGCATCGCGCCCGCGGGCGACTGCAGCTCGGGCAAGGAGTGCACCGTGGAGGTGACGCTCGTTCCCAAGGGCGCCTACCACATCAACGATCAGTACCCGACCAAGTGGAAGGTCGCCGATCCCGCCGCCGAGGGCGTGACCTATCCCAAGCCGCTCCTCAAGAAGGAGGACGGCAAGTTCGAGGCGAAGAAGGGCACCTTCAGGGTGCCGTTCGTCGCCGCCAAGGCCGGCAAGGCCAAGGTGGCCGGCACGCTGTCGCTCAGCGTGTGCAGCGACGCGAACTGCATCATGGAGAAGGCGCCGCTCGAGATCGAGGTCGCCGTTCGCTAGGTGCTGGAGGCGCGCGCGCCGACCAATCCGGTGTGCCCTCGTGATGGCCAGCGCCGATGCGCGGGTAGAGCGATGGCGCAAAAGTCGTCGCTGATGGGATCGCCTCGCAGCCAGGCTGCTAGACTCGCTCGCGCGTGAGCAAGACCGACGACACGGGGCGCGCCGGGGAGCGCGCCCGGTTGGCACTTTCCGAGCTCGACCGCGTAGCGGCAGGCATGGAGCGGCGCTTCCTGGAAGGGAGGCGGGTGCTCTCCTTCCAGGAATACGTGGAGCTGTTCGCGGAGCAGCCCGCGCGCTACGGGCGCGACGCCGCGCGCTACGTGCGCGACATGTTCGACCACTTCGGCACGCGTACCGTCTCGCGTCCCTGGGGCGATCTGCTGCGCTGGCGCCTCTTCGACCTTCCCTGGCTGCAGCCGGGTTTCCGGGCCGATCCACGCAGCGTGGCAGGCTCCCGAGCGGAGCTGCCGCCCGGCGAGGAGCAGCGCTACCGCGCCCGCGACGCCGTGCTGGTGGGGCAGGAGGAGCTGCAGGCCGAGGTCTACCGCGTGCTCGGCAACTTCGTGCAGGAGGGGCGAGCCAACCGGCTCATCCTCATGCACGGCCCGAACGGCTCCGCCAAGAGCACTGCCGCAGCCTGCATCCTGCGCTCGCTCGAGCACTACTCGACGCTCGACGAGGGCGCCGTCTACCGCTTCCACTGGGTCTTCCCGAGCCGGAAGACGACGCGCGGGTCGATCGGCTTCGGGGGCGAGGTCCGCGCCAGCGCCGCCGGGGCCAGCTACGCCCACCTGGAGGAGGACCAGATCGACGCGCGGCTGGTGATCGAGCTGCGCGACCACCCGCTCTTCCTCCTGCCCCTCGAGGAGCGGCGCTCCCTGGTGCAGCGCCTCTACGACGACGCCAGCGCCAAGGAGCCGCCGCCCGACTGGCTGATGAGCGGCCGCCTATCCCACAAGAACCAGCAGGTGTTCGAGGCGCTGCTGGTTGCCAACAGCGGCTCGCTCGCGGAGACGCTGCGTCACGTCCAGGTGGAGCGCTACTTCATCTCCCGCGGGTACCGTCTGGGCGCCGTCACGCTCGGCCCCGAGCTGTCCGTCGACGCCGGCGAGCGCCAGATCACCGCCGATCGTTCGCTGGCATCGCTGCCGACCGCGCTCCAGGCCACGACGCTCTACGAGGCCCACGGCGAGCTCATCGAGGCCGCCGGCGGCGTGGTGGAGTTCAGCGACTTGCTCAAGCGGCCACTCGATGCCTTCCGTTACCTGCAGCTGACGCTGGAGACCGGCGAGGTCGCGCTGCCCCAGCAGACGGTGCAGACCAACGTGGTCATGATCGGCAGCGCCAACGAGGTGCACCTCAACGCCTTCCGCGAGCACCCGGAGTTCCCCAGCTTCCGCGGGCGGTTCGAGCTGGTCCGCGCGCCGTACCTGCGCAGCGCCGTGGACGAGCAGCTCATCTACGACAGCCAGGTGGTGCCCTTCGTGACCCGCCACGTGGCCCCGCACGCCACCCGGGTGGCCGCGGAGTTCGCGGTGCTCACCCGCATGCGCCAGCCGGAGGCCAAGCGCTACCCGGACACGCTGGCGCCACTGGTCTCCTCGCTCACCGCCGCCGAGAAGCTCGACCTCTTCGCCACCGGCACGCCACCGGAGCGCCTCGACGCCGACTCGCACAAGGTGCTGCGCGCGGGGATCAAGCAGATCTACCACGAGAGCGACAGCATCACCGACTTCGAGGGCAAGGTCGGCGTCTCGCCGCGCGAGGTGCGCACGCTGCTCCTCGATGCGGCGCAGAGCGGCGAGTATGCCTGCCTCTCGCCGTTCGCAGTGCTCTTCGAGCTCGACGAGCTCTGCAAGCGCACCTCGGAGTACGACTGGCTCAAGGAGAAGCCCCTCGCCGGCGGGTACCACGATCACCGCCAGTTCCGGGACATCGTGCGCCAGCGCTTGCTCGACACCAGCGAGGAGGAGTTCCGCTCCGCCAGCGGGCTGGTCGACGAGACGCGCTACGCCGAGCTCTTCAACCGCTACATCTCCCACGTCGGCGTGTGGGTGAAGGGCGAGAAGATCCGCAACGTGCACACCGGCGACTTCGAGGTCGCCGACGAGCGCATGATGCGCGAGATCGAGGGACTGATCGGGGTGCGGGGCAAGGCCGAGGACCATCGGCGCGGGCTCATCTCCAGCATCGCCGCCTACGCCATCGATCACCCCGGCGACAAGATCGTCAACTACGTCGTCTTCCCGCAGCAGATCCGCAAGCTGCGCGAGGCCGTCTTCGGCGAGCGGCGCAAGGCGGTGGCCCACGTGGTGCGCGACCTGGTGAGCCTGCTCCGCGATCGGCAGCGCCCCAGCGGCGTCCCCAAGGATCCGGCCCTGTCGCTGCACGAGGAGCAGCGCAAGAACGCGCTCCTGGCCCTCGATCGCCTGAAGACCATGGGCTACTGCGACAGCTGCGCGCTCGACGCCGCCAGCGCCCTGGTGCGCGCGCGCTTCGCCGAGCTCATCACCTGAGCGGACCTGAGCAGAGGCCCGCCCACGCCGTGTACGTCGACTCGCACTGCCACCTCGACCCGCAGTACTACCCGGAGGGCGGGGCCGACGCGGCGCTGGACCGCGCCCGCCTGGCGGGGGTGAGCGCCTTCGTGGCCATCGGCGTCGGCGCCGATCTCGCCAGGGCGCGCCACGTGGCCGCGGTGGCCGCCGCCCAGCCCGACGTCTGGGCGGCGGTCGGCGTGCACCCGCACGACGCCACCAGCCTCGACCTTGCCAGCGAGGAGGAGCTCGACAGCCTGGCGCGGCAGGCGCGGGTGGTGGCCGTCGGCGAGATCGGGCTCGACTACCACTACATGCACTCGCCGCGCGAGGCGCAGCACGAGACGTTCCGCCGCCTGGTGCGGCTGGCCCGGCGGGTCCAGAAGCCGATCGTCATCCACACCCGCGAGGCAGCAGAGGACACGCTGCGCATCCTCGACGAGGAGGGGGCGCGCGACGTGGGCGGCGTCATCCACTGCTTCTCCGAGGACCGCCCCTTCGCGGCCCGGGCGCTGGATCTGGGGTTCGATCTGTCGTTCTCCGGCATCGTCACCTTCAAGAGCGCACGTGCCATCCAGGAGGTGGCCGCCTGGGCGCCGCCGGAGCGGATCCTGGTGGAGACCGACAGCCCCTACCTGGCGCCGATCCCGATGCGCGGGAAGCGCTGCGAGCCGGCGTTCGTGGTGCACACCGCGCGCAGGGTGGCCGAGCTGCGGGGCGAAGCGGTCGAGGACCTGGCGCGGCGCACCAGCGACAACGCGCGGAGGCTGTTCCGGCTCGGCTAGGGCGTCGGGTGCGGTTTCCGGCGGAGTTGGGGAGGGATGCGCCGGGCTGGCGCGGATCACGGGGTGCGTGGCCGCGGGGCAGGTTGTGCCTCATACTGGGGAAAGTCGATGCGCGAGGAACGCCGCCTCGTTTCTGCCTGGGCGCTGTCGGTGCTTGCGCACGCGGCGCTCGTGGGGAGCGGGGCGCTGATCGTGGCCGGGACGCTGGCGGTGCCGGCGGTGGGCACCGCCAGGAGCAGCGGCATGGAGTGGGGCCCCGCCGAGGTGCCCATCGAGCTGCCGACGATGGTCGCCGGGAGCGTCGATGACGGCACGGGCGCGGCGGCGATGCGGTCCACGCCCGCGTCTCGGGGAGGCGGCGAGGGGATGCCGCGGCTGGACGACGGGCGCGATGGGCGCGGCGGGACGGACGCCGCCGCGTTGCCGGCGCTCAACCTCGCCGATCGCGACGACGCGACGTTGCTCTCCGCCGAGGTGCCGTCGCGGTTCGACCGCAGTCAGATCCAGCGAATCAAGAGCGCACGGCACCGCGCCTCACGCGAGGACATCCGCCTCAGCCGCGACCCGATGGAGCTGACGTTCCTGGCCAGCGGCGGCACCGGCGCGCGGCCCGAGCGGCGAACGCCCGCGGAACACGATCCATCGGCCGGTGGGCTCGGTCTGCGCGGCGGGACGCGTGGCGGTGCGCTCGGCGCGGCGGCGCTGCCGCTGGGGATCGGCGAGGCGGGGCGTTCGCCGGGCGGCGCGCTGGACGGCGGGGCGGTGGCGGCGCCGGGCGCCGGGGTTCGCGATGGGCGACCCGGCAGCGATCATCGCGACAGCGCCGACGTGGCCACCGGACGGCCGCTGGTCGAGCAGGGCACACCGTCGGTGCCGGCCAGCGTGCGCGACAAGCCGGCCGACACCACGGACAGCGAGCAGGAGGTGGCGCTGGCGATGCAGTCGTTGCTGCACGCGAGCACCGCCGGGGGTCGCCCCGGCCAGGGCCCGGGTGGCAGCGCCGGGCCCGGGGCCACGGGCAACGGCGGCGAGGCCGGCCCCGGCTCGCGCTCGCGCGCACTCGGCACCGGCAACGGGGGCGCCTTCGACAACGATCCGCGTGACCGTCGCCGCAACGAGTACATGCGCCGCGCGCGCGGCAAGATCGACCGGCTGTGGGCTTTCCCGAAGTGGGCCGCGCTCGAGGGGATGCAGGGGACGGTGATCGTGAGCTTCGTCATCCAGGGGGATGGGTCGGTCAGCGGTGCGCGGGTGACGCGCCCCAGCGGCATCGCCGAGTTCGACGAGAGCTGCCGGCAGGCGGTGCTGCGCGCCGGGCCGTACGGGCCTTTGCCGAGTGAGCTCGGTCAGACGTTCCCCTGGTCCCTGAGCTTCGACGCGCGCAACCCCGCCGTGCGCCCGAAGACGACGTCGCCGACGGCCGGGTCGCAGTAGCGCGCGCGGCAGGGGCCGCCGAGGTGGGCCTGCGATCGCTTGCGAGCTCGATGCCATCGACGCGCGCCACACGGCGGGTCTTCGACGGCGGACCGATCCCCCCTCACTCGCTCGTGAGGGGGGAGGGTGCACCCCGCGGGTGCCGAAGGAGGGACTCGAACCCCCGACCCGGCGCGTATGAAACGCCTGCTCTAGCCGGCTGAGCTACTTCGGCAAAATCGCGACAGAACCTGCCCGCGACGGCGCGGGACTATGCGAGGCCGCGCCTCGACTGTCAAGGACCCCTCTCGCCGCCAAAGGCACCCGGATCCCGCCGCGCGACGACCTTGCGCCTGCGCCTCCGAGGTCAACGCCCACCCGTGGACCTGGGACGTCCGCGCTATGGCCGCACGCTGACCATGGTCGTTGCGCCGCCCGTGTCGAGCACCCCGTGCCACCCCTCGGGCAGCTGCGGATCCGCCCACGCCCACATCCGCCGGGCATCCACGGGAGACATCGTGACGTTGTGGAAGTTGCTCGCCTCGCCCGATGGATCGTTCCAGTAGCTCCCGCTCAGCGCGTACCCCTGCTCGAACTCCATCACCCAGGGCGCGTCGGCGACCTCGAACCCCTGGTGCACCTCGCGGCTGTCGAGCGGTCGGCTGATGTGCTTGCTGCGCACCCGGAACGACCCGCGCACCGTCGACGCCGTGGTCGCCGGATCGCCGATCTGATCGCGCCCCGAGGAGACCAGCGTTCCGTAGATCGGCTTGCGGCCCTCGTAGAGAGTCATCGTCTGGTTCGCGAGGCTCACGTCGACCCACTTCTGCTGGGCCACCGCGAACTCCGGCCACTTGCTGCGCTTGACGATGACCACCAGGTCCTGCGAGCGCATCCAGTGCCCGGCGCGCGTCTCCTCGAAGCGCACCCCGCCGACGGTTCGAAACTTCCCGGTGAGCGGGATGGCCGTGCGGCGCTCGACCTCCTCTTCCTGCGCGGTGGCCTTGCCCTTGCTCAGCTTCCAGGTGACGACCTCGCTCTTGTGCACGAAGGCGAGCGGCAGCCCGACCTTCTCGATGTCCATCCCGTGCCAGGTGGACCCCAGCGCGGGCCGGAGGCGATCGGTGGGGACCAGCTTGCCGTCGGGCGTGACCCCGAAGCGCCGCGGACCGCCCGGTCCCGGCGCCAGGAAGCTCGCCGTCAGCGACACGCCGCTGTTCTTCCGCACCGAGCCGGCCTTGGGGTCGCCCTTGCCGGTGGCGCCCGCCGGGAACGTGTCGCTGGGGAAGGTGAAGAAGGCCAGCGCCGTGCGGCGCCCGCGTGCGTCGATGCCCTCGCCGCCCGGGAGCAGCACCGGCGGGCCGGTGGGCACCAGGCGCGCGTCGACGGGCACATCGCTGGCTGCGGCGCCGAGCGGCTCGGAGTCGGACTCGTTGCGGCTCGGAAGCCAGCGCATCAGATCCGGCTCGGCCACCTGCTGCTCCTCGGCGGTGGGAACCCGGCTGTAGACGACCACGCTCTCGGTGCGCGTGCGGCCGTAGCGGTAGGGCAGCGCGCGGTCGAGCCGCGGCGGCGCCGGCAGGCCCTTGCCACCCGCCTCTTCGAGCGTGGCCGCGTCCCCCGCGCACACGAAGCCGCGCGGGCGCACCGCGTACCAGCCGCCGTCGCACCCCGCCTTGCCGTACTTGTCCGCGGAGCGCGCCACCACCGCGCCCGTGCGCAGCTCGCCGATCATGCGCGCACCGGCGGCGGGGCGCTCGACCACCGCCACGCCGTCGCGCCTGGCGTAGAGCTTCGGCCCGTCGGCGGGCGGCACCGGCACCTCCATCGGACCTTCGCCGGTGTTGCCGGAGAGTGGCTTGTCGGCGGCGTCGCTCTTGCGGCAGCCGCTGCTCAGGGCGGCCAGCGCGACGAGCGCCAGGGGAAGGGATCGCTCTGCCCAGGCGGTCTGGCTCATCGCCCTCGTGCATGCCGCACGGCCGCTGGACGGGCCAACTTTCCACCCCTCGCCAACGTGGGACGTGGACGTGGACGTCCACGTGGTCGTGGACCGGGTCGACCCGCACGCGCCGCCCCGCCGTTTCGCCCCTCAGCGCCGCAGGAACGAGCGCGCGCCTCCGAGGCCGAGCAGCTGCGCGGCCACCAGGAACACGGCGCCGAAGACGGCGAGGACCGCGGCGGCACCGAGCGGACCGTCGCCGAGCAGCGGCAGGAGCGCGTAGCGGGCGCCGAGCGCGGCGCCGGTGGGCAGCGCCCCGGCCAGGAGCACGCGAACGATGCGCACGTGTTCCAGCCCCAGCGCGGCGCCGGCGGTGGCCCCGCTCCCGTCGGCCAGCGACCTGCGCACCTTGCGCGCCAGCAGCGCGACCTCCAGCCAGGCAGCGGCGACGGCGCCGAGGACCACGCCGAGCACCCCGAGGTGCCACATGAGCGCCAGCGATACGGCGGTGGAGAAGACCACGCGCACCATCGCGTAGCGCGCCGGTGTGTGGGTGTCGCCGAGCGCGTAGAGCGTGGTGCCGAGCACGCGCCCCGTGGCGTTGGCCAGCAGCGCGAAGCCGTAGGCGGCCACCAGCGGCACGACACGGGCGCGCGCGTCGCGATCGAAGCTGCCGGTCTGCAGGAGGAGCGCACACAGCTCGCGGCCGAAGACGATCAGCGCCAGGGCGGTGGGCACGGTGAGCGTGAACACGCGCGCCAGCGAGCCCCCGAGGCGGGCGCGCATGGCCTCACGGCGCCGCCCCTCGTCGCGCTCGGCGGTGTCGCTGGCCAGCTCGGGCAAGGCCACCGCCGCCTCGCCGGTGCCGAGCAGCGCCATCGGCAGCAGGTAGATCATCTGCGCGTACCCGTGGACGGCGTTGGCGCCGGTCCCCAGGAAGCTGACCAGGAACGTGTCGACCAGGCCGGAGAGCTGGATGACGCCGCGCCCGAGCAGCGCCCCGGGCAAGCGCCGCGCCGCCTCGCGCACCGACCCGTCGCGCGCGTCGAAGCGTGGCCCCAGCTCGCCGAGCAGCGCGCGCACCGAGGGCAGCAGCACCAGCACCTGCAGCACCGCGCCGCCCAGCGCACCCCAGGCCAGTGCCATGGCCAGCGCGCCCCCGCGCCACGACAGCCAGCCGGCGGCCACGCCGAGGGCGGCGATCTGCGTCAGGTTCCAGAGCACCGGCGCCGCGTAGGGCAGGAGGAAGCGCCGGTGGGAGGTGAGCACGCCCAGGGCCCAGGCACCCATGACCAGCAGGCCGGTCATGGGGAAGGTGATGCGCACCATGCGCACCGTGGCCTGGTAGCGGTCGGCGTCGAAGCCAGCGGCGATGAGTCTGGTGATGAGCGGCGCGGCCAGCGCGCCTACCACCGAGAGCCCGACGACGGTGAGCAGCAAGAGGCCGAGCGCCGAGAGCGCGAAGTGTGTTGCCTCGCGCTGCTTTCCCTGGGCGCGCAGCCTGGCGTAGACGGGGATGAACGAGGCCGAGAGCGTGCCCTCGCCGAGGAGGTTCTGGGTGATGTTGCCGACGCGGAAGGCGGCGGCGATGACGTCGGCGAAGGCCGAGGTCCCGAACCAGTGCGCCACCAGCCGCTGGCGCACCAGGCCGACCAGGCGCGAGGCGAAGATGGCCGCCATGACCACCGCCGCCGCCCGGGCGGCGCCACCAGCGCCCGAGGCGCCGCTCGCGGGGCGCCTCTCCGGGCCACGCGCTGGCTCCGCGGCGGTCAGCGGGCGTGCGTCTTCGGGCATCGGCGCCCGTTGCGACGGGGGCGGTGGCGGGTACACTCGAGATCCATGGCGAAATCCGCGTTGCCGTACCGCATGTTCGACCTGGACCGCAGCGCCTCGGATGCCCGTCGGTTCGATCGAATGGGCAACATCTACCACAAGGGTCAGTCGCTGGCCTGGAACGGGCGCGAGACGCTGGATCGCATCGTCGAAAAGCACGGGGGCATCCACATCCCCGTCGAGAAGCACCAGGCGATGCGCGACGTCTTCGGGCCGATCATGTGGGGCGAGCTGGCCGCCTGGCGGATCTCGGCGCAGCTCGCCGACCGCCTCGAGCCGCTGGAGATGAAGATGGCCGCCACCAGCCAGGCCCACGACGAGGCGCGGCACTTCTACGTCATGCACGACTACCTGGAGCTGGCCACCGGGGTGCCGCGCGGCATGCACAAGACCAGCGAGAAGCTGCTGGACCTGGTGCTCTCCACCGACGACCTGGCCTGCAAGCTGCTCGGCATGCAGCTGCAGGTGGAGACGACGGCGTTGACCCTCTTCCAGGCGGCGCGCGAGGCGGAGATCTGCCCCGTGCTCAGCGAGCTGCTCGGGTACTTCGAGCGCGACGAGGCGCGCCACGTCGGCCTGGGCACGCAGGCGCTGCCCATGATGATGCGCAAGATGAATCGCCTCGAGGGGGCACGCCTCAGCGCCTTTGCCCTCCAGGTCACCTTCTGGCTCATCGCCTCCAACGGTGCCATGCAGGGCTCGCTGCGCGAGCTCGGCCTCGATCCGCGCCATGTGCTGCAGCTCGCCAAGTCCAAGCAGATGATCGTCTGGGACGAGCTGTGGAACGCGACCAACAAGAGCCCGACGCTGGGCGACGCGGTGGCGCGGGTGATGGAGGCGGCCGCCAACGCCGCCTGGCCGCCCCCGGGCGACCACGGGCTGCGCGGCCGCTCGCGCGCCTTCGTGCGCGGCCTGCAGAGCGGCGTCGAGCAGGTGCCGACGACGATCACGCCCGACTGAGCGAGCTCAGTCGATGAGCCGCACGGCGCCCAGCCGGCGCCCGTGCTCGAGCACGGTGGCGGTGATCTCGTCGACACGGTGCCGGCGGTCGAGGTGGCGCGGGAACATCCCCAGGCGCGCCATCTCCCAGAGCTCCGGCTGATGGATGCGGCGGGGCTGGCGCATGCGCCGGCGCAGCGCGGACATGGAGATGGGTACCGGATCGATGGGCGCCGGCGCGCGGGGGCGATCCAGTGACTTCGGATCGATGCACGGCGAGATGTCGCTGGTCGCCGCAGCGCGCGCGTTGATGGGCTCGAAGCCGTAGCGCTTGGCCAGGGTGGAGGCGACCGTGCTGTGCTCGAAGGTCTGGCTCACCGCGCAGCCCTTGCGCGCGAACGGGGAGATGACCACCGCCGGAACGCGCATCCCGAGCTGGGCGAACTCGGGGTTGGCATCGATCGTCGCCGGCGGTGGCACGTGGTCGAAGAAGCCGCCGTGCTCGTCGTAGGTGATGATGAAGAGCGTCTTTTCCCACTGCTCGCTCTGCGCCAGCGCCTGGTAGACGCTGGCGATGAGCGCCTGACCGAGGGCGATGTCGTGGTCGGGGTGGTCGTCGTTGGCGCCGCCACCGAAGAACTGCGGATCGATGAGCGAGTAGCGGGGCAGGGTGCCCTCGGCCGCGGCCTCGAAGAAGTTCTCGATGCCCGAGTTGCCGGTGGCCTTGAAGTAGGCGCCGGCGCACCAGGGGATGTCGTGGAAGTAGTTCGTGCTGCTGAGGTTGGCGTCCTCCATCTGCTGGAAGACGTTGTCGAAGCCGCCGAAGATCGGCGAGTTGCCCTTCTTTCCTTCGGAGCTCGCGCCGTGGAGGTAGAAGCGGTTCGGCCAGGTGGGGCCGAGGACCGAGCAGAACCAGCGATCGCAGACGGTGTAGGCGTCGACGAGCTGGTAGAGCGCGTTGAGCTGCTCGCGCACGTAGTAGCCCATGACCGCTTCTTCTTCGGCGCCCTCGTGCTCGGCGACGAATCCATCCATCTGGCCGTCGTTCCACTGCGCGTGGACCGGATCCCAGTCGTGCGCGGGATCGGCGGGCGTCTGGTCGAGGAGGTGGAACGGGCTCACCGACTTGCCTCCCGCGGAGACGTTGACCTCGTTGCCGGTGAGGCCGTCGACGAGCTTGCCCTCCAGGAGCGCGAGCGAGCCGAAATAGTGATCGAAGGAGCGGTTCTCCATGCACAGGACGACGAAGGTGTCGATCTTGGCCAGCAGCTGCTCGGCGCTCAGGCCTCCGCTGTCGCTGCAGTTGTCCCCGCCGCCGGCGCCGCCCTGGCCACTCTGGCCGCCGCTGCTCGACGTGGAGATCGAGGTAGACGAAACCGCGGCAGCGCCTTCGCCTCCGGACGCGCCCACGCCGGTGGTCGCCGACCCCTGGCTCGACGGACCCGCCGTGTCCGGGGACTCGCTGCAGCCGAGCGCGGCGCCGCCGAGCGCGCCTCCGATGCCGCCGAGCACCGTGCGGCGCTTTACCTTGGTGCCGGGCGTCTGCGCGCGGCGCTTACCTTTCGCCATCTCCCACCTCGATAGAAGCCAATGGACTACATGCCCGGCGGGCCGCGGAAGTGGCTGGCTGCGCTCCACCCGCGCAGCCACGCCGAGCGACCTCTTGCGCGCGTGGCGCCGTGAAATCGGGTCGCGGGTCCACGACGGGCCGATGGAGCCTATCAGCTGTCGCGGCGCCTTGGACGTACGCTTTCAAGAATGCGCGTGCGGTGCTAAGGAACGTCGTCGCTGGGGGGTCGCGAAGGTTACGTCGTGATGTCGTCGAGCGAAGAGGTCGGTTCCGGGAGCTCGTGCCAGGTTTCTGAGCGGGACAGCCGCTCGGGTGCCGCGCCTTGGCGCGGGCAGGGAGGCTGCTTCCCGTGACGCTGCGCCCGCTCACCGTGTGCGTCGTCGACATGAACGACGGGCACGTGAACCAGGCCATGCGGTGCCTGCGTGGTCTGGTGACGCGCTTCTTCCGCCACGTCCACCTCTACAACGCCGATCTCGAGTGCCGGCTGCTCGAGGTGTCGCCGCGGGACACGAACGACGCCATCCCGGCTGCCGACCTCTATCTCTCCTCCGGTGGGCCCGGCTCGCCGTACGACGGCGACGGGCAGCCGTGGGCCGAGGCGTACAGTCGCTTCGCCGACTCCATCGTCGACTCCACCCACAAGGGCGGCAGCGACGCGCGCTCGCTGTTCGCCATCTGCTACTCGTTCGAGATGGTGGTGCGGCACTTCCGCGTCGCCGAGGTGGCGCCGCGCGCCGAGCGCAAGTTCGGGGTCATGCCGGTCTACATGACGCCCGAGGGCCAGCGGCACGCGCTGCTCGCAGCCTTCGGGGATCGCCTCTTCGCCTTCGAGCATCGCAACTGGGAGGCCATCGATCTCGACGCGGCCGCGCTGTCGCGCCTCGGCGGCGCCGTGCTCGCCCAGGAGAGCCGCGATGGCCTCTCCAAGGGGCGCGCCATCCTCGGGCTCGACGTGGCCCCGGGCATCGAGGCCGTGCAGTTCCACCCCGAGGCCGATCGCCCCGGCGTGCTCAACTGGGTGGCACGACCCGATCAGGCCGCGGCCTTCAAGGCGGTCTACGGCGAGCTGACCTACAAGGCCATGCTGCGCACCCTCGACGATCCGCGGCGCCTGGCCCGGACCTACGCGCTGCTCATCCCCGGCTGGATGGTCAGGCGCTTCAACCTGCTGGCGCCCTCGCGTGGCTACGCCCCGCTCGGCCCGCCGAGCGAGGAGGTGACCGGGGCCTTCGCTCCCGGGGAGGGGACCCCTGCGCTCGGTGCCCTGCCGTCGGAGCCGCCCCCGGCGCTCTCCTCCGGCGACTCGCCCCCGCCGCCGCCCGGCGGCGAGGGGTCCTGAGGCCGGCGCCGCCTCTCCTGGGTGCGCGAGCGGGGGTGCGCGCCGCCAGCCAGGCCGCGCGGCGTCAGCCGAGGCCCTGATGACCGACGACGATGGAACCGTCGTCCGCCGCAGCGAGGATCATCCCCGCCAGCGCGGCCACGGAGATGAACCGACCGGTGTGCGCGTGATCGGACCAGACCGGTGACCAGTCCGCCGGACCGACCAGGGGCGGACGGTGCAGGATGCGGCCCGTGGTCGCCGCCCACACGCTGCCCGCCGGATCCGCGGCCATGGCGGTGATGTCGCGGTGCGAGAAGACGCGCTCCAGCACCGGATGCGCCTCCTTCTTGCGGAAGGCGAAGCCGCCGGCGCCGGCCGCGAACACGGTGCCCTCGGCGCCGCTGGCCGCCGCGTAGAGCGGCGCGCTCTCCACCGGCCAGCGATGGATGGCGCCCGTCTCCGCCTGCCAGGAGGCGAACAGCCCGCGTCCGGCACGGTCGCGCCCCACCAGGTACCACTCGCCGAGACCTCCCGGCGCCAGCGCGTGGATCTCGTCCGCGTCCTCGACGCGCACCGGGGCGGTCCACTGACCGGCGAGGCACGCGGCGACCACCGGGGTGCCGTCGGCGTGCATGCCGGCCACCGCCAGGTAGCGCTCGGAGAGCACGCTGGCGGTGTGCAGGCGCGCGCCGGCGGTGGCGTCGACGCGCTCCTCGAGCATGCGCCCGGCGGGTGTGAAGACCATCACCGTGCCGCGCTCGCCGCACGCGATCCAGCGCGCTGGCCCGAGGCGGCGCAGGTAGTGGATGCCGATGGGATCGACGTCGCGCGGCGGCGGCATCTGCACCCAGCGGTTGCCCTCCCAGTACCAGAGGCCGGTGTGCCCGGCGGCCAGCCCGTGGCCGTCGGGATCGAAGGCCACCGTGCGCAGCCCGAGGCTCTGCGGCTCGCGATGGGCGACGCGGAAGGTCCACGGCGAGTAGACCGCTTCCTTGAGGGTGCGCTGGCTGCCGGCGGCGAGGGTGGTGGCGCCGGGCGCCTCGGCCTCGCGCAGCAGGGGCTCGAGCAGGGCCCAGAGCTCGCTGACCTGTGAGATACGCTTCTGCAGGTCGCGCTGGGTGGCGCGGCGGAGCACGTTCTCCACCCGCTGCAGCGCGCCCTTGGTCCAGATGGCGTCGACCAGCTGGCGCTGCCCGAGCGAACGGAAGCTCCCGGTGTAGACGTTGGCCATCTTCACCGTGGCCGTGCCGCCATACATGTCCTCGCCGGCGATGAGGAAGAAGGCGATGGCCGCCAGGGAGAAGACGTCCGACCACTGGCCGACGCTCGCCGCGTCCATCTGCTCCGGCGCCGCGTACCCCGGCGTCCCCACCGCCAGCTCGCCGAAGGTCGACGACATGCCCACCGGCCGCGAGAGCCCGAAGTCGGCGACCTTGGCCATCTCGTCCTCCGCGACACCGCACACCAGCACGTTGGAGGGCTTGAGGTCGCGGTGGATGATGCCCGCCTCGTGAATGGCGGAGAGGCCGGCGACGATGCCGCCCAGCAGCTGGCGCACCCGCGCCGGGGAGAGCGCCGTGCCCGATGTGCTCACGCACTCGCGCACACGCTCGCCGATGGTCGTGCCGAGCGCGCCGCCGTGCACGTACTCGATGGCCAGCCAGGGCAGCGTCACCGTGGCGAAGCGCATGCGCACCGCCACGTCGCCGCCGTCGATGAGGCGCACCACGAACGGAGTCGGCGGTACGTGGTCGTTGAGCCGGGCCAGCGCCACATACTCCTTGCGGAGCACCAGGTTGGCGAGCTCGGCGTGCGCCAGGACGAACGACGGTCGCCAGATCTTGACCACCACCGGGTCGACGCCGCCATCGCTGGTGCGCGTGGCCAGGAAGGCGTTGCCCTGCGAGCCACCACCGAGCCGGCGCTCGAGGCGGAAGCGCCACCCGGGCCGACGCCCGTCGAGCTCGACGCCGATGAGGTCGCCGAGGTCGTCGGTGGTGTTGGGGATCTCCATGGGCACGGCGGCGCGCCGCGGCCGGAGCGACGGGCGCCTGGCCTGCGGAATCGACGCTCGCGCATGCTATCGGACAGGCGGCGCCGCCGCTAACGCCCCGCGAGGCCAGCGTGCGTTCACGCGGCTCGCTGCGCCGGCAGGCGCGATGCCGCTGCGGAAGCGACGGCCGGGCCCGGCGTGCGCCTTTCCTCCTCGGCACGGTTCGCCTAGGACCCGGCACGGTGCGGCCGCCGCACCGCCCGCAGTCGCCCAGGTCGCCGGCCGAGCAGCCGGCACGCCAAGCCGTCGAGGAACCGATGCGCAGCTACGACGCCCAGCTCGTGAAGAAGGTGGTCAACACCATCCAGATGCTCTCCGTCGACGCGGTGGAGAAGGCCAACGCCGGCCACCCGGGGACGCCGATGGCGCTGGCCAGCATCACCTTCGAGATCTGGACGCGGCACCTGCGCTACGACCCGCGCGACCCGAAGTGGCCGGACCGCGATCGCTTCGTGCTCTCGTGCGGGCACGCCTCGATGCTCCTCTACTCCATGCTCCACCTGTCGGGGTACGACCTGGCCCTCGACGAGCTGAAGCGCTTCCGGCAGTGGGGATCGAAGACGCCCGGCCATCCAGAGAGCTTCATGACGCCGGGCGTGGAGGTGACCACCGGCCCGCTGGGGCAGGGGATCTCCAACGCCGTGGGCATGGCTGCCAGCATCAAGATGATGGCTGCGCGCTTCGGCGACGTGGCGCCGGTGTCCACGGCGCGCGTCTTCGGCATCGCGTCGGACGGCGACCTGATGGAGGGCGTGTCCTCCGAGGCCGGGAGCCTGGCCGGGCACCTGGGCCTCGACAACCTGGTCTTTTTCTACGACGACAACCACATCACCATCGACGGCAAGACCGATCTCGCCTTCTCCGAGGACGTGGCCAAGCGCTACGAGGCCTACGGCTGGTTCGTGCAGAAGATCGACGGCCACGACCACGCCGCCATCCAGAAGGCGCTCGACGCGGCGGTGTCCGAGCCGCAGCGCCCCAGCCTCATCGTGGCCCGCACGCACATCGGCATCGGCTCGCCGAACAAGGTCGACAGCAGCAAGGCGCACGGCGAGCCGCTCGGCGCCGAGGAGGCCAAGCTCACCAAGCAGGCCATCGGCTGGCCGGCGGAGCCGACCTTCATCGTCCCCGACGAGGTGCGCGCGCTCTTCGCCGAGCGCGCCGAGGACGGCGCCAAGGCGCGTGCCGCCTGGAAGGAGGCCGTGGCCAAGCTGGACAAGGCCGGCGGCGACAAGGCGGCTCTGTGGAAGAAGCTGCAAGCGCGCGAGGTGCCCGCCAACCTGCTCGAGGAGCTGGTCAAGGTCGCGCCCGCCAAGGATGCCGCCACCCGCGTGCAGTCGGGCGTCATCGAGCAGAGGGTGGCCGAGCTGGTGCCGTCGCTGATGGGCGGCTCCGCCGACCTCAACCCGTCCACCAAGACGTACATCGAGAAGTCACCGGCGCTGGCCAAGGGCAACTGGGCCGGTCGCAACGTGCATTTCGGGATCCGCGAGCACGCCATGGGCGCGTTCGTGAACGGCGTCGCCGCCTCCGATGGCTTCATCCCCTTCGGCTCGACGTTCCTGGTCTTCAGCGACTACATGCGCCCGGCCATCCGCCTGGCCGCGCTCTCCCACCTCCAGTCGCTGTTCGTGTTCACGCACGACAGCGTCTACCTCGGCGAGGACGGGCCCACCCACCAGCCGGTGGAGCACTTCTGGGCGCTGCGCCTCATCCCCAACCTCGACTTCGTGCGCCCCTGCGACGCGCTGGAGTGCGCCGCCGCCTGGGCGCACGCCCTGGGGCGCAAGCACGGCCCGACGGCCATCGCCCTCAGCCGCCAGAAGCTGGCCAACATCCCGCGTCCGGAGGGCTTCGACCCCAGGACCATGCTGCGCGGTGCGTACTCCATCGCCGACGTCGCCGAGCCCACGCTGGTGATCATCGCCACCGGCTCCGAGGTCGAGGTGGCCGTGGCCGCCAAGAAGATCCTCGACGGCGCAGGCGAGAAGGTGCGCGTGGTCTCGGCGCCGTGCTGGGATCAGTTCGAGCGCGAGGAGCGTGCCTGGCGCGACGCCGTGCTGCCGCCGGGCGTGTCGCGGGTGGTGGTGGAGATCGGCGTCACCGCGCCCTGGCGCGGGGTGGTCGGCGACAGGGGCCTGGTCATCGGGCACGACGGCTTCGGCGCCTCGGCGCCGGACAAGGCCATCCAGAAGGAGCTGGGCTTCACCCCGGAGGCGGTGGCGGACAAGATCCGCGCCTGGCGGAGCGGACACAAGCGCGCCTGAGCGAGTCGAAGGCCCAGCAGACGATGTCCGTTGCCAGGAAGGTCTCCGACACGTCGCCGGCCATCATCCGGAACCCGAACTGACCGCGCGCCGTGCGGTGCGCCGCGCGCGCGCCGCCAGCCGCAGACGCACCGGACCGCGCGCTGCGCCGATATCCACCACCTGACCGCGTTGCAGCACCACGATGGCGCCGCGCTCGGCCAGGTGCGCCGCCGCCGCGCGCACCGCGGGCATCAGCCGTCGCCAGGCGCGCGCGTCGAGCGCGCGGGCCACCTCCGAGGGGCAGGCGCTGCTGGCCGCGTCGCGCGCCTGGAGCAGCTCGAGGACTGCGGCCTCGATGGCGCGCCGCGAGGGCGCGGGTGCCGCGGCGCGGCTCCGCCCTCGCCCACCACCCGCGGCGACGCTCATGGCAGGACGACTATCGCAGCAATCCGACGAACCGCACGCCCGCGCCGCGAGTCAGGTTCACCGGGCGACCGCCGTCGTTGCCTGCGCCTACGCCCGACCGACGCGGCTCCACGCGTCCGCGAGGCGTACCCTCCACGGCCATGGCCAAGGGCGACATCCGCAGCACCGGTCTCCACTCCGCGGAGTATTTCGGCGAGAGCCGGGATCACTGGTGGAACGATGACTTCCTGGCGCTGATGGCGCGCCGCTGGCGCCTGCCGGCGGTGCGCAAGGTCCTCGACCTGGGGTCCGGCGTCGGCCACTGGGGTCGCGCGCTGGCGCCGCACCTGCCGGGAGGCGCGGAGGTCACCGGGGTGGACCGGGAGGCGCGCTGGGTCGCCGAGGCCACCGCGCTCGCAGAGGCGCGCGGGCTGGCGCCGCGATTCCGCTATGTGCAGGGCGACGCCATGGCGTTGCCGTTCGAGGCGGGCACGTTCGATCTGGTGACCTGTCAGACGGTGCTCATCCACGTCGGCGACGTGGCCGCCGTGCTGCGCGAGATGGTCCGGGTCACGGCGCCCGGCGGGCTGGTCGGCGTGGCCGAGCCGAACAACCTCGACTGGAGCCCGGACACGGTGGCGGTCGGCAGTGACGTCGACGACGTGATCGCGCGCTTCGGCCTGCAGATGCGCTGCGAGCGCGGCAAGGCAGCGCTCGGGCTCGGCGACAACTCCGTCGGCCCCCTGTTGCCCGGTCTCTTCGGCAGCGCAGGCCTGGCCGACGTCGAGGTCCATCTCTCCGACAAGGCGTCGCCGCTGACGCCGCCGTACGCGACGGCGCGCGAACGCGCGACCATCGAGGAGCTCCGCGACTGGACAACGCGCGACTTCTGGATCTGGGACCGCGACGAGACGGAGCGCTACTACCGCGCCGGCGGCGGCGACCCGGCGCGCTTCGCCGCGGCCTACCGGCACGCCATGGACGCGCGGCGCCGCATGCTGGCGGAGATCGACGCCGGCACGTACCGCAGCGGCGGCGGTGCGATGACCTTCGTGGTCTCCGGCCGACGCCCACCGAACGGCTAGCCCGCCCGGGTTCACGTCAACGGACTGCGACGGCCTCGGGGCAGGGTTCCGCGCCGCGGTTGCCCCACCGCTGTCGCACCCGGCGCAGCGGGAACGCGCTACGTGCCCTTCGCGGTGGACCACGCCGCGGCACGCGCCTTGCGGGACACGGCGCGTCGGGCGCCTCCGCTCGGCGTGAAGGGAAGGAGCTCTCCCGGATGCGCGGTTCTCCGACATGTGGTGCGCCTGCCGGGGAGGCGGCGGGCGCGCGGCGCGACCCGCGGGCGCTGCGCCCCTGGGCGTCGCTGTCGCTCCTCGCTTGCGCGGCGGGGCTGGCAGCGTGCGTCGGCAACATCGGAGGCACGGAGACCGAGGGCGCTGGCCCCTCGGGCGGCGGGGGCGGTCCCGGACCGGATCCGCAGAGCTGCTCGCCGACGGCGGACCCAATCCGACGCCTGACCACCGCCGAGTACGTGAGCTCGGTCACCGCCCTGCTGCCCGGTGTGACGCTGCCCACCAGCTTGCCGGTCCCGATCAGCGCACCGACGGGTTCGTCGGCCAGGCCGCCGGCCAGAGCGCCTCTGCGCTCGGCGTGCAGCGGTACCAGGAGCTGGCGGCGGCCCTCGGCGAGGCCGCGGCCGCCGACCTGGCAGCGTGGGCGCCGTGCACCGCCGACAGCGTGGACTGCGTGCAGGAGATCGGGCGCACGCTCGGGATGCGCGCCTACCGGCGACCCTGGCCAGCGACGAGACCGCGGCGATCGATGCGCTGGCGTCCAGTACCTACCAGGCGTTCGGCATGGACGCCGCCGTGGCGCTGGTGGTGCAGGCCCTGCTCGAGTCGCCGTGGTTCCTCTACCGGCCGGAGCTGGGCGTCGCCGGTGACGACGGCATGGCGCGGCTCGACGACTGGGAGATGGCCAGCCGCCTGTCGTACTTCTTCCTCGACTCCATGCCGGACGACGACCTCTTCGCCGCCGCCGAGGCGGGCAAGCTGACCACCGACGACGGGCTCGAGGCCGAGGCGCGGCGCCTGCTCGCCGACGGCCAGGCGCGCGCGGTGATCACCGGCTTCTTCTCCGAGTGGCTGCGCCTCTACAAGATCGACAGCCTGGCGCTGGATGCCGCCACCTTCCCGGAGCTCGACCAGGCCATGCGCCTCGATCTGGCGCGCTCCGCGGAGCTCTTCCTGGACAAGGCCATCTGGGAGGACGACGCGTGGGCCAGCCTGATCACCGGCAGCTACGGCTTCGTCAACGACCGCCTGGCGCCGATCTTCGGCGTGGATGCTCCAGGCTCGGACGAGCTGGTGCTGGTTCAGCTCGACGAGCAACAGCGGCGCGGCGTGCTCACCCAGCCGGCGCTCCTGGCCGCCACCTCGCACGGCATCGCGCACTCGCCGATCTATCGAGGCGTGACCATGCTCTCCAGCATCCTCTGCAAGGACATGCCCGCGCCGCCCCCGGGGATCCTCGACAACTTCGAGGGCGTGGAGCCCGAGGGCGAGGTGTGCACGACGCGCGACAGGATCCAGAAGACGCACGACGTCGGGCCGACCTGCCAGAACTGCCACCAGGACATCGACGGCGCGGGCTTCGTCTTCGAGGCCTACGACGCGCTGGGCCGCTACCGCACCGAGGACAACGGCTGCAGCATCGACGACAGCGGGCACTTCCCGGGCACGCTGGGGGACGTCGACGGCGCCATCGATCTCGCCGACAAGCTCGCCGCGAGTGCCCTGCCGGCAACCTGCATGGCCAAGCACCTCTTCCGCTACGCCGCCGGCCGCAAGGACAAGGCTGGCGACGCCTGCGAGGTCGATGCGCTGGTCGCCGCCATGGACGAGACCGGCGGCAGCCTGCAGGAGACGATCATCCACATGGTGCTCTCGCCGGCCTTCCGCAGCCGGCCCAACCCGTAGGACGCCAGAACGGACGATGCATCGACGAACCATCCTCAGGTTGCTGGGCGCGAGCTCGGTGGGTGCCATGTTGCCGTGGCTGCGCACGCGCGGCGCCGCTGCCGGCCCGGAGGACGTGCCCAGGCGCGTGCTCTTCCTGGAGCTCGGCCACGGCGCGCGGCGCAGCAACTGGGAGCCGATCGTCGCCGGCCCGACGGATCCCTCCAGCGTGCAGGTGGTCACCGACTGGTCGTTCCGCGGGCCGATGACCGCGCTCGAGCCCTTCCGCTCGCGCATCAACCTCTTCCAGAACCTGGACATGGTGAGCGCCACCGTGGACCCCACCTCGCCGGCCAACGCCCACGAGAACGGCGGCACGCACTCCCTGGTGGCCGACGATCGATTGGCCGGCAGCGGCGACCTGGCCGGCAACGTGTCCATCGACCAGTACATCGCCGCCGAGCTGAACAAGGACCAGCTGCTCACCCGGCTGCGCTCGGTGGAGCTGGCCGCCGTGGAGCACAGCGATCAGTACGCGACGATCATCAACCACCACCGCTACGCCCAGCCCGGCCAGAAGCTGCCCTTCATCTCCCACATCCCGGACATGTGGAACTACGTCTTCCCCGAGCCGCTCGAGGCCGACATCGAGGCCGCGCAGCAGGCCATCGCCCGCAAGACGAGCGTCTACAACTACGTCAAGGGCGACTACGAGCGCCTCATCGCGCGCCTCGGCACGGCCGACCGCGCCAAGATCCAGTCGATGCTCGATCTGCGCGCCGACCTGCAGCAGGCGCTGACCTTGCTCAACGATCGCGCCGCCAACCGGCCGCCGGAAGACGAGGTCCTCGGCCCGTGGGCCGAGCTGGACGAGGGCTACCAGAAGGGCAACCTCGACAACCGCCTCTGGTACACCAAGGTGCCTCTCGTCGGCCGGCTGATGGGCGCGGCGCTGCACACCGACACCACCCGCGCCGGCAACCTGCTCATCGAGCTGCCGCCGAGCTACGAGTTCGGTTACACGGACGGCAGCTCCTTCGGCGGCGTGGCCACCACCGACTGGCACGACCTCACCCACAAGGTGAGCGGCGACAACCCGGAGCTCACCGACCCGACCGCGCGCGGCATCAACGACGCGATGGAGAAGGACACCTACGACGCGCTGGCCGCGTTCTTGACCATGCTCGACAGCCTGCCGGAGACCGACGGGCAGACGATGCTCGATCACACCCTCATCCTGGTGTGCTCGCACATCGCCGAGGGCAGCCACGACCTGACCCGCCTGCCGTGGATGGTCATCGGCAACGCGCAGGGCGCGCTGAAGACGGGGCAGTACATCCGTTTCCCGATCACCCACTTCCAGAACCCGAGTCAGATCGGGTCGCTGTCGTACCCCGAGGACTACGGCGAGCGCATCTACAACTACCGCGGGCGGCCGCACAACGACCTCTTCGTCACCCTGGCGCGCGCCATGGGCGTGCAGATCGACGCCTTCGGGCGCGACCTGCCGGAGAGCAAGGGCGCCATCTCGCAGATGCTGGTCTAGCCGCCGCGATCGCCGCGCTCAGCCCTCGTCGCGCAGCGCCACGCCGGCCGCGTTGCGCCCGCACGCGCCGTGCACGCCGGCGCCGGGGTGGGTGTACGACGAGCAGAGGTAGAGCCCGCGAACCGGCGTGCGGTAGCGAAAGTACGGGAAGATCGGGCGGAGGAAGAGCTGGTGCCGGATGTCTGCCGAGCCGCCGGTGATGTCGCCGCCGACCAGGTTCTCGTTCATGGCCTCGAGCGCGGGCGGGGCGAAGACGGCGCGCGCCAGGATGCGGCGGCGGAAGCCCGGCGCCAGGCCCTCGATGCGCGCCTCGATGGCGTCGGCGAAGCGCTCCTGTGCGGCGGGCCAGCCGCCCGGCACCGCCGCCGGGACGCGCGAGTAGGCCCACAGCGTGTGCCGGCCCTCGGGGGCGCGGGTGGGGTCGGCGATCGATTGCTGGCCGATGACCAGGTAGGGGTTGCTCGGGATCTGCCCGGCGCGCACCTCGGCGGTGAAGCGCGCCAGGTCGTCGAGGCTGTCGCCGGCGTGCACCACGGCCGCGCGCGCCGCCTCCTCGCTGCGCCACGGCACCGGCCCGTCGAGCGCCCAGTCCATCTTGAAGGTGCCGAAGCCGTGCCGGAAGCGACGCATGCCCTCGGCGACCGGGGTGGGGACCAGCGCCGGGTCGAGCAGGCGCAGGTACAGCGCCGGGGCGGAGACGTCGGCGAGGATGGCGCGGCTCGCCGCCAGCTCGCCGTCGTCGGTGCGCACCGCGACCGCGCGACCGCCGCGGACCACCACCTGGTGGACCCGCCGTCCGGTGCGCACGCGCCCGCGCACCTCGCGGAGGCGACGCAGCAGGGCAGCGGTGATCGAGCTGGTGCCTCCCTCGGGCACGCCGAAGCCGCCGCTCGAGGCGGTGATGGCCAGCATGAAGCCGACGATGGCTCCGCACGCGTCCTCGGGGCCGACGTCGGTGTGCAGCGCCAGCCCGGGCACGATGCGCCGCGCCGCCTCGCTGCGGAAGGTGCGGCTCGCCCAGCCGCGACCACTGGAGAGGCCGGCGCCGGCGAGGCGGAACAACGACTCGGCGTCGAGGCGCAGCGCCTGGCGCAGCGGCGGCAAGGTGGAGAGCAGCGCGTCGAGGACGCGCTCCTTCGTGCGAGCGTGCCAGCTGGCGATGCGCCGCCAGGCGTCGCCATCGTCTCCGAGCGAGCGCGCCGTGGCCTCGAGGTCGCGGGAGATGGAGGCCACCGTCCCGTCCGGCGCCGGGTGACAGCTGTCGAGCGGGGCGTGGCGCCAGACCAGCCCAGCGCCGGGCAGATCGAGGTCGGTCAGCGCGGTGCTCGACGACCCGAACGGGAAGAACGCCGCGCCGAGGTCGTGCACGAAGCCCGGCAGGGTCACCTCGGCGGAGCGGACCGCGCCCCCGGGCTGGCGCTGCGCCTCGAGCACCTCCACCGACCAGCCCGCGCGCGCCAGATGGGTCGCCGCCACCAGCCCGTTCGGCCCCGAACCGATGACGATGGCGTCGGGCACGAGCGGGTTCTAGCATGGCTCACTCGTCGCCTCGTTCCGCGCGCAGTCGCCGCTGGCGCTGCTCGTGATGGTCGGACATGGCGCGGCACCGACGCGGAGATGGACACGGACGAGCGAGAGCCGAGCGGTGGTGTTGCCGCCGAGCCGAGGACGCTGACCGAGGCGCTCGGCGCCCGCGGGGTCACTGGCGCGCGCAGCTTCCAGCTGACGGGCGAGGACCTGGCGTTGCTCCCGGGCGCCTGCTTGCCGGACGCCGGTCGCGCCTACGAGCGCGACCTGGCGCGCGTGCCGGCGGCGCTTCGCGCCCGCTTCGAGGCCGAGCAGGCCGCCATGCTGCGGGACGCGCACCAGCTGCTGCGCCGTCACGGTCGCAGCGTGCACGGGCGCATCGCCGGCTACCTGGAGATGGGCGCCGCTGCCGCTTCGAGTACCCGTGGCCCATCGTGGCCGTGCTCGGCATCTCCCAGGTGCTCGGCGGCTTCCTGCGCGCGCGCGCCTGGGGATTGGTGGGGCCTGCGGCGACGCGCCTGGGCTGGGCCGGGCTGGAGCGCATCGCCGAGGTCACCGACGACGTGCTGCGCCGGACCAACCGCGGCATCTTCGCCGACTCCGTGCCCACCGTGCTGCTCGGCTTGCGCGCCCACGCGCTGCGCGAGCACGGCGACGAGGCGCTGGCCATGGCCTTGCTCGAGGGGCCCCTGCCACCGGTGATCGACGAGGAGGGCAGGGCGCTCGCCCTCGGCCTGTTCCGCGCGCTGGCGGTGCCCGATCGCCGCGCTCGATTCGTGGCGCTCTCCGAGCTGACCCTGCAGCACTTCGATCGCGAGCAGTCGATCTTCACCCATCACCTGGCGCCGTCGGGCTCCGGCAGCCGCGCCGCGCGCGCTCCCCGGCGTGGCGACGCGGCGCTGGCGCGGCTCATGGAGATGCGCGCGGTGCCGGCGCCGGTGGTGGTGCGCGGCGTCCTCGGCCGCCGTCTGGTCTTTCGGGATTTCGCGCTGCCGCCGGGGTTCGACATCCGCGCGCATGGGCCGCGGGTGGAGCTGTTCGGGCAGGCGTTCGTGCGCTCCGTGACACGCGACCCGCGCGACTACGCCGCGGCGGTGGAGTGGGCGGCGCAGCGCTTCGGCGCGGGGAGCCGCGACATCCGCTTCGAGGCGCCGCGATGATCCGAGGCCTCGCCGCCGCGCCGTGCCGGGGGCTGCCGTGAAGATCGCCGTGCTCACCCACGGCGGCGCCGGCTCGCCCACGAGCAACGCCGACGGCTGCCAGGCCGCGGCGGAGAAGGGCATCGCTGCCCTGGAGCAGGGCGGGGACGCGCTCGCTGCAGCGCTGGCGGCCACGGTGGCGCTCGAGGACGACCCGCGCTTCAACGCCGGCACCGGCTCCAACCTGCGCCTCGATGGCGAGCTGGTGGAGATGGACGCCGCCGTCATGGCCAGCGACGGCCGCTTCGGCGCAGTGACCTGCATCGAGCGCGTCCAGAACCCGGTCCTGGTGGCGGCACGCGTGCTGCACACGCCGCACCTGCTGCTGGCCGGCGCCGGGGCCACCGCCTTCGCCCGCAAGATGGGCTTCCCCGATCACGATCCGGTGACCGACGGCGCACGCGACAAGCACCGTCGCGCGCTGGCCGAGCTGGCCGGCCACGGCGACGGCAGGTACGGCGCGCTGGCTGCCGCCTGGCGCAAGCTCGACATGGCCGCCCTGTGGAACCTCGAGGGCCCCATGCCGCCCGGCGACACCGTGGGGGCGGTGGTGCGCGACGGCCACGGGCGCTTCGCGGCCACGGCCAGCACCGGCGGCACCATCTACATGCTCCGCGGGCGGGTCGGTGATTCGCCGCTCATGGGCTGCGGCGTCTACGCCGGCCCGCACGGCGCCGTGGCCACCACCGGCGTGGGCGAGGAGATCGTGCGCCGCCAGCTGGCGCGCGCGGTCTACGGCTGGCTCGCCGAGGGGATCCCGGCGGCACGCGCGGCGCAGCGCGCCATCGCGCTCTTCCCCGAGGTGGTCGACGTCGGCCTGCTGGTGATCGCAAAGGAAGGCCAGGCGGTGGGCGCCAATCGGGACATGGCCTCGGCGCTCATCGTCGCCTGAGCCTGTCAGGCCGGCCCGCCGTCCCCGTCCGTGCGCCCGTGCCTTCGCTGAACGACCTCGGATGGGGGAAGGCCCACGCCGAGGACTTCGCCGCCCTGTCCGACCCGGAGCTGATACCGGCGCGCGTGGCGGTGCGACACAAGACCGAGCTGGTGCTGCTCGGCGACGGGGGCGAGATGGCGGCCGAGATCGCCGGGCGCCTCCTCCACCGCGCGCGGGGCACGCGCCGCGCTGCCGGCGGTGGGCGACTGGGTGGCGGCGCGGCTCGCCGGCCCGGGCCAGGCGCTCGTCGCCGAGGTGCTGCCGCGGCGCGGGAAGCTGTCGCGCGTGGTGGCCGGCGGCGTCTCCGAGGAGCAGGTGCTGGCCACCCACGTCGACCTGGCGCTGGTGGTGGTGCCGCTCGGAGGCGAGGTGCGGCTCCGGCGCATCGAGCGCAGCCTGGCCCTGGCGCGCCAGGCTGGCGTCGAGCCGGTCGTGGTGCTGACCAAGGCCGATCTGGCGCCGGACGTGGACGCGGCCGTCGACGAGGCCAGCCGCGCCCTGCGGTGCCGAGGTGCTGGCGGTGAGCGCCGCAGCGGACGCGTCCGCGCGCGCGCGCTCCGGCATCGAGGCGCTGCGTGGGCTCCTGGGGACACCGGGGCCCTCGGGTGCGGCGCGCACCGCGGTGCTGCTCGGGCCTTCCGGAGCAGGGAAGTCGACGCTCCACAACGCGCTGCTCGAGGAGGAGCGGCTGGTCGTCCAGGCGGTGCGCGCCCGCGACGGCAAGGGCCGGCACACCACCACCCACCGCGAGCTGTCCCTGCTGCCCGGCGGCGGCTGCTTGATCGACACGCCCGGGATGCGTGAGCTCGGCCTCTGGGACGCGAGCGGCGAGGAGCTGCCCGGCGCGGGCTCGGCCATCGGCGAGACGTTCGCCGACGTGGAAGCGCTGGCGGCGCGCTGCCGCTTCGGCGACTGCGGCCACGCCGGCGAGCCAGGCTGCGCGGTGGCCGCCGCGCTGGAGGCCGGCAAGCTCGATCCCGGCCGCGCCGAGAGCTGGGACAAGCTGCGGCGCGAGCTGCGCTGGATCGAGGAGCGGCACGACGGCCGGGCCCGCATCGAGCAGCGGCGCAACGCGCGCGTCATCACCCGCTCGACGCGCGAGCGCATGCGGATGAAGGGCAACGGTTAGTCGCGTCCGCGCCGGCGGGGCTCCTGCCCCAGCCCTGCACGACATTCCCCAGCGCCAGCTCGAACACGCTGTTGCGGCGCGCCTGCCTCCGGCGCTGTCGACGCCGCGCTCAGGTGGCGCGCCCTTCGAGGACATCGCCGCTCGCGGTCATGGCCACGACCAGACCGGCGTCGGCGAACATGCTCACCACCGGCGTGGCCCAGCTCGGGTCGTGCCACGCCTTGCGCCATGCGCCGCCCGGCGGATCGCGCGTCCAGAGCGTGCCGGCGCCGGCCACCCACCCGCGCGCGGCCACGTCGACCGCGGCCGCAGAGAGATCGACTCCGCCCTCGATCACCTCCACGCGCGGCCCGGCGGCGTCGCACCAGACCACCGTGCCATCGGCGCCGGCCACCAGCCCCACCTCGCGCTCGGGCTGGCCGGCGCAGCGCAGGAAGGCCCGCACCGGCGGGGTGGGGATGGGCGTCACCTCCCAGGCCAGCGGCGTGTAGATGGCGGCGAAGCCGGCGCGTTCCTCGGTGCGGCCGGCCAGCAGCCAGCGGTCGTCGGCGACACGGGCGATGGATCCGAGCGCGGCCACGCCGTCGAGCGGTAGTGGCTTCAACCAGCGCCGGCCGGCGAGCGCGTACAGCGCCGGCGGGCCGCCCTCGCCCACGCCCACGAAGACCGCCAGGTCCTCGAGGTCACCGCTGAAGAGGTCGAAGCGCACCGACGGGTCGCCCCCGCGCACCACCTCGCGCACGCCGTCGGTGGCCAGCACCGCGAAGGTGGAGGCGTCCCCGCCGACCAGCCATCGCCCGGGCGCGATGCGGCGCACGAAGCGCACGCCGGCCGGGTCGGGCAGACCGGCCGCCGGCACGTCGCGCCAGCCGGTGCCGTCGTAGTAGCCGAGCCCGCGGTCGGTGGCCGCCAGCGCGCGCCGATCGGCGTCCCAGGCCACGTGGCGCACGATGCGGCCGTCCCCGGACGGTGGGCCACCGACCACCGCCAGGTGGCGCTGCTCGGCCCGCGGTCGGCCGCGGCCACCTGCTCGAGGCGCCGCGACGGGGTACGCGCGCGCCGCGCGTCGGGCAGGAGCCAGCCGAGGAGCGTCTGCGCCAGCGCGCGGGCGCCGAGGGGCGCTCCTCGCGTCGCGCCGCGGTGGCCCAGGCCACGGCCTCGTCGACGGCGCGGATAGCCGCGTCGCGCTCGCCGAGCTCGGGCGAGAGCGCACCGCAGTCGGCGACGCTCCGCGGCCGGCCGACCGCACCCGCGCCGGGCGCCGCCTCGGGCAGGACGTGCGGCTCGCCGGTGAGCAGGAAGAAGACCAGCGCACCGAGGGCGAAGACGTCGCTCCACGCGCCCACCGCGGAGGGATCGGCGATGAGCTCCGGGGCGACGTACGACGTCTCGCCATGGAGGTCGGGCGGCAGGGCCACGCCGAGGGCCGGGCGCGGTGGCCCGAGCTTGGCCAGCTCCTCGCGGCCGAAGCCGCAGCAGCGCACGTTGCGCGGGGTGATGGCGCGCGAGACCACGCCGGCCGCGTGCAGCTCCTCCAGCCCCCGCACCAGGCAATCGAGCACCCGTCCGGCCCGGGCCGGGTCGAACGCGTAGCCCGTGCCGGTGACGGCGTGGGCCACGCGGATCTCCAGGGTCTCGCCCTCGGCCCCGCCGTGGACGTGCTCCTGCGCCACCCAGGCAAGGTCCGTCCCCGCGCCGTCGGGCAGCACCAGGGTGCCGGCGTCCAGCACGCGCAGCAGGAACGGGGTGGCCGGCGCGCCATCGACGAGCGCCGCGAAGCGCTGCATGTCCGCGGCGTGCGCGCGAAGGGCTTCTGCGCCGGCGGCGCGCGTCCACGAGGGGCGCAGCACGCGGATGGCGATCGGCGTCTGTCCGTCGGGCGCCAGCCGCTCGCCCGAGAAGTGGGCAGCCGCCTCGTCCTCGTGGACGAGCTTGCCGATGCGGTAGCGGGCCGGGCTCTGCGTCGGCAGCTCGACATCACGCAGCGCGCGCAGCAGCGCGTCCTCGTCCGTCAGCGACATCGCGGCGGATGGTATCGCCCACGCCCGAGGCGCGATACCTGCACCACCACGTCCGCGCGCCGGGCTGCGCACCTCCGCGCCTCGGCCACCTCGCCCATCCCTGCCGGTGCTACCGCGACAGTCACCCGCCTCGAGTCTGGTGCTAGGCTCGCGCCTGCATGCGTGTCGTCGACGTCGTCCTCGCCACGGACGAAGAGCTGCCCCAGGGCGTCCGCCTCCGCATCGCCCTCGACGTGCTCGAGCAGCTCGCCGCCGACGCCGGCGACGCCGAGGTCACCGCGCGCAAGGCGGGTAGCCCCACGCTGGCCGCGGTCTCCGTCGACCGCGAAGGGCGCGCTCGCGTCGAGGGGGCGCGCGGCGGGGAGGGCGTGCTCGCGTTGCTCTGGGAGATCCTCGCCGGTCGCCCCGCGGAGGCCGGGGAGACGGAGCGGCCGCTGCACGATGTCGTCGACGAGGTGGCGGCGGATGTGAGCGAGACCGTGGCCAAGGGGGAAGGGGGCGTGGGAACGGTCGAAGCGCTGTTCGAAACGCTCGAGACCGTCAGCCGCGACTACCTCAGCGACCACGCCGAGGTGCACCGCACGCTCGCCGCCAAGCACGTCGCCCCGCCGGCCCCGGCCGCAGCGGCCCCGCCCGTGCCGCTGCCGGCGGGCACGGAGGCGTTGGCCGCCGGGCCGCAGCGGGCCGTCGCGCCACCGGCCGCCGCCGGGGAGGGTAGCGCCGCGCGCGCCGGCTCTGCCGCCGCAGCCACGCGGGCGCTGCCGCGGACGCGAGCAGCGTCACCGGCCGCCGCTGCCGGCGGCACGGGTCGGCGCCGCAACCGGCACCCCGCTCTCCGCCGGAAAGCGGGCGTCGCCGGCGACCGGGACGCCGCTGCCGGGCGCGGGCGCGCGACCACGGGACCTGACGCCTGGCGCGACCGGGGCTCGGCCACGCGACCTGACGCCTGGCGCGACCGGGGCTCGGCCACGGGACCTGACGCCTGGCGCGACCGGGGCTCGGCCACGCGACCTGACGCCCGGCGCGACCGGGACGCGACCGCGCCAGCTCACGCCGCCAGTGCCGCCCGACGGGGCGCGCGCGCATCCGAGCACGCCCGATACCGGTGTCGGCGCCGCCGTGGGCAGCGCGACGGATCTCGCCTCGCCCCGCGCCAGGATGGCCAGCGCGCCGGAGCTCTTCGGCGCGCCGCGGGTGAACCCGGCCAGCACCGCCGAGACCGGCGCGCGGCCGGCTGGCGTTCCGGACGCGCCACGTGCCCGGCTTCCGAGCACGCCCGACGCGCCGCGCGGGAAGATGGCGAGCGTGCCCGACGCGCCCCGCGCGCGCATGCCCAGCTCGCCGGACGGCGGCGGCGAGGCGGCGGCCATGCGTCCGCGCCTGGCGAGCGCAGCCGACGGCCCGCCCCCGGCCGGCCGGTGCCGCCCGGTGCTCCGCCGGCGCCGCCGCTGCCACGCAGGCCCGTCACGCCCGCAGCCGATCGCGCGCCGCTGCCGGCCGCGCCGTCACCGCAGCCAGCGCCCACAGCGAGCCCGAGCGCGGGCGCCGCCTCCGCGAGCGCGCGCGCGGAGCGCGAGACCAGTGCCGCATCGGCCGCGACCGCACATGCCAGGACGGCCGATGCCGGCAAGCGCCAGCCGTCCCTGCGGCCCGAGGGCGCGGGGACGCTCAAGCGCCACGACACCAGGCCGTCCTCGCTCCGCGCCTCCATGCCGCCATTCGCAACGCAGCGCGGGCGTGTGGCGATCATCATCGCCGTCGTCGCCGTGGTGCTGATGGCCGGGCTCTACTTCCTGATGACCAGCTACTGACGCCCGCTGCGCGCAGCAGGCGCGCGTCTGCCGGCCCATCGCGGAGTTGTCGGGCCCCGGGGCCTACGCTACGACGCCGCCGTGGCCAAGAACGAGACACCCAAGACCGCGATCACACCCACGCGGCAGGACGACTACGCGGGCTGGTACCAGCAGGTGGTGCACGCCGCCGATCTCGCCGAGGTCTCGGCGGTGCGCGGGTGCATGGTCATCAAGCCGTGGGGCTACGCCATCTGGGAGAACATCCAGGCGCAGCTCGACGCCATGTTCAAGGCCACCGGCCACAAGAACGCCTACTTCCCGCTCTTCATCCCGAAGTCGTTCCTCGAGAAGGAGGCGGCGCACGTCGAGGGCTTCGCCAAGGAGTGCGCGGTGGTCACCCACCACCGCCTCATCGCCGGCCCCGAGGGCGGGCTCATCGTCGACCCGGCCGCCAAGCTCGAGGAGCCGCTCGTCGTGCGCCCCACCTCGGAGACGATCATCGGGGCCTCGTTCGCCAGCTGGGTGCAGAGCTACCGCGACCTGCCCTTGCTCATCAACCAGTGGGCCAACGTCGTCCGCTGGGAGCTGCGCACGCGCCTCTTCCTGCGCACCACCGAGTTTCTCTGGCAGGAGGGGCACACCGCGCACGCCACCGAGCAGGAGGCGCAGGAGGAGACGCGCCGGATGCTGGACGTCTACGCCACGTTCGCGGAAGAGCACATGGCCGTGCCGGTGTTCAAGGGCCCGAAGACCAAGAGCGAGCGCTTCCCGGGCGCCGTCGACACCTACAGCATCGAGGCCATGATGCAGGACCGGAAGGCGCTGCAGGCCGGCACCTCGCACTTCCTCGGGCAGAACTTCGCCAGGGCCAGCGGGATCAAGTTCCACACCAAGAACGAGACCGAGGAGCTCGCCTGGACCACGTCCTGGGGCGTCTCCACCCGCCTGGTGGGCGCGCTGATCATGACCCACAGCGACGACGACGGGCTCGTCCTGCCGCCGCGGCTGGCGCCGTCGCACGTGGTGGTCATCCCCATCGTCAAGGACGAGACGCGCGCCAGGGTCATGGAGTTCGTCGAGTCCTTCACCACCGAGCTGCGCGAGGCGCGGATCTTCGGCCGCGCCGTCGAGGTCGAGGTCGACGCCCGCGACATGCGCGGCGGCGACAAGAAGTGGGAGTGGGTGAAGAAGGGCGTGCCCATCCGCATCGAGGTCGGCGCGCGCGACATGGAGGGCGGCACGGTGATGCTCGCGCGCCGCGATCGCACACCCAAGGACAGCGAGTCCGTGCCGCGCGCCCAGCTGGTGCCGCGCGTTCTGGAGGTGCTCCAGGAGATGCAAGCTGGTCTCCTGGAACGTGCGCGACGCTACCGAGCGGAGCACACCCGGGCCATCGACTCGCGCGCCGATCTGGACGCCTTCTTCACCCCGAAGAACACCGACAAGCCGGAGATCCACGGTGGTTTCGCGCTGGCGCACTGGTGCGAGAGCGACGCCTGCGAACAGGCCATCAAGGATGCGCTCAAGGTGACCATCCGCAACATCGCGGAAGGTCTGGCCGAGGCGTTCCCCGATGCTTCCGTGGACGCATCCGGGAAATGCGTAGTCTGCGGTACGGCAAGTCCGCGGCGCGTGGTGTTCGCAAAGTCGTACTGAGGTTGCTAGCATCGCCAGCTCGGGTGCCGTCCCTCGACGATATCGCCGACCATGTGCGCGATGCCGCCGGCGCCGACTTCGCGTTCGTGCTCACCAAGCGCGGGCGCCTGGTCACCGCCAACGCGCCGCGCGACATGCCGGAGCTCGGCCGCGCGCGGCTCGTGGGGGCAGCCATGTCCATGGACCCGCGACAGGTGCGAGGTCTCCTGGCGGAGCCTCGACAAGTGCGAGGTCTCCTGCCTCGGGCGTCCGCCGAGGACCACGCGTCCGTCGTCGAGGTGACCCTGCCGCGCGAGCAGCTGGTGCGCTTCGGTGGCGCCGCCCCCGTGGACGTCTTCGTGGGCGTGGCCGCCGATCAGGCCGTGCTCTGCGTGGTCATGGCCAGCTGGGCAGACAAGCGCCCGGTCCTGCCCGCCGTGGACGCCGCCCTCGACGCGCTGGAGGCGCTGCTCGATGGCGGCAGCATCGCCAAGGCGCAGCGCGGCGCCATCGCCGCCCGCGATGGCGCACGCGAGCCGGCGCGCCGCGGCACCAGCGCCGCGCCATCGCCGCCCAAGCGCGGCGCCTCCACCAAGCCGCGGCGTCGCGGGGCCATGACCGGGCTGGTGCAGATGAGCGCAGCCCGCTCGCTGCCGCCGACGATGCTCGAGGGGCCGCGCATCAGCAGCGTGCCGCCGCCGCCGGTCGGCTTCCGGCTCAACGCGGAGAGCATGCCGGAGATCGTGATCGACTCCGCGCCGGTGGGGCGCGAGACGTTGTCAGCCATCGAGGCCGACATGCGCGCGGGCCACGCGGCGCCCGAGACCGAGACCCCCGAGATCCGCATCGAGCTGGCCAGCATCGGGCGCAACACCGAGATGGATCTGCGCCGCGAGGAGACGCGCCGCATGCACGCGCTCGCCGCCGCGCCGCCAGACCCTCTCGTGGCACCAGCCGCGCACCGCATGACCCAGCCGTGGACGGAGACGCCCACCGACGCCAAGCGTGCCGCCGACGCCGCCCGTCGCGCGCGTCGCGTGGCGCCGCCGAAGGTCTCGCTCAAGCTCGAGGAGCCCGACGGCGACGTGCTTGAGGCCTTGCTCGTCGACGACGCCAGCAACAGCGAGGACGATGTGCCCACCGGCGTGGCGCGACCGCGCGTGCCTCGCCCCGACAAGCGCCGCTAGCGCTGGACGCGCTCCCGCGAGCCGCCCACCCCTCACCGAGAAACCGACCCCATGCTGCGCCTCCACTACTCCCCGAGCAACGCCAGCATGGCGCCGCACATCGTGCTCCACGAGCTGGGCGTGCCCTTCGAGCTGGCCTTTGTCGACCGCGACCGGAACGAGCAACGATCGCCGGAGTATCTGCGCCTCAACCGCAACGGCACCATCCCGGTGCTCGTCGATGGGGACACGGTCCTCCACGAGACGGCGGCCATCCTGGTCCACCTCGCCGACACCCACCCCGAGGCCCGCCTCGCCCCCGCCCTCGGAACGCCGGAGCGCGGGCGTTTCTACACGGCGATGTTCTGGCTCAGCAACACGCTGCAAGCGACGCTGATGAGCTTCTACTACCCCGAGCGCTGGACGGACGACGGCCAGGCCGCGGCCGTGGAGGCGGTGAAGCGCCAGGCGCAGCGGCGCACCGGCCAGCAGCTCGACGTGCTCGAGGCAGAGGTGCAGGCGCGCGGTGGTCCGTGGGTGCTCGGCGCCGACTTCACCGTGGCCGATCCGCTGGCGTTCATGCTCTGCCGCTGGACGCGCAACTTCGATCCGGCCGTCGCAGCGCCGGCGCGCACGCGGCCGGGGCTGCGAGACTGGCTCACGCGCGTCCTGGCCCGGCCCAGCGTCCAGCGCGTGCTCGCCGACGAGAAGCTGCCCCAGCCCTGGATCTAGAGCGACAAACGGGTTGAAACCCTACTGCGAGCGCCGATCCTCTCGCTGCGCCGGCGGCCTCGTCGCTGCGCTGCTCAGCCTACTGATAGTAGGCTTCCGCTGCTCGCTCCTCGGGCGCCCGGCTCGCTTCGGCTTCGGCGCTCTCGCTACGGGTTTCAACCCGTTTGTCGCTCTAGCGAGGTGCTGAAGGAGGCGCGTTGTCCCCACGGGAAGCGCTTGTCGCTGCATGACCTCACCCCCATCCCCATCTCCGCAACGCGGCGAGGGGGAGCCGGAGGTCTCGCACCCTGCTAACCGGCGAGCGCGACCTGGACCAGCGCCGTCCAGTCGGCGCCGGCGGGCAGGCGCCCTCGGCGCGTTCGGGCTTGCCGCCTCCGCGGCCTCCGGCGGCGCTGGCGAGACGGCGCAGGAACCCGCCGCAATCGAAGTCGCTCCCCGGCGCGCGCGCCACCAAGGCGGCCACCCCGTCGGGGCTGCGCCCGCCGAGCAGGACCACCGGCGCGCCACCGGCAAGGAGGCGCGTGGCCACGGCCCGCAGCAGCTCCGCGTCCGCGTCGTCCAGGCTCCCCACGATCGGCCCGCCCCGACTGCCGGCGGCGAGCGCGCCGGCGGCGACCTCGGCCAGCCGGCCGCGCACCTGGCCGAGCGCCTCGCGCGCGGCGAGCCAGTCGCGGCGCAGCCGGTCGATGGCCGCGCGTACGTCGGCGGGTCCGCAGGTCAGCTCGGCGCCCAGGCCGCGCAGAATGTCGGCCTGCGCGAAGAGCTCGCCGCGCGCGCGCGGGCCGGCCACGAACGTCACCCGCGCCTTGCCCTTGTACCGCTCGATGCCGGTGACCCGCACCAGCCCGATCTGGGCGCTGCCGCTGACGTGCGTACCCCCGCAGGGCGTCACGTCGAAGTCGCCGACGGTGATCACGCGGATGTGGTCAGTGACCTTCGGGGGACGCCGCAGGGGCAACCGCGCCAGCTCGGCGGCGTCGGGGAAGAAGGCGCGGACCGGCACGTCGTCGTCGATGACCGCGTTGACCAGCGCCTCGGCGCGCGCCACCCGCGCCTCGTCGATCTGCTCGCGATCGGTGTCGATGGTGCACAGCGACTCGCCGAGGCGCGAGGAGACGGTGGCCGCGCCCGCCTCGTCCTCGAGCGCACGCGAGAGCATATGCTGCCCGGTGTGCAGCGCCATGTGCGCGCGCCGCCGCGCCGGCTCGATGGCGCCCTCCACCTCGGTGCCCGCGCCGGGGAGGGAGGCGGCGTCGCCGTCGAGCAGGTGGTGGACCCGTCCACCCTCGTCGACCTGCACGTCGAGCACGGCGCGGCCGGCGAGGGTGCCTCGGTCGGCCATCTGGCCCCCCGCCTCGGGGTAGAAGGCGGTGCGATCGAGCACCAGCGTGGGCTTGCCGGCGAGCGCGCCGATCTCGGTGACGCGCGCCGCGAAGCGCAGCAGGCGCGCGTCCTGGTGGTAGAGGAGCTCGGTCATGGAGGCCGCCGGTGCTCGGGTAGGCCGCGAAGCTAGCGCGGCGGCCCGCATCTGTCCCGCCGTGCGGGCGCGACGACGCAGAGGCCGAGGCACAGGCGAAGGCAGTGGCAGACAGGCACGCACCGGGCGGGCGACGACGGTTGTGACGCCCGTGCCTTCTTGCCTATGCTCGCGCACGACGCACCGGTGCCCGAACAACGCGAAGACATCGAGACCACGCAGGATGGGCTGCCGACGCTCACCTGTGGCTCGCTGTTCGAAGTGCGCGGCGGGCCGGGCGGGGGCGCCTCAGCGTTCTGGTCATCGGGAAGGCATCTACGCCACCCACCGCTGCCCTCGTCCGGGACGGTGACCGTCGGGCGCTCCGACAAGGCCGGCATCCGCATCGACGACCCCAGCATCTCGCGCAAGCACGCCGCCATCCACGTCGGCCCGCCGCTCCTCATCGAGGACCTGCGCAGCGCCAACGGCGTGCGCGTGCGCGGCCAGACGGTCGACCCCGGCGCCTCGGTGCCCCTGGCGCCAGGCGAGACCGTCGATCTGGGCGCGACGACGATGATCGTGCAGCGCGGCCTGACCGCGCGCCCGCGGCGGCTCTGGACGCACGGCTACTTCGAGGCCCGGCTGGAGGACGAGTGTGCGCGCGCCGAGCGCTCCGGCTCCAGCTTCACCGTGGTGCGGCTGCAGGCCGAGGGATCGGTCCCGCGCGGCGCGGTGGAGCAGTGCCTGTCGGCGTCGATCCGCTCGTTCGATCTCGTCGCCTCGTATGCGCCCGACGAGTACGAGATCCTCCTCGTGGAGACGCCGGCCACGGAGGCGGAGACCGTCGTCCGCCAGCTGGCGGTGCAGCTCGCCGAGCGCGGGGCGCGCGTGCGCACCGGCCTGGCGTCGTATCCGCGCGACGGGCGCACCTCGGAGGCGCTGGTGGCGCGCGCCGGCGCGGCGGTGCGCGGGGAGGGTGGGGCGCCGGCCTCCGAGGAGCGGTCGTCGATCGTGGTGGGCGATAGGTCCATGCAGCACCTGCACGGGCTGGTGGAGCGCATCGCCGGCAGCGACATCAGCGTCATCCTCCTCGGCGAGACCGGCGTCGGCAAGGAGGTGCTGGCAGAGCTGCTCCACACCCGCTCACCGCGCGCGCCGCGGCCGTTCCTGCGCCTGAACTGCGCCGCGCTCAGCGACTCCTTGCTGGAGAGCGAGCTCTTCGGACACGAGCGCGGTGCCTTCACCGGCGCGCTCGCCGCCAAGCCGGGTCTGCTCGAGTCGGCCGACGGCGGCACCGTCTTCCTCGACGAGGTGGGCGAGCTGCCGCTCTCCACGCAGGTCAAGCTACTGCGCGTGCTCGAAGATCACCAGGTGATGCGCGTCGGTGGGATCAAGACGCGGTCCATCGACGTGCGCTTCGTTGCGGCCACCAACCGCGACCTGGAGGCCATGGTCGCCTTCGGGCATTTCCGACAGGACCTGTTCTTCCGCCTCAACGGGATCTCCCTGGTCATCCCACCCCTGCGCGAGCGCCCGAGCGAGATCGAGCCGCTGGCGCGCTCCTTCACCACGGCCGCGGCGCGCCGCATGAAGCGTTGGCCGGAGCCGGTGCTCTCGGCCGAGGCGCGCAGCCTGCTGCTCTCGTACATGTGGCCGGGCAACATCCGCGAGCTGCGCAACGTCATCGAGCGCGCCGTGCTGCTCTCCAGCGGCGGCCAGATCCTGCTCGAGCACCTTCCGGTGGAGAAGATGGGGCCCGCGCACCTCGATGGCGGCCCGGGCCCGCACAGCGCGCCGTACGGTGCAGCGCCCGGCGGTCGCCCCGGCGCGGAGGTGGCGACGCCGCGATCCATGCGCGGCGACGGCGGACTGCCCACGGTGCCGCCGCCCACGCCGTCCGCGCCTCCGCCGAGCGCCCCGCGCGACCTGAAGAGCGAGGTGGAGGCGCTGGAGCGGCAGCGCATCGTCGACGCCCTCGAGCGGTGTGCCGGCAACCAGACCAAGGCGGCGAAGATGCTGGGCATGTCGCGCCGCAGCTTCCTCACCCGTCTCGAGTCCTACAACCTGCCGCGCCCGCGCAAGGGCGCCTCCTGACGCGCGCGCCGCTCGAGGCGCGGCGTGCCCGCTCAGCGCCAGGCGGGCAGCAGGTGCTCGCGCACGATCGACGGCAAGAGGCGCAGGTGCGCGCAATGGGCAGCGGCCGTGTCGCCGGGGAAGCCGCGGGCGAAGAAGCCACCGCGCTCGCCGCCCATCTGCCGCAACAGGTAGGCCGCCACCCGGCCGGTCGACGCGTAGCCCTCGGGCTGGATCTCGCTGTGCGTCAGGTAGAAGAGGCTGTTCCCTGCGGCGGCAGCGCGCGCCTCGGCCAGGAACGGCGCCAGCTGGGTGGGCTCGATCTCCTGCGCGCCCGCCCCCCAGCTGGCGTGCAGCGAGTCGAGCAAGATGAGACCCTCCAGCCCGGGGTGCGGGCGGCGCAGGAGCTCGGCGACCGCGCCGTATCCGGCGCTCCACGAGGAGAGCGCGACATGACTCGCGTGCGCACGACGATCGCCGGTGGCCTCGGCGACCGCCGCGGCGACCATGGTCGTCAGATCGGTCAGCGAGGTGACCGGCGCGCCAACGACCTTCGCGTAGTGGCTGGACAGCGTGCCGGCGTCGACCGCGGCCACGACCAGGCTCAGGCCCTCGGGCGCCAGCTCCTTGCGCACCGCATCCGCGCCGTGGAAGTGGAAGAGCACTGCGAAGCCTCCCTCGTCGTCGAGGCCGCCGTGCGTGGGCACGAGGACGCGGCCGATGCGCAGGCTGCGCCACGGTGCATACTCTCCGAAGCCGCGGTCGGGGATGTCGCAGCTGGCCTCCGGGAACGGCGCCGACGGCGGCCGTGCCTCGGCGCCGCTGGGGAGCGGGGAGGGGTCGGCGCCCGCGCTGGCGCTGGCGACGGCCGCGGCGCTGGCCGGCGCGCGCGGGGTCGCGTTGGCCGCGGCGAGGAGGACGACCGCGGCGCTGCCGGCCAGCAGCACCACCTCGCGCAGGCGGCTGGCGCTGCGCGGCTGGCGTGCGGTCGCCGGCGGCGGCTCCTCGGGCGCCACGCGCATCAGAATCCCGGGTTCTGCACCGACGGCACGCGCACCGTGGCCCGGGGCGGCGCGACGGTGGTGGTGGCGGCGCCGGCGCCTGGCGCCACGCCACCGCTGCTGCGGCGACCACCGGAGGGCGGCGGCGCGACGCGGTCGTCCTGAGTCGGAAGGTCGGTGACGCTGACCGCGCTGGGCGCGGCGCTGGTCTGCGCGGCCGGCGGAGCTGCCGGCGCCGCGGGCAGCGCAGCGCCGGGCGACGTCGCGCTGGCCGCCGCGGTCGGCGGCCGAGCTTCGGCACCGCTGCTCCGTGCGCTGCGCAGCAGCACGACGCCCAGGCCGATGGCCGCCACCACCGCTGCGGTGGCACCAACCAGGAGCGCCGGGCTGGGACCACGCCGGGGGATCCCCGAAAAGACCACCCCTGCCTCGTGCATGGCGCCGAACGGGCGCTCGCGCGGCGGCGGTGGCGGCGTGCCCAGGTCGGAGAGCCGGTCTGGCAGCAACTCCTCGTCGACCGGCGCGGCGAGCTGGGTGACCAGCAGATCGGACACCGCCTCGTGCACCACCGGGGTCAACCGAGGCGACGACGTCGGATGCCCGGCGGCCCGCATATCGGCGCGCTTCACCGCCTCGCGCAGCGACGCGCGCCGCTTCTGCCCGCGATCGCCGAGCAGGGTGCGCACCAGTGAGCCCACGTCGTCGTCCACCACCGAGACACCGGTGGCGCCGAGCACCCGGTCGAGCGCGCGGTCGAGATCGGCCACCGTCTGGAAGCGCTTGTCGGGATCCTTCTCCAGGCACTTGAGCAGCACCTTCTCGAGCTCGGGCGGAAAGCTCGGGTACTTCATGCGCGGCGACAGCAGCGGCCTGCCGATGATGTGCTGCATGGTCTGCAGGTCCGACGCGCCGAGGAACGGGTGCACACCCACCGTCAGCTTGTAGAGCACGATGCCCATCGCGAAGACGTCGGTGCGCCGGTCGACCTTGCCGCCCTTCGCCTGCTCCGGCGACATGTACGGCACCTTGCCCTTGAGCTGACCGGCGGTCGTCTCGCCGCCGGCCCGGCCGATGGCCTTGGCCACGCCGAAATCGACGAGCTTCACCGCGCCGTCGTAGGTGACCAGGATGTTCTGCGGCGAGACGTCCCGGTGCACGAGCTCCAGCAGCCGCCCGTCGTCGTCGCGCAGCTCGTGCGCGGCGTGCAGCCCGGCGCACGCCTGCCCGAGGACGCGCAGCACGATGCGCTGCGGGACCAGCGTCTGGCTCTTGCGCGCGGCCTTGGCGATGACGCTCAGCGCCTCGCCGTCCACCCACTCCATGACGATGTAGAGGACGTCGCCTTCCTCGCCGACGTCCAGGATCTCCGCCACGTTGGGGTGGTGGACCTTGGAGGCCAGCGTGGCCTCGTCCAGGAACATCTGCTCGAACTGCGGGTCGTCGGTGAGACCCGGGAGCATCGTCTTGACGGCGACCGTCTTCTGGAATCCGCGCGATCCCTTCTGGCGCGCGGCCCACACGGTGGCCATGCCGCCCTGGGCAATGGGAAGCAGGAGCTCGTAGCGGCCGAGAACGACGCCGGGGCAGAGCTCGTGGTGTCGCATCAGCGGAGCTGCCGTGTAGCGGATGTTACCAGGCGTGCACCGGCCTGCCGTAGACGGATCGACGGGGTCGGCGGCTGCACGCGCGGACCCCGTCGGGCGTCGGTCGCGCGCCCTGGGCAGCGCGATCGAGGTGGCTCAGCTCCCCGGCGGGACCGGCCCGAACATCTTCTCGTAGACCTTGGTCATGCGCTGCGAGGTCTCCGGGGTGAGGCCATTGACCGGGTAGGGCCAGCGGAAGCCATCGCCCTGTGCCTGGTTGCAGGACAGCGAGACGAGGACGTCGACCGGGGCCGCGGCCGCGCGGCTCATCGAGACGCCGAGGCCGGGGAAGAAGCAGTTGTTCGTCTGGCCCTGGAAGCTGCCCTCGTCGCCGAAGACGTCGAGGATTTCGTCCTTCACCTCCTGGTCGGAGAGCGGCATCTGACCGAGGATGACGAAGCCCTTGAAGCGCGGCCGCGTGTCGGCGATCGGCGCCGCGACGGTCCCCTGACCGGGCACCAGGCCGGGCGGCAGCAGGCCCGGCGGCAGGATCTGCTGCAGCGCAGCGCCAGCCTGCTGGCCGAGCGCGGTGAGCTCCGGCGGGAGGCCCGGGATGGCGAGGCCGGGAGCGCCCGGCGTGGCGGCCGCCGCGGGCGGCGCCGTCTCCTGGCCCTGCAGCTTGTAGACGGTGAAGGCGGCTTCATCCATCTCGTTGAAGGGGGCCGTGCGGCCAGCGCAACCCAGCGCGGTCAGGACCATGCCGACGGTGGCGAGAGCTCGAAGTGTTCTCATCGTGAGCGAAGCAGTAGCACGGGTCGGGGGCCGGTGGGCAAGCCCAGGCGTCCTTCGCCACACACGATGCCACTTTGGAATCCGGGGCCGAGATCACGCGTCCAACGCTGCCCCCGTCGGCTGCGCCCGGGCCTCACCCACCGCCGCCGGTCGCCGCCCGACGAAAAGTGTGCCCGCGCTCCGCGAGCATCTTTTTCGTCGCTGCGTTCGGCCTCCGTGGCGGCCCGCGCCCGGCCCCTGGCGGTGACCGCGGAGCAGCTCCGACCCAGCTCCGACGCGCAGCGCCGACCGCCCCGCCAGCGGCTCGGGCAACGCAACCGCCTACATGTAGGCGGCATTCGACGGTCACCGCTCCGGTCCGCCCGAGCGTCAGTGAATGCACAGCGACCAGGCGAAGTCGTGCAATTCCGGGATCATGCGTATTGGCGCGGCCCATGCACATCACGAGCGCGACGTAGAGCTCACCGTCCGTTCGAAGGAGGAAGCCACATGCGATCGAGTGTTTTCGTTTCCGCGCTGTTCGTTGGGACACTGCTGGCCGGCACCGCCGCTGCCGAGCGCAATGACAGCGACGAGACGCGTCCCCGCGCGGCCGAGCGCCACCGTGCTCCGACCGACAAGCAGCAGCGCGTCGAGCGCAACACGGACCGGGCGGAGAGGAAGGTCGAGACCTCCCACCGCTACCAGAGCAAGAGCAACGTCCCGACCGCCAAGGAGTCGCGCGTCTCGAAGCTGCAGATGGCTCTGCGCCTGCCGAAGCAGGCCCAGGAGCGGATGCGCTGCGAGACGGGCAGCGAGGACTGCACCTCGAGCACCAGCGACCGCAAGAGCGTGAGCAGCAACGCCGACCGCGGCGTGCGCAAGGTCGAGGCGAGCAAGACGACGTCCGACAAGAACAGGGCGGCGGCTCCGAGCGCCGCGGCCCGCGCGGTGCTGCAGAAGATCCTGAGCGCCAAGTGCAGCGCGGCGGCGCGGGGCGGTTGTACCGGCGACGGCAGCGACCCCCAGTAAACGGAAAGGTCCTGGGTCGGGGGCCATGGTGGCCGCCCGCACCTGCGACGAGGAACGGAGGCGCCGACCTGCGCGAGCGGGCCGGCGTTTTCGTTTGGCCGCGGCCGGCCGCGTCTAGCGACACCGAGCCACATCATGGACGCGACGACGCCGGCGCGAGACACGCCGGCGTCGGTTGGAGAGGCTCCGCCAAGAGACCTCGGTCCTGTCGAGGCTCGGTCAGGAGACCGCGCGAGGTCAGCCGGACTGCGGCTCGGGCTGCGCCGTCTTCGAGGCCTTGCGGGCCTCGGCGTCGAGCATGCCGATGCGCGCCTTCTGGCAGCGCTTGACGCGCTTCTTGGGGAGGGGCGTGGCGAGCCACTCGTGACGCAGGCGGACGTTCCACTTCGCGGTGTTGGCCATGGAGGGCGCGCAAATTAGCGCTTGGGCCGCTCCTGGTCAACCGAAACCCGGCGCGCGCTCCCCCGGCGGGCGGACGGTGCTCGACCCAGGCTGGATCCGGGGCCAGAGCGAGGCCCCAGGCGAGGCCACCGCGGCACGGGAAACAGCCCTTCGACCTCGTGCTAGCGTCCCCGTGCCCATGCAAGCCGACCTGGAGCGCATCGTGAAGGCCTTCGGCGCCGACAGCGGCACCATCCATCTGCTCGAGGGCGGGGTGCTCGTCCTCCAGGCGCACCTCGGACTGCCGCCACCGGTGGTGGAAATCGTGCGCACCGTCCCGGTGGGCAAGGGCATGGCCGGCCTTTGCGTCGAGCGCAACGAGCCGGTCTCGTCGTGCAACATCCAGACGGACACCACCGGCGACGTCCGGCCGGGGGCCAAGGCCACCGCCCAGCAGGGGGCCATCGTCGTGCCCATCCGCGACGGCGCCGGCCAGGCGCGCGGGGCGCTGGGCATCGCCGTGCGCCGCGAGCACGACTACTCGGCCGACGAGACGGCGCGCCTCCTCGACGAGGCGGGGCGACTGCACGGGCAGACCGGCCGCTGAACGGCTCCGTGATGCGCAACGCCGTCGTCCAGCGCATCTCCGTCCCCTTCGAGTACCCGGTGGTCTTCACCGAGCGCGCGTTCGCCGCCGACAACCCGGCGCTCGAGGAAGTGGTGCGCGCGCGTGAGCCGGCACGGCGTCATCGCTTGCTCTTCGTCGTCGACGGCGGCGTGGCCGCGGCCTGGCCCGCCCTCTGCACCGACATCGCCGCCTACGTCGAGGCGCGGCGCGCGCACCTGGAGCTGCTCGCCGAGCCCTGGGTGGTCGCCGGCGGCGAGGCCTGCAAGAACGACGAGCGCGCCACGGCGACGCTCCTCGGCATGCTCGATCGGCTCGCCGTCGATCGGCAGTCGTTCGTGGTCGCCGTCGGGGGCGGCGCGGTGCTGGACATGGCCGGCTACGCCGCGGCCACCGCGCACCGTGGGGTGCGCGTGCTGCGGGTGCCGAGCACCGTCCTGGCCCAGGCCGACTCCGCGGTCGGCGTGAAGAACGGCATCAACGCCTTCGGCAAGAAGAATTTCCTCGGCACCTTCGCGCCGCCCTTCGGGGTCATCGTCGACTTCGCGCTCCTCTCCACGCTGGAGCGGCGCGACACCGTGGCCGGCATGGCCGAGGCGGTGAAGGTGGCGCTGGTGCGCGACCGCGCCTTCTTCGAGTGGATCGAGGGCCAGGTGGCGGCGCTGGCCCGCTGCGAGGCCGGGCCGCTCGCCGAGCTGGTGCGGCGCTCGGCGGAGCTGCACATGGCGCACATCGCCGGCAGCGGCGACCCGTTCGAGATGGGGAGCGCGCGGCCCCTCGACTACGGTCACTGGTCGGCGCACAAGCTCGAGTCGCTCACCGCGCACCGCCTGCGACATGGTGAGGCGGTGGCCATCGGCATGGCGCTCGACGCCCTCTATTCCCAGGAGCAGGGCCTGTGCGAGCCGCGCCTCGCCGAACGCGTGCTGGCGGTGCTGCGCGGCCTCGGGCTGCCGCTCTGGGACGAGGCGCTGCTCGAGGAGCGCGCCGGCCGCCCGCGCGTGTTCGACGGGCTGGCCGAGTTCCGCGAGCACCTCGGCGGCGAGCTGACCCTGACGCTGCTCTGCGAGCCGGGGCGCGGCGTCGAGGTGCACGAGGTCGACGAGGCGCGCATGCGCGCTGCGCTCGGGCGCCTGCGCGCCGAGGCCCACCAGGCCCGCCCGCCGACGTCGCCGCGCGGCCAGGAGGCCGGCGCATGAGGCTCTCCGCGCCCGGCGCGCCGCACCTCGGATACTGCACCAACATCCACGCCGGCGAGTCGTGGGCCGAGGTGGCGGCGGTGCTCGCCACCCACGTGCCACGCGTCAAGGCGGCCGTCTCGCCGGACCAGCCGATGGGCGTCGGCCTGCGCCTCTCGGCGCGCGCCTCCGAGGAGCTCGGCGAGGGCGAGGCGCTCCAGGCGCTGCGCCGCGATCTGGCCGAGCGGGGCCTCTACGTCTTCACCATCAACGGCTTCCCGTACGGCGCCTTCCACGGCACGCGGGTGAAGGAGGACGTCTACCGCCCCGATTGGCTGGAGGAGCCCCGCTTCGCCTACTCCGCGCGCCTGGCGCGGCAGCTGGCGGCGCTGTTGCCCGACGATGTGGGCGAGGGCACGGTGAGCACGGTGCCGGTCGGGTTCGCGCCGCGCATCGCCGGGCTGGACGAGGAGCGCGCCGCCGGCGACCGCATGGTGCGCGTGGCCGCGGAGCTGGACGCCATCGCCGCCGCCACCGGCAAGACCATCGCGCTGGCCATCGAGCCGGAGCCGTTCTGCCGGCTGGAGTCGGCCGCGGAGACGCGGCGCTTCTTCGAGCGCGAGCTCTTCTCGAGCCCCGCGATCACGCGCTTCGCGGCCTTGCGCGGCGCCACGCGCGGCCAGGCCGAGGCCGGGCTGCGGCGCCACCTGGGGGTCTGCTTCGATGCCTGTCACATGGCGGTGGGCTTCGAGGACGCGCGCGCGGCGCTGCTCGGCTTCCGCGCGGCGGGCATATCCATCGGCAAGGTGCAGGTCAGCGCCGGGCTCGAGGTTCCCGCCGAGCTGCCAGCGGACGAGGTGCGCGCGGCGCTGGCGCCGTTCGCGGACGAGGTCTACCTGCACCAGGTCAGCGAGCGCTCGGGGGCGCACCTGTTGCGCTGGGTCGATCTGCCGGACGCCCTCGAGGATCTCGGCGACGGGGCGCGCGGCACCTGGCGCATCCACTTCCACGTGCCGCTCTTCCGCGAGCGTCTCGGGCCCTTCAGCAGCACCCAGCCCTGGCTGCGCGGCCTGCTGCGCCTGCTGGCGAAGGAGGCGTGGACGACGGGCCTCGAGGTCGAGACCTACACCTGGGACGTGCTGCCGCCGGAGCTGCGCCGCGAGGAGGTCACCACGGCGGTGGCGCGCGAGCTCGCATGGGTGCGTGCCACGCTCGGCGAGCCGGGGGCGGCGATGCCCGCGGCCGACGAGGGGGAAAGCGCGCGCGGCGAAGCGCCGAGGGAGACACGGTCGTGGGCTCGCCGCGCTCGCGCCGCCGCGGCGTCTACCTGCGTCTCGGGCGCGTCTCCAACCTGCCCACCGTCTGGAGCAACGTCGTCGCCGGCATCGCCCTCGGGGGCGGCCACCTCGGGGCCAGCGCCGCGGTGGTCGCGCTGGCCGCGTCGCTCTTCTACGTGGGCGGCATGTTCCTGAACGACGCCTTCGATCACCGCCACGACGCGCGCAGTCAGCCGACGCGTCCCATCCCCGCCGGGCTCATCGGCGCGCGCGAGGTCTACCGCATCGGCTTCGGTCTGCTCGCCGCCGGTGCGCTGCTCATGGTCGGCTGCGCCCTGGCGCTCGATCCCGCCCGCGCCACGCGCACCGCCGGCGCCGCGCTGGCCCTCGGCGCGAGCATCGTCCTCTACGACGCCTGGCACAAAGGCAACGCCGTCGGCCCGGTGATCATGGGCACCTGCCGGATGCTGGTCTACGTGTGCGCGGCGCTGATCACCGCCGACGCGGCCGGCTTTCGCCTGGGCATCGGCGCGGCGGCGCTGCTGGCGTACCTCATCGGGCTGACCTACGCCGCCAAGCAGGAGTCGCTCGCCCGCGTCGGCTCCTGGTGGCCGCTGCTCTTCCTGGCCGCGCCGCTCGGGGCCACGCTGCTCATCGCCGGCCCGATGCTACTGGCGCGACCGCTGGTGTGGCTGCTGCTGCCAGCGTTCGCACTGTGGGTGGTGCGCGCGGTGCGCATCCTGATGGCGCGTGGACCGGGCAGCGTCCCCCGAGCGGTGGTGGCGCTCATCGCCGGCATCTCGCTGTGCGACGCGCTCTTCGCCGCCGCGAGCGGCGCGACGGTGGCCGGCGCAGGGGCGGCGCTGGCGCTGCCGGTCACGCTGCTCCTGCAGCGCTGGGTGAAGGGGGCCTGAGAGGGCGGGCGGCGCGCAGCGCCCGGCGCCCAGCAGTCGCACGGTGACGTTGCGCGAGCCGACCAGCACAGGAGACATCGATGGGAACGTTCGCGCACGCGTGTGCAGTGAGTAGCCTGCCGATCATCGGCGGGGAGGACGTGCGCGTCGTGTGCCTGCGGAGCACGGGCGTGACGCCGGAGATCGGGCTCGCCCACGCGACCGACGTCTGGGTGCCCTGCGCGCTCGCGTTCCCCGCGGTCTACGACGGATATGGCGTGATCGAGGGGTGGACGATGGACGACCGGATGAAGGTGGTCCTCCACGCGCTCACCGCTGCCGGCATGGGCAACGTGCCGCTCGACGAGGTCTGGGGGCGACTGCTGCGCGAGGGCGCGCCCGTGGCGACCGTATCCGGGACGCAGGTGGCGTTCGGCGCCCGCCTGGTTCGCGCGGACGTGTGGAGCGCGCTGGCCGAGGGCAAGCTCGCGGAGCAGACGAACGCCGAAGCCGCGGAGTTCTGGAAGGAGGGCGGCCGATGGCCCGAGCGACACGGCCACCGGTTCGCACCTATCGGCTGGCAGGGCCTCGACCTGCTCACCGGCGGTGTGGCCGCCGCCCTGCGCGCGCTGGATCTCTGGGAGGACGAGGATGACGCGGCCGGCTTCATCGAGGAAATGGGCGAGCTGGCGACGATGAACAAGTTCGTGGAGTCCGCGCTGCGGCCATGGACGCGCTCCATGCTCCTGCTCGGCAGCGACTTCCCCGACTTCGCGGTGATGCGCGAACTGGCGCGCGTCAGCAACGAGGTACTGGACGCGATGGTCGCCGCCGACGAAGCGGCGGCCGTGGAAGCCGCTGCCGAGGACGGGGACGGAGAGGGCGAGGAATCGAGCGACGACGAGTGAAGCCGTAGCTAGCCGTCGAAGAGGTGCTGGAGGATCAGCCGCTTCACCTCCGTGGCATCCACCGACGTGCCCTCGGGCAGCAGCGCCGGCTCGCTGGAGAGCAGCATCGGTCCGGCGGCCGCATCGTCGGTGACGCGCCCGTGCGAGCCCTTCACCAGCGAGGCGTCGAGCGGGATGACGTCCATCAGGTAACGGAAGCCGAGCGTCTTCTGGGCCAGGCGCAGGCCCACGCGCAGCTGCGGAACCTTCAGCGCCGGGTCGAGGAAGAGCTCCACCGGGTCGTACCCGGGCTTGCGATGGATATCGACGGTGCGCGCGAAGTCCGGCGCGCGGTCGTCGTCGAGCCAGTAGTAGTAGCTGAACCAGCGATCGGCGCGGCTGATGGCCACCAGCTCGCCGGAGCGCGGGTGATCGAGGCCGAGGGCGCGCTTCTGCGCGTCGCCGGCCACCGTCTCCACGCCGTCCAGGGAGCCGAGGAGGGCGGCGACCTCGGCGATGCGCTCCGGGCGCTTGATGTAGACGTGCGCCACCTGGTGGTCGACCACCGCGAACGCCTCGCTGCCGCCGGCGTCGAGCTTCTCCAGCCCCAGCTCCTCGCGGACCCGCAGCAGACCCGCCTTGCGCAGGGCACGGTTGATGTGCACCGCGCCGGTGACCTCGGTGATCCCGTACTCCGAGAGCACCACCACCCGCGTTCCGGCGCGGCGCGCGTGGTCCCAGAGCTCGCCCACCAGGTCGTCGACCTGCTGCAGGGCCACGGCGATGTCCGGGTGGCGCGGCCCCTTGCGCTGCAGCTCGTAGTCGAGGTGGGGCAGGTAGAGGAGAGTCAGCGTGGGCTGCTGCGCGTCGAGGACGCGGCGGGCGGCGTCCGCGATCCAGCGCGAGGAGCGGATGCCTGCGCGGGGACCCCAGAAGTCGAAGAGCGGGAACTGCCCGAGCGCGGCGTTGAGCTCGTCGCGCAGCGCCGCCGGCTCGGTGTAGATGTCCGGAATCTTCCGCCCGTCGGCGGGGTACAGCGGCCGCGGGGTCACCGCGTAGTCGGCGCCGCTGTACATGTTGAACCACCAGAACAGCTTGGCGCCGGTGAAGCCCGCGTCGCGCTTCCTGGCCGCCGCCCAGATCTGCTCCCCGGCGACGAGCGCGTTCGACTGGCGCCAGAACAGGACCTCGCTGAGGTCGCGGAAGTACCAGCCGTTGCCGACGATGCCGTGCTCGCGTGGCAGCGTCCCGGTGAGCAGGGTCGCTTGCACCGAGCAGGTCACCGCCGGGGTGACGGTGGACAGGGTGCGCTGCCCGCCCTCGCGCGCCATGCGGGCCAGGTTGGGCGTGTGCTCTCCGAGCAGCGCCGGCGTCAGGCCGACGACGTCGAGGACCAGCGTGCGGTGCAACGCCAGGCCCTACGGGCGCACCAGCGGCGCCTGCCCGCCGCGGAGCACGGAGTTGCCCTCGAACTTCTGCGTCTGATCGATGCCCGTCGCCTTGCGGTGTGCCTCGACGTCGATCCGCCCGCTCTGCGCGAAGAAGACGAGCGGGTTGTCCCAGACCACCTTCTCGATGTCCGCCTCGGGGATGCCGGCGGCGCGCATGGCCTCGGCCGTCTTGGGGACCTTGAGCGCATCGCTCACGCCCCAGTCGGCGGCGCTGTTCACCAGGATGCGATCGGTGCCGTACTGCTTGACCAGGGCCACCATGCGCGCCTCGTCCATCTTGGTGTGCGGATAGATGGAGTGCCCGGCCCAGCAGCCGGTGGCCAGCACCAGCGGCAGCGTCTCCTCGGTGTTGTGATCGATGAGCACCTTCTCCTCGGGGAAGCGCTGCTCCTTGACCAGCGCCAGCGAGCGCTCGGTGCCCCGCTTCTTGTCGCGGTGTGGGGTGTGCACCATCACCGGCAGGTCGAGCTCCTTGGCGATCTCGATCTGGGCGGCGAAGTACCTGTCCTCCGCGGGCGTCATGTCGTCGAAGCCGATCTCGCCCACCGCCACCACCCCGTCCTTGGCCAGGTAGCGCGGCAGCATCTCGAGCACCCCGTCGGCCACGCGCGGATCGTTGGCCTCCTTGGGGTTCAGCGCCAGCGTGCAGTAGTGCTTGATGCCGAACTGGCTGGCGCGGAAGCGCTCCCAGCCCAAGAGGCCGAGGAAGTAGTCCTCGAAGCTGCCCACCTGCGTGCGCGGCTGGCCGAGCCAGAAGGCGGGCTCGACCAGCACCGTCACCCCGGCGGCGGCCATGGCCTGGTAGTCGTCGGTGGTCCGCGACGTCATGTGGATGTGGGGGTCGAAGAGCTGCATCGCGTCTCCTTGCGCTCGAGCGGCGGGGCGGGGGAGCTTAGCGCGGAAAGAAGCGGTCGATGTCCTCGGGCACGGTGCGCCCCGCGGCGCGGCGCTCGCTGGCATACCCGTGCGCCATGCGCGAAAGCTCCGGGTTGGTGCGCTCGCGCAGGCCCTGCACGCGCTCCAGCGGGATGCCGACGAACAGCGCCTTGAGGACCATCTGCGCGAAGGCCGCGTCGCCGAAGCGCTGCGCGGCGTAGGGGGTGTCGCAGGCCACCGCCTCGAAGACCGGCTGCACGCTGCTGCGACAGGCGTTGACGGCGACGTCCACGAATCGCGCCGGCTCGTCGAGCAGCGGCAGCGCGTGCAGCACCGCGCACTTCTCGTCGCTATCGCCCTGCCGGAAGAGCTCGGCCACCAGCGCCGGCGCCGCCGCGCCGGATGCCTCGACGGCGGCGGTGAGCAGGACCATGCGCGCCAGCGCGCCGGCGCCGGTCTCCGGGAGCGAGCGCAGCGCCTCCGGCAGAGACGCGGCGGCCAGGCCTGCCGCTCCGCGCAGCTTGCGACTGGCGAGCGCGAACGCGTTCAGCGCGCGCGCCTCCGCGAAGGGCTGCTCGGCGATGGAGGCCAGCGCCTTGTCCAGCCAGGCGCAGGAATCGGCGTCGAGGTGGGAACGCAGCTGCTGTCGGAGGGCGGAGGCGTCGGAGCTCATGCGCGGCGTCGCGCGGTCGCCAGGGCCGCGCCCGCGATTGCTATCACGAGCGCCGCCGCTCCGCTGCGCGCGCGGGCTCGATCAGCGGCAGGCGCCGCGCACCGCGGCAGGCGCCTCTTCCAGCTTGAGAAGGCGGCGCCGCGCAGACACGAAGCGCAGCCAGTAGCCGCAGCGCGCCGAGCGGCTGGCCAGCGGCGGCGGGTTGCCGAGGAGGCGCCCCAGCGTCTGGCTGGCGTTTTCGCCCGAGTCCGGGCCGGCGGTGGCGCGCACCAGCTCCCAGGTGTCCTGCCGATCGAGGCGACGCACACGGTATCCGGCGGCCATGAAGCCGGAGAGCAACCAGGTGTCACGCGTGCGGTAAGGCAGGAGCTTCGCCGCCCACGACCTCCACGCCGCGCTGGCCGCGGCCAGCTCGCTCTCGGGCGCCGCGGCGTCGTCCCAGCGCGCCACGAAGTTGCGGTTGGCCACGTGGGCCAGCGCTCGCGCGGCGGAGGCGGAGTGCGGGATCGGTGCGATCGAGGAGCGCCAGCAACCCGGGCACGGTCTCCAGCCGCTCGCTGCGTCCAGCCGCGGTCGCGGCGGCGATGCGCAGCAGGGTGCCGGGATCGGCCACCGGCCAGGCCACAGGGAGGCAGCGGCGGCGCCAGGGGCGGCCGCGCCGGTGGGCGCGGCGACCCGCTGCGCGGCCTGCGCGCTGACGCTGCCCGGACCGCTCGGCTCGTCCCAGGGAAACGGCCACGGGATGCTGGCCGGGCGCTCGACCACCGGCGAACGTGCCGGTGCCCACCACAAGGGCTCGCGCGAGGCGAGATCCGGCTCGGGCTCCAGCGAGGGTCGGCGAGCACCGACGCCAGCAGCTCGCCGGCCTGCGGCCCCGAGATCGGCGACGGCGCCGAGCTGCGCGACGCGCACCGACAGGTCGTGCTCCGAGCCGAAGGCGCCGATGAGCGGCGCCACGCCCTCCGCGGTGCCGAGCTGCCCGAGCGCGGTCGCCGCAGCGCCGCGCACCTCGGGTGCGTCGTCGACCAGGGCGCCGGCCAGCGCGCCGACCGAACCCGGGTCGCGGAGCACCGCCAGGCGCAGGGCCGCGCGCCGCCGCTCCTCCACGCGCGGCGTGGCCAGATGCTGACGCGCCACCTCGACCCGCGCCGCGCGGGCCGCAGCGTGATCCTCCATCCAGGGCTGCACCAGCCCGGTATCCAGGCAGCCGCTCACCGCGTCGGCGGCGGAGCAGTAGATGCGCACGTGCAGGTGGTCGTCGTGGGGGTGCGCGTTGCCCGGCTGGCGCAGCGCGTCGGCGGCGCGGACGATGAGCGGCGCCGGCTCGCCCTGCGTGCGCGCGTGCAGGAGCAGCTTCTGCTTCAGCGCCTCGCTCAGGAAGAGGAACTGCACGCGCACGCGCGGGTGCTCGAGCATGGATCGCACCACGATCCAGGTGCGCGCCACGTCGAAGCGCATGGCCAGCACCTCCGGCGACCGCAGCTCCGCGGGCACGTGCTGCGCCCAGACGAAGCCGTTGCGATCGAGGCGCAGCAGGTCGGGTGGATCGACCGGGCCGTCCTTGTTGCGATAGGCGAAGGCCACGTCGGCGTCGCGGCCCGAGTTGTGGCTCACCGACCAGCCGATGTCGCCTCCGCCGCGGCGCCCGACGTTGCCCACCCAGAGCTTGGTCCCCGTCGCGGCATGCAGCGCCGCCGCCGCCTCCTGGAGCAGATCGACGAGCTCGCTGCTGCCCCAGGCCAGGCCGCGCGCGCGCTGGCGCGGCAGGATGGCCAGGCGCTCGCTCTCCGCCAGCTCGCGCGCGTTGACCAGGTGGCCGAACGAGGTGTCGCCCACGGACACCGAGCGCTTCGGGTCCTCGTCGTCGAGGAACGGGAAGAACGGCTCCTGGAACATCTCCGCGCCCCCGTCCGCGCCTGCGCCCGCCGGCGCCTCGCCGCTGGGTGCGTCGCGGTCGGCGCCGTCGGCGACGGCCTCGCCATCGAGCGCGCCGCCCGGGTCGGCGAGGTCCGGGGGCCCGGCCACGGCGACGCGCGCGACGAGCAGGAAGCTCGCCGCGCCGCCGAGGACCGATCGCAGGCCGGTGGACACGGAAACCGACCTCAAGCGTAGCCCCCGGCGCGCGCCCGTCCAACAACGAGGCTCCGGGTCGACGGTGCCCGGTCCGCGGGTGTGGAGCAGGCGCTGGGCGCCGGAACTCACGTCGGGCACGCAGTCGCCTGGATGGCCGCGACCGGAGCACGGCCAGCGGCATCGCTCCGCTTCGGCCGGGCGCGCGCCATCCGTCCCGGTCCGTGGGCGTACTGCTAGCATCCCCGCGCATGCGCTCTCCTCGTGGCGGTCGCTGCCTCCCCGGCGCGCTGGTCCCCTCGCTGTGCGCCGCGCTCCTCGGCTGCAGCGACGACACCGTACCGGGACCGGGCGGACCGGCGGGCGTGCTCACCCGGCTCGACGACGGCGGCTACAGCGTCCTCGTCGACACCGGCGCGCGCTCCGTGGCCCTGCTGCGGGGCGGCGACAGCTTGCTCGAGCTCGGCGCCGACTCCTTCCAGCTCGGCGTCATGCCCGCCGTGGACGACGAGACGAACTACGACCCGTACCGCCTCTACGTCGAGCATCCCCTCTACGTGGCGCTCGACGGCCTGCGCTGGCTCGACGTGCGCACCATGGCGCTCCTCTCCAGCGACGCCGAGCACCTGGAGATCGGTCTCGACTACGGCGAGGCGCGCGCCGTGCTGCGCGTGGAGCTCGGCGCCGTCACCAGCACCGCCGCGCGCGCCGGGAATTTCCGGGCGCAGCTGGTGCCCGACCTGTCGTCGGCGTCGCAGGTGGCCTTCTTCCGGCTCCGCCCGCGCGCCGACGCGGCCGAGGGCTTCTACGGGCTCGGCGAGTACTTCGACGATGTCGATCACCGCGGCAAGGTGCGCGCCATGCAGATCGAGATCGATGGCGGCCTGGAGAGCTCCTACAACGAGGCGCACGTGCCGGTGCCGTTCCTCACCGGCACCCGTGGCTGGGGCCTGTTCGTCGAGTCGCCGTATCCGGGCGCCTTCGCCGTGGCCACGGCCGACGCGGAGACCATCGAGGCCGCATTCGGCACCGGCACGGCCTCGGCGCAGGGCCTCGTCTTCCACCTCTTCGCCGCCGACGAGGCGCTCGACATCACCCGCCATTACTACGACGTCACCGGCTACCCGCGCCTGCCGGCGCCGTGGGCGCTGGGGCCCTGGGTTTGGCGCGACGAGAACGACGACCAGGCGCAGGTGGAGTCGGACCTGGCGACCCTCCGCGACCTCGACCTGGCCACCACCGCGTACTGGATCGATCGGCCCTACGCGACGGCCGTGCACACCTTCGACTACGACCCGGCGAAGTTCCCGGCGCCGGAGGCGATGATGGCCACCTTCGACGCGCTCGGCTTCGAGACCGCGCTCTGGCACACGCCCTACCTCGACGAGATGGACCAGGCCGCCGACACCGCCGCGCTCCGCGCGGTGGCCGAGGCCGAGGGGTACTACCCGCCCGACGTGGGCGTGATCCTCAACGGCTGGGGCCGCCCCATCGATCCCACCAACCCCGACGCCGTGGCCTGGTGGCAGGAGCTGGTCTCGTACTACCGGCAGATGGGCGTCTCCGGCTTCAAGCTCGACTACGGCGAGGACGTGGTGCTCGGCCTGGTGAACCTGCGCGAGCCCTGGCTGTTCGCCGACGGGAGCGACGAGCGCACCATGCACGCGCGCTTCCAGCTCGCCTACCACCGCCTCTACGCCGAGCTTCTCCCCGAGGACGGGGGCTTCCTCCTCTGCCGCGGCGGGACCTACGGCGACCAGGTGAACGTCAACGTGGTCTGGCCCGGCGATCTCGACGCCACCTTCGGCAAGCACCGCCAGGAGATGACCGAGCCCGGCGGCGACAGCTACCTCGGCGTCGGCGGCCTTCCGGCATCGATCGTCGCCGGCCTTTCCCTCGGCCCCTCCGGCTTCCCGTTCTATGGCGCCGACACCGGCGGGTACAAGCACTCGCCGCCGGACAAGGAGCTGTTCACCCGCTGGTTCCAGCAGACGGCGCTGTCCACGGTGATGCAGATCGGCACCAGCTCCAACGACGTCGCCTGGGAGCCGACGCCGCAGAATGGCTTCGACGCGGCGCTGCTCGACCTCTACCGCGTCTACACCCGGCTGCACCTGCGACTCTTCCCGTACCTGTGGACGTACGCGCAGCGGCTCGCCGACGACGGGCGACCCATCCAGCGCGCGCTGGGGCTGGCGCACCCCGAGCTCGGCGTGCACCCGAGCGACGTCTACCTGCTGGGCGACGCGCTGCTGGTGGCGCCGGTGGTCGAGCGCGGGGCCCGGTCGAAGGCCGTCACCCTGCCGGCGCAGCGCTGGGCGGACTGGTGGACGGGAGAGGTGCACGAGGGGGGCGGGGAGGTCACGCTGGCGGCGCCGCTGGACCGGCTGCCGCTGCTCCTCGGCGAGGGCGGCATCGTCCCCATGCTGCGCCCGACGATCGACACCCTGTCCCCGGTGAGCGCGCCCGGGATCGACTCCTTCGCCGACGGCGCCGGCGTGCTGTCGGTGCGCGTCTTCGCCGGCGCGGACAGCGTGTTCACGCTCTACGACGGGACCGAGCTGGAGGCCTCGGCCGACGCCGAGGAAATGCGCCTCGGCGCCCGCGCCGGCAGCGTCTTCACCGGCGGCGTCCTCTTCGAGGCCATCGCCTCCGGCCCGGCGCCGGCGAGCGTCTCCGCCGGCGGCCGCGCGCTCGCAGAGGTCGCCGTCGACGCGCTCGCCGAGGTGGACAGCGGCTGGGCCTGGGAGGAGGCGACCGGCGGCACGCTGTGGGTCAAGGTCGGCCCCGGCGAGCACGCGGTCAGCGTGCAGCGCTGAAGCGGTGAAGGGCTGAGGCGTCCTCGCTCAGCCGTTGAGGTCGATCTTCACGCGCGGGTCCACGCCCTGGGCGATGTTCAACGACGAGGCCAGCTCGGCGACCCACATGTGCAGGAGCGCTTCCTTGGACAGCCCCGCGCCGCTGCCGCGCGTGGCCAGCCAGTCGACGCTGGTCGCCTCCACGAAACCGACCCAGCCGCGCAGCGCGAAGCGCAGCGCCGGCGGCACATCGGTGGTCGGAACGCCGAGGGCGGTGAGCACGCGATCGGCGATGACCCGCCGCACCTCGTCGACGACCTCCGCCGCCTCGGCGTCGTAGCCGATGCCGCCCTTGAGCAGGGCCACGTAGCTCTTGGCGAAGCCCTCGACGTAGTCCATGTACGCCGTCAGGCCCTGGTGCAGGCGCAGCGCCTTGGGCAGCGCCAGGTCGGGCTCGGTGCGCGTCAGCAGGCGCGAGGCCGCCAGGCGCAGGGTGGCCACGTAGAGGTCCCGCTTGCCCGGAAAGTAGTGGTAGACGAGCCCCTTCGAGACGCCCGCCGCCGCCGCGAAGTCCTCGAGGGAGACCTCGTCGTAGGCGCGGCTGGTGAAGAGCTCGAGGCCGCGCTCCAGGAGGTCCTCCCGGCGCTCCTCCAGCGGCAAACGGCGATGTTTCCTGGCGGCGATGCCGCAAACCTTAGCCGAGCTGTCGACTCTCGTTCAATCGAGCAGCTCTGCGCGGGTATCCCGATCAATCCGGGATCTTCACCAGCTGGACGTCGAGCTGGATGCGGTTGCCCTCCGCCTCCACCAGGCGGTCCCACGGGAAGTAGCCGGCGCGCTCCACGGTGACGCGGTGCTGGCCGGGGGGCAGAGCGACGCCTCGCTGCTGCACGCTGGAGAGGACGCCGACATACTCGTCGTCGATGGTCACCGAGGCATCGGGCACGGCGCCGGACATGCGCAGCGAGGTGCTGGCGGTGTTGGGCGCGCAACCCGTGGCGGCGGCCAGCGCGAGCGCCGCGCCGCCGAGCGCGGGCAGGAGCGCGGCGGCCCTCACTCCCATTCGATGGTCGCCGGCGGCTTGGAAGACACGTCGTAGACGACGCGGTTGACGCCGCGCACTTCGTTGATGATGCGGCTGGAGGTCTTGCCGAGCAGCTCGTACGGCAGGCGCGCCCAGTCGGCCGTCATCCCGTCGGTGGACTCGATGGCTCGCAGCACGATGGTCTCCTCGTAGGTGCGCTCGTCGCCCATGACCCCCACCGAGCGAACCGGCAACAGGACGCAGAACGACTGCCAGAGCTTTTCGTAGAGGCCCGCGGCCCGCACCTCGGCCTCGAAGATGGCGTCGGCGCCGCGCAGCACCTCCAGCCGGTCCGCGGTGATGTCGCCCAGGCAGCGCACCGCCAGGCCGGGGCCGGGGAAGGGCTGGCGCCAGAGGATGTCGTGCGGCAGGCCCATGGCCAGACCGGCGGCGCGCACCTCGTCCTTGAAGAGCTCGCGCAGCGGCTCCACCAGGCCGAGGTTCATGCGCTCGGGGAGGCCGCCGACGTTGTGGTGGCTCTTGATGACCGCGCTCGGGCCCTTGAAGGACACGCTCTCGATGACGTCCGGGTACAGCGTGCCCTGCGCCAGCCAGCGCGCGCCGCTGACCTTCTTCGCCTCGTCGTCGAAGACCTCGATGAAGACGCGGCCGATGACCTTGCGCTTCTTCTCCGGATCGGTGACCCCGTGCAGGGCATCGAGGAAGCGGGTGGCGGCGTCGACGTGGACCAGGGTGAGGTGGAACTGGTCGCGGAAGGTCTTGACCACCGCCTCGGCCTCGCCGCGGCGCAGCAGGCCGTTGTCGACGAAGATGCACGTCAGCCGGTCGCCGAGGGCGCGCTGGCACAGGACGGCGGCCACCGACGAGTCGACGCCGCCGGAGAGGCCGAGGACCACGCGGTCGCTGTCGCCCACCTTCTCGCGCACTGCGGTGATGGCCTGCTCCACGAACGAGGCCGGCGTCCAGGTCGGGGAGAGCTTGACCACATCGAAGAGGAAGGCCTCGAGGATCTCCTTGCCGCGCGGGGTGTGCGCCACCTCGGGGTGGAACTGCAGGCCGTAGATGCGCTTCTGCTCGTGGACGGCCGCGCACAGCGGCGTGCTCGGGCTGGTGCCGATGGGCTGGAAGCCCTCGGGGAGGGCCACCAGGCTGTCGCCGTGGCTCATCCACACGTGCAGCGTGTCGCCCACGCGGAAGCGGGAGAAGACGCCCACCGGTCGATCGACGGTGACGGTGGCCGGGCCGTACTCGCGCTCGCTGGCGCGCTCCACCTTGCCCCCGAGGAGGTGGGCCATGATCTGCAGGCCGTAGCAGATGCCGAGGATGGGGACGCCGATCTCGAAGAGCGCGGGATCGGGGTGCGGCGCGCCCTCGCCGTAGACGCTGGACGGGCCGCCGGAGAGCACCACCGCCGCGGGGCGCATGCGGGCCAGCTCGGCGACGGGCAGGTCGAAGCGGTGGATCTCGCAGTAGACACCGCACTCGCGGATGCGCCGGGCGATGAGCTGCGTGTACTGCGAGCCGAAGTCGAGGATGGCGACCACGTCCCGGGGCGCGGACGTGCCGCGCGGGGCGGCGCTCGGCGTGGGCATGGCGGCAGCTCTCATGGTGCCCG
>JBBJMR010000138.1:0-22398 GCA_037720395.1 Polyangiaceae bacterium
AGCTGCGCGGCACGCCGCTGGCGCGCCTGACCTGGGCCTTCGGTATCACCGCGAGCTTCATGCTCGTCGAGGCCGGCGTGGGCTGGTGGTCCGGCAGCCTGGCCTTGCTCGCCGACGCCGGGCACATGCTCGCCGACGCGGCCGCGCTGCTACTGGCCATCTTCGCGCAGCGCATCGCCTCGCAGTCGCGCACCCGCGTGCAGACCTACGGCTACCGGCGCGCCGAGGTCCTGGCCGCCTTCGCCAACGGCATCGCCCTGGCGCTGACGGCGATCTGGATCTTCAAGGAGGCCGCGGAGCGCTGGCATGCCGCTCCGGCCATCGATGCCCGCGCCATGACCGCCACCGCCGTGGTCGGGCTCCTGGTCAACCTCGGCTCGGCGAAGATGCTCGCCGGCGGCGGACACAACGCCAACACGCGTGCCGCGCTGGCGCACGTGCTCTCCGACGCGGTCGGCTCGGTCGGCGCCATCGTCGCCGGCGCGGTCATCCTCTTCACCGGCTGGACGCGCATCGACGCGGCGGTGAGCGCGGTCATCGGTGTGCTCGTGCTCTGGGGCGGCTGGCGACTGGTGCGCGAGACGTCCCGGGTGCTCATGGAAGGCAGCCCCCCGAGCATCGACATCCCCACCGTCGAGGCCACCATCCGCGGCGTGCCCGGGGTGCTGGACATGCACGACCTGCACCTGTGGAGCATCTCCGATGGCTTCGACGTGCTCACCGTGCACGTGGTGGTCGAGCGCGGACACCACGGCATCGACGTGGTGAGCGCGGTCAGCCGCGCACTGGCCGACGCGCACGGCCTGACCCACGTCACCATCCAGCCGGAGTCGACGCCGCCGGGCGGGGAGCTGGTGGGCATCGGCCTGCGCGGCCCGGGCACGGGACGCGCGGAGCCTCCGCGCGACGAGCCGCCGCCGAGGAGCGAACGCTCCTACGGCGGCGGCACACCCTCGGCGTCGGGCGCCTGACCGGGTCGCTCAGCCGGCGCCGAGCGCGACCAGCTTGGCCTCGGCGGCGCGCGTCGGTGAGCTGGGTGGCCAGCTCGCGCACCGGCGCCGAGCTGCTGCCCCGCGCCACATCGAGGACGTGAGCGCGCATGCGGCGGCTGCTCGACGCCACCAGGAAGGCGGCGGCCAGGCCGGCGGCCACCTCGTGCTCGTGCCCGCCGCGGCGCATGAGCTCCAGCGCCAGGTCGCACACCGCCTGCACCGCCTTCTTCACCTGCGCGCCGTAGATGCCGTGTGCGGTGTCCACGCCGGCCGCCCAGGCCGCCGCCAGGGCGCGCGCGGTAGCGATCATGCGCGCCGCGTCGTCGTCCGTGGCCCCGGCCCAGAGGCCGGAGGCGAGCTGGCGCTGGAAGAGCGCGGAGGCGGGGTCGGCGTACTCGTCCTTCTTCTTCTTCTCGAAGCGCTCCTCGCGCTCGCTGGCCACCGCCTGGGTGACCATCGTCGGCGCGTCGTCGTCGTCGTCAGGGGCGGCGGCCCGTCCCATCGGAGCGGACGAGGGCGCCATCGGCACGCTGCGGGCGGCCGGCGGTCCACCGTACCCGCCGCCGCCCATGGGGCCTGGCCGCGGGAGCGGTGCGCCGAAGGACATGGGGCGTGGGGCCGGCGGCGGCGGCATCGGCGTCAGCGATCGCACCATGTCCGGCGGCGACATGGGCATGGCGCCGGGAGGAGGCATGGGCGCGCCCCTGGACCTGTGCAGCATCGGCGCCATGGCGGTGCGGATGCCCTGCGCCCCGTAGCTGCGCAGCTGCTCGACAGCGCCGTCGGCGCTTTGCGGAGCTGCCCACCCGGCGGGCGCGTTCACCGGCACGGCACGCGTCTCCGGCATGCCGTGCGCGCGGCGATCGCCGGTGCGGCGCTCGACGACCACGAACGACGCGTACTTCGAGGCCACGCCGTGATCCACCGAGAGCGCCACGATGCGCTTCTTCTGCGCCTCGGCGCGCCGGCCCTCGAGCTTGCGCTCCGACTCCTCCAGGTCGCGGATGCGCGCTGCGGCCCAGAGCGCGGCCAGCCCGGGGCGCTCGGCGTGGGCCGGCAAATGCACCGGCACCTCGAGGAAGAAGCGCTCGCCGCTGCGCACGCCGCGGATCTCGACCCTGCCATGGCCCGGCTGACCGTAGCGGCCGTAGACCACCCAGGGCTCGCCATCGACGAGCGAGGGCAGCTCGGCGGGGGTCAGCTCGCCGGCGTCGACGTCGACGAAGCGCAGCGTCACCTCCTCGATGCGCGGGGCGGTGGCGCGCGCGAACTGCGCGGTCACCTTGTCGTCGATGCGCTCGCCTGGATGGATCATCTCCGCGGCGCCGCGGGTGCGGCGCGCCAGGTCGGCGAGCAAGAGGTCGCTGGGCGCGGTGCCGATGCCGAAGCCGTAGACGCGCGTGCCGGCGGCGCCGCCGGCGATGCGCTCCACGATCTCCGCCTCGTTGCCGACCTGTCCGTCGGTGAGCAGCACGATCACCCGGTCTCGCCTGGGATCGTCGAAGCCCGCCAGCGCCGCCTGCAGCGGCTGGAGCATCTCGGTGCCGCCGTGGGCCTGCAGGCTCTGCACCCAGCGATCGGCCGCCTCCAGCGTGCGCTGGGTGAACGGCACCAGGCGCGGCTCGAAGAGGTAGACGGTGGTGGAGAAGGCGATGACCTGGAAGCGATCGCCCTCGGCCAGGTGACGCAGGCAGAGGCGCAGTGCGCTCTTGGCCTGCTCGATGGAGACGCCGCCCATCGATCCGGAGACGTCGACCACGAAGGTCACGTCGCGCGCTGGCGCCCGCGTGCCCTCGCCGCCGAGGTCTGGCACCACGGTGAGCGCGAAGGTCCCGTCGCCGGCCTGGCCTCCCTCGCCGGCGGTGCGCTCGGCGACGACGCCGGCCACCACCCCGGGCGCGCCGGCTGCGAGCAGCACCACGTCTCGGTCCAGGGCCACCGTCTCGCTGCGGAAGGAGACGCGCCGGCGATCGCCGTCCAGCGACTCGACGACGATGGCGTGCGAGGGGCTCTCGATGGCCACCTGCCGGCCGAGATCGAAGACCAGGCCGAGCGAGAGGCCGTAGCGCACCGCGCCGATGGCCGGCGAGATGCGGTCGGCGTCGGGAACGCGATCGGTCGGCGTCGCCGTGCCGTGACCGCTGCGATCGCCTCCGGGGCTGCCGGGGATGTAGCGCGGCGCCACCACGGTGGGGATCGACAGGCGCAGCGCCCCCTCGTCGGCGCCGAGGCGCTGCACGTAGGTCACCTCGACGGTGGTCTCCTCGCCCGGCAAGAGGTTGCCGACGTTGGCGGTGAAGACGTTGCGCCGCTCCTGATCGAGGAGGGCGGCGCCGTGGCCCTGGTTGATGGCCTCGTCGTAGACCTGGAAGGCCTCCTCGCGCTCCTTGACCTCGCCGACCATGCGCCGACCGTTGCATTCCATGGCGAAGCCCACCAGCACGCCGTCGCTGGGCAGCGGGAAGGTGTAGACGGCCTCGATGGGCGAGGCCTCGATGTTCCGGTAGCGCTGGCGCACCACCACGCGCGCCTGCGCGCCGAACACCTCGCCGCCGACGTCGACGCCGAGCAGCGGCACCGGTGCGCCGTGCGTGGTCAGCAGCGACGAGCGGATGGGATCGAGGACGGCGTGATCGGTCATGGCGGGTTCTCCTGGCGCGAGCGGGGCGTGGAAGGCGGCGGGTCTGGCGGGCGCTGTGCGTGGGATGGGACGGACGACGTCGGCGATCGGTGTGGCGCGGGCTAGCCTCCTGCGAAGCGCGCGCGGATCTCCTCCGCGGCGGTGATGGCGTCGGGGTCGGCGTCGCTGCGGACGTGCAGCTCCACGCCCGGTCGGAGCACCCAGCGCTCCCAGCGCTCGGCGCGCGAGGTCGGGAAGCAGCCCGGGATGGGCGAGCGGTACGGGCCGCCCGGGACGGGTGACGGGCGCGGCATGGGCAGGGGCATGGGCCCACTGATCGGCAGGGCGGGGACTGCGATCCCGTCGGATGCCATGCGCTCGAGCTCCGCGCGGGAAGCGGAAGCCAGGCGGACCTGGATCTCGTCGAGCGGCAGGTGCGCCTGCTGCAGACGGCGGATGACCCGCAGCCGCAGCAGGTGCTCGTCGCCGTAGGTCGTGTCCTTGCCGCGAAACTCTGGCGCCGGCAGCAGCCCGCGCTGCACGTAGTAGCGGATGGTGCGGGCCGCGACATCGGCCGCCTCGGCGAGCTCGGACAGCTTCATGACCTCCACCATGGTTCTAGACACTCATACTGTCAAGTAGACACTCCCCTTCCCAGGGCGGTGCGATTCGCCTGCTCCAAGGTAGGGCCGCGACTTCCGGCGCGTTTCAGCGGGGCGAAAAAGAACGCCAGCCCGCGCGCGGACACGCGGACACGCAGCGCGCGGTGCCCACGGTCCGCGGCGCATTCCCACCCCCGGGCGGTCCGCCCCCCGGTGCTGTCGTGTCGCTCAGCCGGCGAAGAGCTCGGTCACCCAGACGAAGCCGTCGGTACCGCGCACCACCGCGACGCCGACGCGGGTCCAGCGATCACCGAGCAGGTTGCCGCGGTGCGAGGGGCTGGACCACAGGGCGCGGTGCGCGCCTTCGAGCGTGGAGGCGCTGGCCACGTTCTCGCCGGCGATGCGGGCCTTGATGCCGGCGGCCTCGATGCGCGCGCGCGGATCGCCGCCGCCGACGTCGTGCCCGACGACCTTGGTGCGGCGCATCTCCTCGGAGTGCACCAGCGCCAGCTTGTCCAGCTCCACGTCGCGCGCCAGCGGCGCAGCTGCTCGATGGCGCGCGCGGCGTTGATCATGCGTCGCATCGCCTCGCCGTCGTCGGTCGCTCCGGCCGCCGCCTCCTCGCCGGGCGCAGGGGCGCGCACGAACGCCGCCGGCGGCGCGGCGCCCGCGAAGACCATGGCCTCGAGCACCGGGCGCGGGCCGGTGGAGACGGTGGCCAGCACCTGCACCACCCAGGCGCCCGGCTGATCGACGGCGAAGCTGGAGCGCACCTTGCTGCCGCTGAGCGAGGCGACCACCGTGCGCGGCGCGCCGCGCGGCCCGAGCAGCACCACCTTGGCGGCCGACGCCGGGACGAGCAGGGTGCCCTCCAGCGTCAGCCACTGGCCGACGCGCGCCGTGGTGGGCAGGGGAGCCATGTCGGCGAGCACGTCGACGGCGATGGCCGCGGTGACGTGGGTGCCGTCGGCGGCCACGCCGCGCGCCAGGCCGCAGCGGCGCGTGCCCTGCGCCCGCCAGTTGCCGGCCCAGGTCGTCACCCGGCGGAGCAGATCGTCCTCGCCGAGCGCCGGGCCGGCCACCGACCAGGCGCGCGGCCACACGTGCGGGTCCCCCGCGGCGCGCAGCGTGAACGCCAGCTCGTCGGACGGGAACAGACCGAGGCCGGCGACCTGCCGATCGACGTTGCGGGTGGCCACGGCCGCGAGCGCGGCGTCGGGGTTGCCGCACGCGGCCAGAAGCAGCTTGTTGCGCGCGTCGGCGGCCTGCGCAGGCGCCGGCGAGCTGGTGGCCGGCCTCCACACCAGCGGCGCCAGCCGGGCGGCCGGCTGTTGCGCCCGCGCCTCGGCGCGCCGCGCAGGCCAATCATCAGCGCCGCGCCTGCGACCAGCGCCCCGCCGAGGGCCGCGCGCCTGCGGAGGTGGCGGTCGCCCAGCCGCCTCACAGCGGCGGCCCGCTCGCCGGCGCCGAGACCTGCGCGGTGAAGGTGCCGGTGGGCAGGGAAGAGGCGCCGCCGATCACGTACTGCTCGACGTAGTCGAGCACGGCGCGATGCACCTCCTCGGGCGCCATGCGCACGCGCTCCGGCCGGTGCTGGCCGAGGATCTCGAAGAGCGCGTAGCCCGAGAGGCCGTCCTTCTGCGCCATGCGGAAGAGCGCCTCCATCGCGGTGTCGTTGGCGGACTCGGCCGCCTGCGCCCGGCGCAGCCAGGCCTCGGGCATCGCCGGCCGCACGCCCGCGAAGCCGCTGCGCCCACCCGGGGACAGGGGCAGCGCGCCGCGCATCTCGTTGGCGCCGCGCTGCTCGGCCTGGTCGAAGATGTACGCCCCGATGGCCGACTCCAGGCAGACCACCTCCTCGATGACGCTCAGGTAGTACGGCGTCTCCGGCGGCTGCTCGAAGATGGCCGCGCGGACGTCGGGCTCCCAGCGCATCACTGCGCGGCAGCTGGCGTACATCTGTCCGGGGTTGGTGCCGTCGGACAGGACGTGGATGGCGCCGATGGCGTCCACGTCGATGAAGATCTTCATCGGCTGCACGCGGCCGTTGCCGGCGGTGGCCGCGCCGAACGACACCGCGTCCGCGACGGCCAGCGCGCGCTTCGAGGGCGGATGCCAGGCGAGCGCCAGCGCCGCCTCGCGCTTGGCGGCGGCCACGTCGCCGCCCTTGAGCGCCGTCTCCGCCAGCCCGCGATGCGCGGCGGAGTAGGTGGTGTCGATGCCCACGGCCGCCTGGTACGCGGTGCGCGCCCGCGCCGTGTCGCCCTGGACGGCGAGCACGTCGCCCAGCGCGACGCGCAGCGCCGGCACCTGGGGGCTCTTCTCGATGGCCGCCGTGAACTGTGCCGCGGCGCCGCCGAGGTCGTTGGCGGTCTGCGCGGCGACGCCCTTCTCGAAGGCGCGCTGCGACTCCGGCGCCAGGGGGGCGCGCACCATGCGCCCGATGCCCGACTCGTCGCGGACCACCACGTGCCAGCCGTCCGGCTCGGGGGCACCGGTCGGCCCGTACTGGGCGATGAGGTTGGCGTTCTCCGGGCCGGTCTTGTCGAGGAAGTAGAAGCGAGGCGAGTCCTGCAGGACGGTGGCCACCATCCTGGTGAACTTCACCGTCTCCAGCGGGTCGGCGACGCGCCGGTTGTTGGCGTAGCCGAAGCGCTCCAGGTCGGGAAAAACGCGCCGCGCGGGCACCTGGATGGGCTCCTTCACCGGCGCCAGCAGGGCCTGCTGCGCAGCGGTGTACGGCGGCAGCCAGGACGGGACGGCGCGGCCGGGGACGTCGCCGTCCACCGCGGCGCCGCTCGCGGCGCGCCCCCGGGCGCCCCCGCAAGCCAGCAGGCCGACGAGCAGCAGTGGCCAGGCGGCGCAGCGGCGGCGCGCCGGGCCGGCCGCGACCGCTGCGCCCCGCTGGAGGCCACGCACGGAGGACTCGATGGGTGAGGTCATGACGTGTGTGCCGGCATGGCGCGGCGCCCGCGCTTCGTAACGGGTAGCAGGTTTCCGGCTGCCTCGCCCTGCCGCACTGGTGTGTGTCCCCGCCAGTCGTGCTACCGTCCGGCGTTAGTAGAGCTTCTGCCGATGGCCGAGATCAGCAAGGCCGCCAAGGTCGGCGCGATGTCCATCGTCCTGGTTGTTGCAGGATACGGGCTCTACCAATTCATCTCCCGCGATACCGGCACGTCCGGCGGGTACAAGGTCTACGCGTACATGCCGGACATGACCGGCGTGGCCCCGCGCTCACGCGTCACCGTGTCGGGTATCCAGGTCGGCGTCGTCGACAAGATCTGGCTCGACCACGGCAAGGCCCGCGTCGACATCAAGATGAACCCCGACGTCCCGCTCTACGAGGACGCGGCCGTCGCCAAGCGACAGACTAGCCTCATCGGCGAGTCGGTGATCACGCTCATCCCGGGCATCCCCGTGCCCACCGCCGAGGACCCGGACAACCAGCTCGACGACGGCGATCAGATCACCCACGTCATCGTCGAGCCCAGCATCCAGTCCCTCACCGAGCAGCTCGGCCCCATCCTCGCCGACATCAAGAAGGTCACCGAGTCCCTCGCCAAGACGGTGGGCAGCGACACCGGTCAGGAGCAGATCGCCAAGATCCTCCAGAACCTGGCGGACGTCACCGAGCAGCTCAACGCCACGGTGAAGGAGAACCGCGAGGGCATCCGGGAGACGATCAACAACATCAACGTCATCACCGGCCAGTCACGCCCCGAGATCCAGGCCATCCTCCAGAACGTCCGCCAGACGACGGAGGACGTGCGCAGGATGACCGCAGCCGCCGACGCCCCCGGGCAGCAGGGCAAGCAAGGCGAGATCCGCAGCGCGGTGGAGCGCATCAACCGCGCCAGCGCCAGCCTGGAGTCGACGCTGCAGCACGCCGACAACATCGCCGCCCACATCGACAAGGGCGAGGGCACGGTGGGCCGCCTGATCAAGGACGAGACCTTGATCAACGAGGTGGAGACGGTCGTCGAGGACGTCGGCGAGTTCGTGGGCGGCGTCAGCCGCCTGCAGACCCACGTCGGCCTGCGCACCGACTACAACTTCCTCCACAACACGGTGAAGAGCTACGTCGAGCTCCGCCTGCAGCCGGCAGAGGACAAGTACTACCTCATCGAGGTGGTCAACGACCCTCGCGGCAGGACGGCCATCGAGCAGATCACTGTCGACACCACCAACCCCAAGGACCCGCCGCACTACAGCGAGACGCGCACCACCGTCAGCAACGACTTCCGCTTCTCCTTCCAGTTCGCCAAGCGCATGGGTCCCTTCACCGGGCGCTTCGGGATCAAGGAGTCGACCGGCGGCCTGGGGCTCGACGTGCACCTGCTCGACGATCGCTTCGAGCTGCAGCAGGACCTCTTCGGCTTCGGCGAGGAGCTGTCGCCGCGCTGGCGCGTGGCCTTCGCCTACGAGTTCATCCGCAAGCTGTGGCTCCTCGGCGGCGTCGACGACATCCTGAACCCCGACCGGCGCGACTACTTCGTCGGCCTGCAGCTGCGCTTCAACGACAAGGACCTGAAGTCCATCCTGCCGTTCGCGCCCAGCGGCGCGCTCTGAGTCCCGGGAGAGGGCCCGCGGCCCTCTCCCCCCGCGGAAGCAAGTTCCGCGGGGCCCCCCACACCTCGTGCTGCTGTCGCCGACTGGACCCGTCGCGCGATGCGAAGCGACCTCGGCGTGGACATTCCCGCGCCGTTCATCCGAGGCGCTCCTGCCAGGCGGGCGTCGCCGTGCCTCGGCGGCGGTGTGTGATAAAGAAGCGCCGATGCTTCGGGCCAGCTGGCCGTGCGCCTTGCTCCTGTCTCTGCTCCTCGGTGGCGGCGTGGCCGCGTGCCAGGGCTGCGGCACCGCCGTTCCCGACGCCAACAGCGGCGACGCCAGCGGGGCGCAGCCCACCATCCGCCTCTTCCTGGTGAGCACGCTGGCCGGGGCCATGGAGCCCTGCGGCTGCACCAAGGACCAGCTCGGCGGCGTCGATCACCTGGCGGCCCTGGTGGCGCGTGACCGCGGTGTGGCCAGGGGCGCGCTGGTCATCGGCGCCGGCCCGCTCCTCTTCATGGACCCGGTTCTCGACGGGGACCGCGCCACGCAGACGGCCTGGAAGGGCGACGCGCTGGCGGCCGCGCTCAAGGAGATCGGCCTCGCGGGCTGGGCGCCTGGATACAACGACTGGGCCGCGGGGGCCGAGGCGCTCGGCAAGGCAGCGGCGACGGCCGGCGCGCAGCTCTTCGCCACCAACCTCGACGGTGCGCCGCTGGCCAACCAGGGCGCCAAGGCCACGGTGCGCGAGGTGGCCGGCGTGAAGGTCGGCATCGTCGGCGTCAGCGACCCCAGGAACCGCGCCGGCGGCCTGCCCGCCGGGGTGACGGCCCGGCCGTCGCTCGACGCCATGCGCGCCGGCGTGGCCGAGGCCAAGCAGAAGGGCGCGCAGGTCATCGTCGGCGTGGCGGCCTTGCCGCGCGGCGAGGCGTTGCGCATCGCCGACGAGGTGGGCGACCTGTCCCTGCTCCTGGTCGGCAAGCCGCACGAGGCCGGGGACATCAACGATGCGCCCAAGTCGCCGGAGGTCGTGGGCAAGACGCTGGTGGTGGAGACCGCAAACCACCTGCAGACGGTGGGGGTAGTCGACCTCTTCGTGTCCCCAGGCTCACCCGCCGACGGGCAGATCAGCTTCGCCGACGCGGGCGGGGTGGCGCGCGGCGAGGAGCTGGTGGCGCTCTCCAAGCGCATCCGCGATCTCGAAGCGCGCATCAACGGCTGGGAGAACGACAAGAACGTCAAGGCCGAGGACGTGGCCGCGCGCAAGGCCGACCTGGCCAGGATGCGCGCCGACAAGGCGGCGCTGGAGAAGCCGCAGCCGGCGCCCCCGGGCAGCTACTTCCGCTACTCCATGGTCGAGGTCCGCGCCGAGCTCGGCGTCGACGACGGCGTGGCCAAGGCGATGCTCGCCTATTACAAGCGGGTCAACGACCACAACAAGACCGCCTTCGCCGACCGCAAGCCACCGCCCCCCGACAAGGGCAAGGCTGGCTACGTGGGCAACGAGGAGTGCGCCACCTGCCACGAGGACGCCAAGAAGGTCTGGGACGGCACGACGCACGCGCATGCGTACGCGACGCTCGAGAAGGAGCTCAAGGAGTTCAACCTGGACTGCGTGGGCTGCCACGTGACCGGCTACGGCAAGCCGGGCGGCTCGACGGTGACCTTCGTGGAGAGCCTGAAGAACGTGGGATGCGAGGAGTGCCACGGACCGGGCTCGCTCCACGCCGCGTCCCAGCTCGCCAAGGACATCATCAAGCAGCCGGACCCGCAGGCCTGCGCCAGCGCTTGCCACCATCCGCCGCACGTCGAGGGCTTCGATCCGGTGGCCAAGATGAAGCTCGTGCTCGGGCCGGGCCACGGAATGCCGCTCGGTGGCGCGCCTGGCGCGACCGGCGCACCCGCCGCGCCTACCGGCACCCCTTCGGCCAAGCCGTCGACCAGGCCGTGACGCGCGCCGGGTGGCGCGCCTCCCGGCTCGCCTGGCGGCAAGGCGCGCGTACGCGCGGAGGCCCGTGTCCTCCGGCTTTGTCGGGCGACGACGTGGCCTGCAGGCCCGCGCTCGCGGTAGGATGTCGGACTGCGGCCTCGGCCGCGTCGAGGAGGTCTTGCTTGCGCTGGCAGTATGTTGGCGGTCTCACGGCGGTGCTCGTGGTCGCGCTCCATGGGTGCTCGGCCGACTCCGAGGACGGGGGCTCGGGCAGCGCGGGCAGCGGTGCGGCCGGGACGTCGGGGTCCGGCGATCCCTCCCAGCAGGCCTCGAGCGTGGGGCCGAGCAGCGGTAGCGGGGCGGCGCCGAGCGACGGCAACGACACCTTCGCGACCGCCGAGCCCATCGCCCTCGACGGCTCGCATGCCGCGGAGATCTCCCCGACCGGCGACGTGGACTACTACTCCTTCGCAGCGGACGCGGGGTCGATCGTCTACTTCAACCTCGACGCACAGGACCTCGATGGCGCCGGCTTCGACGCCAAGCACCTCGACCTGGTGCTCACCGTCTACGACGCCGCCGAGGTGCAGGTCGCCGAGAACGACACCCCCGTGCCACGGTACAGCGCCGACCCGGAGATGTACTTCGTGGTCCCGGCCACCGGCACCTACGTGCTGCGGGTCGCGGAGTGCTGGCAGTGGGCGGAGGACCCCGAGGCGCAGTGCGCGGCGCCGGAGGCCAAGGAGCTGACGGCCTACGAGCTGTTGGCGATCACCGTGGACCCGGCGCGCTTCGAGTCCATCGTCGGCGAGACGGAGCCCAACGACGAGGCCGCCACCGCCGACGAGATCGAGTACGCCAAGGGCGACGCCGGGACCTACTACTACTCGGACATCATCGGCGACTTCGCCAGCGCCACGGACATCGACGTCTACGCCTTCTCGCTGCCCACCGACACGCCCGTCACCGAGGGCCGACCGGTGGCCCATTTCTGGCCCATGGCCTGGGGCCCGAGCGGCAATGGCTCGACCACTTCGCCGGGGCGCATGTACCTGGTCGACCCCCTCGATCCGACGGTGCGTTTTGCGGAAGTCGACGCCGCGCTGGGCCAGCGCCTGCAGGTCCCGGTGGATCTCGGCCGCGCCTTCCAGCTGTGGGTCGAGCACCAGGGCGAGGCCAGCGGCGCCAACGACTTCTACGTCGCGCGTCACTATGGCGCCGGGTCCAACCCGGTGGAGAGCTCCGACGCGTCCAACGGCGAGTGGTCGGGAGCGGAGCCGCTCTCGCTGTCCGACAACGGCGACGGGACGTTCAGCTTCTTCATCGACGGCGACATCACCGTCGCCGGCGTGGACGTCGATCACTTCTCCATCGAGGCGGCGCCGGCGCCCGACCTGACCAGGGTCAGCGTGGCGTGCAGCGCCCAGCGGCGCGGCTCGGGGTTGCGCGAGCTGACCTTCCAGCTCCTCGACGCCGAGGGCGTGGCGCTCCCGGGCGCCACCCACACCGAGGGGCCGGACGAGGACGCTCAGCTGCCCGACGTGGCCATCCCCGGCGGGGCACGTTCGCTCCTCCTCCGCGTCTCGGCGGAGTCGCAGGAGGCGAACGTGACGAGCACGTTCTACCGCTGCGGCGTGCACCTCGGGATGTAACGACGCGCCGCCGGCGCCGAGCGCGCGGCGGGCGCTCCGCCGCGCGGCCGGCGGCGTGGCGCTACGGACTCTTGGCGGAGACGTTCTCGACGCTCATCGTGGCGAAGGGGCCGCAGAGGCTGCTGTTGGGGAAGCTCGAGGAGGGCACGAACTTCGTGGTGAATCCCTTCTCGACCACGGTCTGACAGGCGCGCGCCTGGCTGAGGATGCCCGCATTGCAGACCAGCTTCATGTCCCAGCACACCTCGGCGGCGCCGCCGCCCTTGGTGTGGATCACCGTGCACGTCACGCTGCCGAAGGTGGCGCGCTCGCAGTTGACGGTGGCCTCGTGCTGGCTGCCGATGAAGGCGGCGCCCCCCACGCACAGCAAGCACCCGCCGAAGCCCACGACGGCGACCACGGCCAGCACGATCAGGGCGATGGCCGCGCCGCTCATTCCCTTCCTCGGGGGCGGACCCGGCGGCGGCCCGTACGCACCTGGCGGCGGGCCGTACCCCGGAGGTGGGCCCCCGAAGCCACCCGGCGGCGGGCCACCGTACCCCGGCGGGCCGCCGTATCCTCCCGGAGGACCGCCGTACCCACCACCGCCTGGTGGCGGCCCGTACCCACCCGGCCCCGGAGGGCCGCCATACCCGTGCGGAGGCTGCATTGGCGGCAGGGTAGCGGATCGCCGCCAACCGTGTGGGCGTCTCGCCGCGACGCCGCGGGCTATGTCAGCCCACTGCGCCCGCCGTTCTTCAGGCGGTCGACGACGTCGCGCACCTCCTGGGCGCGGGCGCGCGTGGTCACCAGCAGCGCGTCCTCGGTCTGCACCACCACCAGGCCATCGACGCCGCACAGCGCCACCACCCGTGCGGTGCTGCCCTCGCGCAGATCGACGACGTGGTTGTCGCGCGCGTCGATGAGCACCGTGCCCGGCGGCGCCGAGTTGCCGTCGGTGTCGTGGGCGGCCAGCTCCCACGCGCTCTGCCAGCCTCCGACATCGCTCCAGCCGAAGTCTCCGGGCACCACCGCCAGCTCGGCGATGTGCTCCATGACCCCGTGATCGATGCTCACCGCGGGCATGCCGGGGAAGAGCGCGGAGACGACGCGCGGCTCGTCACCGGCGGCGGCGGCGGCGTCGAAGCGGAGCAGCGCCTCGGCCACGGCCGGCAGGTGCGCGCGCACCGCGGCCAGCAGATCGCGAGCGCGGAAGAAGAACATGCCCGCGTTCCAGAGGTGCCGCCCACCGGCGAGGAACTGCTGTGCCCGGGCCAGGTCGGGCTTCTCCACGAAGCCGCGCGCGCGCACCGCGGTGCCTGGCGTCATCGCCGCGCCCTCGGCGAGCTCGATGTAGCCATAGCCCGTCTCGGCGCGGGTGGGTCGGATGCCCACGGTGGTCACCACCCCGGAGGCTGCCGAGGCCACCGCGGCGCGCAGCGTGCGGCGGAACTCCTCCTCGTCGGCGATGTGGTGGTCGCTGGGCAGCACCCTCAGCACCGCGTCGGGGTCCTGGCGCGCCACGCGCGCCGCGGCCCAGGCGATGGCCGGCGCGGTGTTGCGCGGCACGGGCTCGACGAGCATCTGCTGCGCGTCGATCTCCGGGAGCACGGCGTGGGTGGCATCGACCAGGTGCGCGCCGGTGGCCACCAGCACGTCGCGCCAGCCTCCGAGCAGCGGCAGGATGCGGCGTGCGGTGGAGGCGAGCAGCGGCTCGTCGCCGGCCAGGGGCAGCAGCTGCTTCGGTCGCAGCGACCGCGATGCTGGCCAGAATCGGGTGCCGGCGCCGCCGGCGAGCAGCAACGCAACCGTACGCGGCGACGAGGGAGCGGTGGGCGAGGTCATCGGATCTCCGTGGCCGCGCGCGGGCCGGCGGCTCGCGGCCCCCCCGGGGTGCGGCGCCGCCACGGTAGCGCGGCTCGACGCGCGCGGGCACCTGTCGACGCTCAGGTGGGCAGCGCGTGCGCGTAGGCCACGATGGCCAGCGAGAGCGGCAGCAGCCACAGGGCCAGGGCCGGCAGCCGACGCCGTTCGACCAGCAGCTGCAGGAGCCCTGCGCCCACACGCGTGCCGATGAAGGAAAGCAGCATGGCCGCGACGATCACGCCGAGCTCGAGGTCGCGCAGGCCGGCCAGCGCGCGCACGAAGCCGTCGGCCAGCGCGGGCAAGGTCATGGCGAAGGCCATCTCCACGGCACGGCTCGGGCGCACACCGAGCCAGAGCAGCACCGTCAAGGCGGCGCCCACGCGCGAGGCGCCGGGCGCCGAGGCGAGCGCGTGGGCGATGCCCGCCAGCACGGCCACGGTCATCGGCGCGGTCTCGACGCGTCCGCGCGGGGCGAAGGCGGTGCTGGCCAGCGCGACGGCGGATATCGACAGCCCCGCGCCCACCGCCTCGGGGGCGGTCGCCCATGCGGCGGTGATCGGACGCAGCGCCAGCGAGAGCCCGAAGGAGACGGCGGCCGCGAGGGTGATGGCCGCGCCGTCGCGCGCGGTGGGCAGGCTCTCGAAGAGGCCGGGCCGCGCCACGCCGCGCGCGGCATCGCCGAGCGACGACCGCAAGCGGGACTGCACCAGCAGCACCAGGGCCACCAGGATGCCGCCATGCACCGCGGCTTGCACCGGGGGTGGCACCGGTGCGCCGAGCCAGAGCGCCGCGATGGCCCCATGCCCGGAGCGCGACACCGGCAGCGCCTCGGTCACGCCGGAGAGCAGCGCGAACACGAAGAGCGCGGAGACCGGCATCGCCGCCGGAGGCTAGCGCGATGGGGCCGCGCCCGGAACGAGCGCCTCCGAATCGAGCTCAGGCGCTGGCGGCGGTGGCGTACCGCGCCGACTCCGGCGCATCGGCGTCGATCGCGTGCGCTGCAGCGGGCGCGGGCGCGGGCACTGGGTGGGTCACCAGCAGCTCGCTCACCGCGGCGCCGGCGCGCTGCTTCGGCGGCCGGCCGCGCCGCCTGCGAGGAGCGTCCATGCTCGAGGCCACCGACGGCGTGCCCGGGGCGACACCGAGCTCTGCCAGCGCGGTGGCCAGGCCGGCGCGCTCCGGGTGCGCGGCGGCGAAGATGCGCGCGTAGGCCACCCCGCGCGACAGCGTCTCGCCGAGCGCGGCGCGTGCGGCGGCCTCGGCAGCGGTGGCCTCGTCGAGCCCGGCGCGGGCGCGCGCGGCGGCCTCGCTCCGCGCGCGGAGGTCGCCGATCAGCGCCGCGACGGTGTCGACGTCGACGTCCGGGAAGCGAACGTCCGCCAGGTGGGCGGCGAAGAGGGCGACGGGCCCGCGCGCGTCGGCGGGCATGGCGTCGAGGAGCTCGGGGAGCTTGGCGGCGGCGGAGGGCAGGGGCTTGCTCATCTGTACATGCGTTCAGTACAGGCCGGCGGGGCCTTCGTCAAGCACACCCCGCCGTCCCATCGACTAGCCTCGCCGCCGCCGTGGGCCGACCTGCCAGCGACGTCCGGGAGCAGATCGTGAGCGCCGCGCTCGGGATCCTCCACGAGCGCGGCGTGCGTGCGCTGGTGCAGACGCGCGTGGCGCGCGCCGCGGGCGTGCCGCAGGGCCACCTCACCTACTACTTCCCCAAGAAGGCCGACCTGCTGGTGGCGGTGGCGCGCCGCTTCCGCGAGGACACCGCGCGTGAGGCGGCGCGCTGGTTCGGGCCGGGCCGGCCGCAGGGGCTGTCGCGGGAGGAGCGGGTGCTGGCCGTGGTGCGCGGCCTCGGCGAGGACCTGGCGCGCACGCGCGCCCTGGTCGGGCTGATGCTCGAGTCGGAGTCGGAGCCCGCCCTGCACAAGGAGATGCTCGAAGGCGTCGCCGACCTGCGCCGCTTCCTGGCCTGGGTGCTCGGGCGCGACGAGCCGGACGCCGACGTCGATCTGGTGCTCGCCCTGTTCTGGGGGCTCGGCATCCAGCACCTGCTCGCAGGCGGGGCCCAGGGCAACAAGCAGCACGCCGAGCTCGCGGCGCGCGCCGCCGCCCTCATTCCCTTGCTCGCTCGGCCGCAAGACGCGCGTTGACCTCGGGGGAGTTCTTGGTATTGATACCAAGAACCTCGGAGGCCCCCATGGATCTCGTGCGCGTCGCGTGTGTCTCGCTGTCGTGTGTCGCGCTCGCGCTCGCCGGTTGCGGCAGCGACGACGGCGCTGCGGATCCCGATGGGAGCGGACCGGGCACCGGCAGCGGCGACCCCGGGGCTGGCCCGGGCGGCAGCGGCTCGGGCAGCGGCAGCGGCGCGGGCCCGGCCACGGCCGGCTTCGACATCGACTCCCCGCCCATCACCATCGGGTCGGGGGAGGAGAAGACCTACTGCTACTTCACCACCGTCGACATCGCCGAGGACGCCGGCGTGAAGCGATGGAGCTCGACGATGACGTCGGGCAGCCACCACCTCATCGTCTACTTCACGGAGGACGCGCAGGAGGCGGACGGGACGATCACCGAGAACTGCGACGCCATCGGCGGTGGCGGGCTCAACTTCCCGATCTGGACGTACTCGGCGCAGTCGCCCGAGGCCCAGAACGTGATGCCCGATGGCGTGGGCATGACCGTCAAGTCCAAGCAGCACCTCTTCGTGCAGATGCACTACCTGAACACCACCGCCGACCCCATCGAGGCCAGCGTGCACGTGCGCGCCGACACCTACGACAAGGGCGAGAGCTACACGCCGGCCGCGGCGTACATCACCTTCAACACCCAGATCGAGCTGCCTCCGCACGGCGCCGGCAGCGCCGAGGGCAGCTGCAACGTGCCGAGCGACGTGTCGTTCTTCACCCTGTCGACGCACGCTCACCGCCGCGCCACCAAGACCTGGGTGCAGGACGGCTCGAAGACGGTGTTCGAGTCGGAGGACTGGGAGCACCCGGGCGCCGTCGATTGGACCGCCGCTCCGCACTACTCGTTCGGCAACCAGCTCACCTACCATTGCGACTACCAGAACGATCTCGACAAGCCGGTGAACACCGGCAACAGCGCCGAGACGGACGAGATGTGCATGGCCGTCGGCTACTTCTTCCCGGCCGACAAGCCGATCTTCTGCATCAACTCGACCGTGTTCTGAGCGCGAAGGCGCGTTCGCGGCCGCCGGCATGGCTCGGCGGGCGCGCTGCGTAGCCACGTCGGCGACGAAACCTCGTCACTCCTGTGTCGCGCTCGAGGCGCGCCGGTTGCTGATGCCCGGGCAGGGTCCGTTCGCCGGCGCTGCCGCAGGAATTCGTCCCCCCCGTCGAGGCGCGCGGCGCCGCGCCGCCGCTGCCGTCCTGGCTCGGTGCCATCGCCGTGCAGGATGCGGTGCTCGGCGGGTACCTGGTGATCATGCGCGCGCTGGTCGAGCTCGCCGGGGCGCAGCCCGGTCGGGCGGCGGCGGCCCGAGCCATCGAGGTCGCCCTGCTCCTGCTCGGGGGCGGCGTGGTCGTCGGCCGCGTGCTCACCGCGGTGCCCAGCGCCGTTCGCGCCGTGATCTACCGGGTCTCCGTGGCCGGCACGCTGCTGCTCGGATACCTGATGCTCCGGGACGTGCTCCTCGTCGTTCGCAGCGACGCGCTCGACGCGGCGCTGCTCGGAATCGACGAGCGGCTGCTCGGCGTCACCCCGGCCCTGTGGCTGGAGCGCTTCGCGACGCCGGCGGCGGTCGAGTACTTCTCGTTCTTCTACTTCAGCTACTTCGCCCTCATCGCCCTGTTCATGGTGGCGGTGGTCTGGCTGGAGCGGCCCAGCCGGCACACGGCGGTGTTCGCCATCGGCACCCTGCTGGTCTTCGCCGTCGGTCAGCTCGGCTACGTGCTGGTGCCCGGCTACGGGCCGTACGCGCACCTCGCTTCGCGCTTCGTGGCGCCGCTGCCGGGCGGCTTCTTCTGGAGCCTGGTGCAGCACGCAGTGCAGGCGGGCGGGGCGATGAAGGACATCTTTCCGTCGCTGCACACCGCCGGTCCCACCTGGCTCGCCCTCTACGCCGTCGGGCGCGCACGCGGTGACGCGCGCTGGCGTGTGCCGGCTGCGGTCACCGCCTTCTTCGCGGCGAACATCATCGTCTCCACCCTGTTCCTGCGCTGGCATTACGCGGTCGACGTCGCCGCCGGGTTGCTGCTGGCGCTGGCTGTGGCCGCCGTGGCGCCTGCCCTGGCGCGCTGGGAGGAGCGGCGCCGGCTGCGCTTCGGCCATGCTCAGCCCTGGGCCTTCCAGCGTGGCGCCTCGCCGGCGACCACGCGGAGCTGAGCTGGCGGCCGACCGGGGGCCCGGCTCGAAGCGCCGGCGGTCGCCAGGCCATCGCCGGCCGACGGCACCGCGCGCTACACGGTGGCCAGCCAGAGCACGGAGACACCCAGGGCCAGGCAGAGCGGCGAGAAGAGCCAGGTGTCCCAGCGAGCGAAGCGCGTGCCGCGCACGCGCTTGAAGATACACTGCGCGCCGTGCCCAGCGACGCCAGCCCCGTGGAGATCATCGGTCGCAGCAGCTCGCATTTCACCCGCGTGGCGCAGATGTTCGCTCACGAGGTGGGCGTGGCCTTCGAGCTCGTGCCCATCGCCGACATGACCGAGGTCGACGCGGAGATCTACGCCGGTAACCCCGCTCTCAAGCTGCCCACCTTGCGTCGCGCAGGCTCGCGGGTCTTCGGCGCACAGAACATCTGCCGCGCGCTGGCGGAGATGGCCGATCCGCCGCGCCGGGTCGTCTGGCCCGAGGAGATGCGCGACGACGTCTCGCGCAACGCCCAGGAGCTGGTGTGGCACGCCATGGCCGCGCAGGTGCAGCTCGTCTTCGGCATCGCCATCGGCAAGCTCCCCGCCGACAACGTCTACTTCGCCAAGGGGCGCACCGGCATGGAGGGTGCGCTGCGCTGGCTGAACGAAAACCTCCCGGCGGCGCTGGAGGCCCTGCCCTGGCCGCGCGATGTCAGCATCCTGGAGCTGACGGCATATTGCCTCCTGGACCACCTCCGCTTCCGGAGCACGGTGCCGCTCGAGCCCTATCCCGCGCTCCTCGGCTTCGTGCGCTCTCACGCCGTGCGGCCCTCCGCGCAGCGCACGCCGTACCGCTTCGACGTGCTGGCTGCGAGCTGATCGGGCCGCACGGCACGAGCGGAAGCGGCAGCGGGGCGGGGGGGGGCGGATGCCGGCGCCGGCGGACTTCCGGAGCCGGGCCTGGGCGTGGCTGGCGCAAAACGCGTGCTGGCGCAAAACGCGTGCTCCCTTCTCCCCGTGCGAACGCGGCCATCCGATGCCGTGCACTTGCTGACGGCCGACCGCGCGTCGCACGGGATCCCGCGGGGTTGCCGGCTGGCGCGCGTGGCACCGGAGTTGCCACGCGCGCGAGCCATGCCATCCGCCTCCTTCCATACCTTCGGTTGTGTCGTGCTCATGCTGGCCGCGGTCCCCGCCTCCGGGTGTGGGGACGACGACTCCTCCGCGGACCCGGCGGGTGCCGGCGCGAGCGGCAGCGCGTCGACGAGCGGCACGACCGGCGGCGCTGGCGGCTCCGGCGGCGAGGGCGGAGAGGCCGGCTGCCCACCCGGCTCGCACCCTGCCGCGGACGCGTGCGAGGCGACGCTGACCGGGTGGACCGATGGGCCGCCGCTGGCGAACAAGCGCGACCATCACCTGACCTTCGTGGCCGTGGCCGAGTCGGGGCCCTTCCTCTACGCCGCCGGCGGCGTGGTCGACAACGGCGACCTGCTCGACGGGATCGAGTCCGCCGCCATCCAGCCCGACGGTTCGCTCGGGCCGTGGTCGGCGACGTCCACCCTGCCGCAGGTGGCCGCCGGCGCGGGCGTTGCCGTGGTCGGCTCCTCGATCATCGTCAGCGGCGGCTACCGCCTGACGAGCGGCGGCAACCCCACGCTCTCGTCGGCGACCGACGTCGGCGTGCTCGCCGCCGACGGCACCATCGGGGGCTGGACGGTGGGGCCGAAGCTGGCCGAGACGCGCTTCCATCATTCGATGGTCGCCGACGCCGCGAACCTCTACGTCATCGGCGGGCTGACGGGCGACAACACCGACAACACCCCGCGCGTCGAGCACGCCGTCGTCGGCGAGGGCAGCGTGGTCGGGGCCTGGAGCGACGTCACCCCGCTGCCCGCCAAGCGCAGCCACCACAGCGCCGTCATCCACGACGGCGCGATCTTCGTCACCGGCGGGCTGGAGGGCGATCCCAATTCGGCGACCTACACCACCTTCACCGAGGTGCTGCGCGCGCCGATCCTCGTCGACGGCGCGCTCGGGAACTGGGCCGTGGTCGGGCAGCTGCCGATGGCGCTGACCACGCACGCCAGCCTGGTGCACGCCGGCTCCCTCTACGTGCTCGGCGGCATCGAGGGCGACAGCCACAACGTGGCCACGGTGCGGCGCGCGCCCATCGGCGCCGACGGGATGCTCGGCGCCTGGGAGGAGCTCGCGCCGCTGCCCACCGCTCGCGCGCACGCCCACCAGACGCCGCTCTACCAGGGGTTCGTCTACGCGGCCGGTGGCGCGCTCGACCACGCCTCGATGCCGGACGTGTACATCGGCCGCTTCGAGTGAGCGCGCCCACGGCGGTCAGGGGCGCGCGCGGGGGACGGGGCGCCGACGTCAGCCCCAGCCGCACCGCGGCGGCAGCGGAGCCCTTCGTCGACGCGGGGGGCGCACCTTGGCAACCGCGACCAGTGTGGCCTGCGCGTCGGCGCCGCTCTGCACCGTCCGGGCGCGGTGGGTGGGATCGCAGGCCGACGTCCCGAGCACCTGCCAGGGCGCGGGGTTTCGGCAGTCGGCGTGACGGCTGGTGTCGTTCATGGCACCCAATGGAGCGCTGAGCCCGGCATCCGTTGCTGGGCCGCCGCCGATTTCGGCCGAGACCGGCCGACCGTGCTGGATCGTTGCCATGCCATCGGCGGCGACCTCGCCGGGCCTTGGAGGCGGCGGTCGGGGGCGCTGCCGCCAACCGTGCGAACCGGAGAGCCTCCTTCAGGAGAGCCCGGCTGTTTTGCGCCCCAGGGTGCACGCCACGCTCGGCGCGGACCTTGCCGGGAGGCTGATTTTCTCCTACAGATACCCGCCACGCCCTCGGGGCTATCGCCCCGAGTCTCGGCGTGTCTTGACGCGAAAGTGCCCCGGTTAGGACGAGCCCGCCCGGGCGCGGCTAGCCCGGTCGAGCGCTCCCGGAAGCCGTGAGGAAACACCAGACATGTTGATGGCGTACGCCAGCGTCGCGGCCTTCTTCGTGGTCGCCATCGGCTTCGTGCTCGGCTCGATGGTGTTCGGGAAGCTGCTGCGCCCGAACAACATGTACGCGGAGAAGCTCGAGACCTACGAGTGCGGCGAGGCGCCGGTCGGGCCCGCGTGGTTCAACTTCAACCCGCGCTTTTACATCATCGCGCTCATCTACATCATCTTCGACGTCGAGATCGCCTTCATCTACCCGGTGGCCACGGTGTTCAAGCGCTGGGTCGATCAGGGCAACGGGGTCTTCGCGCTCGTCGAGATCATCATCTTCATGTCCATCCTCATGCTCGGCCTGGTCTACGTGTGGGCCAAGGGCGACCTGGAGTGGATCCGATCCATCAAGGGCGATCCGCGCGGCATCCCCAACGTGACGAGTCGCACCGGAGGCCGAACACGCGGCGCCGACCTGCCCGCGCCCGGGCCGCTGCCAGCCGCGGCGCGAGAGCTTCTGGCCCCGGGAGGTGAGTGATGTCTTCCAACCTGAACTTGATGGCGCCTCCCAAGGCGTTCGACGGACGCTACGCCGACGATGGCGGCACGGTGATCAGCACCAACGTCGACAAGGTCGTCAACTGGCTCCTCAACTGGGGCCGCTCCAACAGCGTCTGGTACATGCTCTTCGGCCTGGCCTGCTGCGCCATCGAGCTCATGCAGACCGGCGGCCCGCGCGCCGACCTCGAGCGCTTCGGGTCCGCGCCGCGCCCCAGCCCGCGCTCGAGCGACCTGTTCATCATCGCCGGCACGTTGACCTACAAGATGGCGCTGCGCGTGAAGCGCCTCTTCGACCAGATGGCCGAGCCGCGCTACGTCATCTCCATGGGCAGCTGCGCCAACTGCGGCGGTCTCTTCCAGTACGCGTACTCGGTGTGCAAGGGCGTCGACCAGATCATCCC
>JBBJMR010000139.1:0-22350 GCA_037720395.1 Polyangiaceae bacterium
AACGCTGGACGGCAACTGCACAACGTTGCCGCGAAAAATCGACGTCTCGTGCGTCCAGCGGCCACCTCCTGGTCGAAGACCGTATCGGAACGACGCGAGCGGATGATGGCGACCTCTCGCCGTGCCGCTTGCACAACGTTCCTTTCGATCGATTCCGATCTTCATGGAGGTCCATCATGCGTACGCGGCTTATCTGGCTCTTCGTTCCCCTTTCCATTCTCGCGGCCTGCAGTGACGACGAGACGGGCGACAGCGCATCGCCGAGCTCCTCGAGCAGCGGCACAGGCGCCGCGAGTAGCGGTGGCGCAGGCGGCACCGGCGGCAATACCTCGTCGACCGGCGGCAACGACGTCGGTGGCGGTGGTAGCGGCGGCAGCGGCGGCGCTGCGACCGGCGCGGCCCGCGTGGCGCACCTGTCGCCCGACGCGCCGCCGGTCGACTTCTGCGTCTCGCCCGATGCCGGCGGTAGCTGGGTCGGCCCGGTGATGGCCAAGCTGCTCGCCGACGACGACGGGCTGCAGTACACCGAGGTCACTGGATATCTCGAGCTGCCGGCGGCCACCTACAGCGTGCGGCTGGTGGCGCCGGCCTCTGCCGATTGCGACACCGCGCTCGGCGGGCTGCCGGATGTGCCAGGCATCGTGGTCGAGGCCGACACCGACTACACGCTGGCCGCGACGGGCATGCTCACCCCCGAGGGTGACGACGATGCCTTCGCGCTCAGGGCCTACGGCGACGACAACACCGTCGGCGCCGGCAAGCAACTGCGCTTCATCCACGCCTCGCCCGGCACGCCGAACGTCGATGTGGACTTGAACAGCGGCGGGAGTTCGTTCCCATCTTCACCAATGTCGCCTACGGCACCGTCGGTCCCGTGGCTGGCATGGATACCTGATCAGCGACCCCCTCGCGGGCGCCACGGTGAACGCGCGCGCCACGGGCACCACCGTCGACGCGCTGGTGCTCGAGGACGTCGGGCTACCCGCCGACGCCGTGGTGACCGCGTTCGCCATCGGCAACCTGGACGAGATCGCCGACCTGCAGGTGCGTCTGCGTGGACAACAGCGCGCCGATTGACAACCTGACCGTCTGCAACGCGCTGCCACCCCAGGCGGCGTCGGCGCTGCTTTGAAACGCTTTGTCGGCGGCGGGTGCGGTTCGAGATCCGCACCCGCCGCCGGCATTCGAGCGGGCGCCGCATGCGCTACGCTGGGGCGCGATGGATGAACGGCGCCTTCCTGGGACGCAGCATGGACGTGAAGGGCACCGCCTTCCTGGCCCGCAAGACCATGATCGAGCGCGAGTTCGGTGCCCAGCGCTTCGCGGCGGTCATTCGAGAGGCGTGCGGGCGCGACCCGAGCTTCGCCACGGCCATCCTGGCCACCTCGAAGATCCCCATCGAGGCGTTCCTTCGCTTCAACGAGATCATCGTCCGCGACCCGTTCCGCGGCGACGAGCAGAGCTACTTCCGCTTCGGGGAGGCGAGCGCCGTGTGGGCGCTCGGGCCCGACGGCCCCTATCGCCGCCTGGTCACCGATCGCGGCGTGGCCGAGCTCGCGGCCTCGGCGCCGGCCATCTACCGCAACTACTTCGACCACGGCGAGGCACGCAGCGAGATGCGCAGCCCGACCGAGGTGCGGCTGTGCATCGTCGGCATCGATGCGCCCTACCGGCCCGTCTACTTCGAGTACGCGGTGATGGGCTACTTCAAGCGCGGCCTGGAGATGGTCAGCGGCAAGACGGTGGAGATGAGCGCCGACAAGGCCTTCTCCAAGGGCGACGACGAGTCCGTCTACACCTTCTCCATCGTCTGAGCGCGCGGCCGCTTGGTTCTCAGCGCTCCAGGGTGCGCTCCAGGGTGGCGTCGGCCTCGACCTCGGCGGTGCGGAAGAGCAGGGGGGCGTAGTTGCCTGCCACCCAGTCATCGAGCGTATCGGCGAAGTGCGGGCTGTCCGGGTCGCCCGAGTTGCCCGGCGGGTAGTTGAAGGTGGCGGTGGGCACGCCGTCTTCGGCGAATCCGGTGCTCATGCGGTAGATGGCCCCGCCGCTGGAGGCGTGCGTCTCCACCACCGCGTCGCCCTGGAAGCAGCCCGCCTCGGAGACGTTGACCGTCCCCTCCGAGCCGTCGGTGCGCACCAGCCCCCCGTCGAGCCGCTCGCCCCACAGACCGTGGAAGCGCGTGCCGTGGAAGCTCTCCCAGGTCGAGCCCTCGGCGACGGCGGAGCCGAAGCGCTCGGCGAGGAAGGCCGCCGTCTCGTCGAGCGCGGCGAGGATGACCGCCGCCTTGCCCTCCTGGAGGAACCGGCTGGCGGCGGCGTAGGCGCCGGTGAGCGTGAGCACGGCGAACTTCAGCGCGTAGGTCGGGCTGGCGTCGGCGATGGGACCGAAGGTGGGGCCGAAGTCGTCGGCGATGGCGCCTCGCGCCGCGAACCACAGCAGCGCCTCGTGCACCAGCGCCGCCCGCGAGTCGCGCGTCATGCGGTGGTCCCAGGCCTCGAGCACGCTCACCAGCTCGGCCAGGTCGGCGCGCTCCTTGTAGGTCGCCAGCGCCGGGTCGGTCTGCGCCGCGGCCCAGGCGTCCAGCACCTGGGGCACGAAGAGATCGGCGAGGATGGAGTGGGTGTCGAGCTGCAGCGCCTGGGCGTCGGCGAGGGTCACCCCGCCGCGCTCGACCAGGGCGCCGATGCGCTCCTCGATGCGCGCCGCGCGCGTGCCGGGGTCGAAGAAGACGCCGAAGTAGTACGGGTCGCCGACCAGGCTGCCGTCGGCGGTGAAGCCGAAGGGATCGTTGTTGGCCGAGGCCAGCCAGCCGCGCGCACCGCCGCGGCTGTGCGGCATCTGCTCCGGGCGGAGGAAGGTGCCGTCCCAGAGCGTCGCCGGGTCGCTGCCGTCGAGCATGGCGAAGGGCATGGTGGCGGCGTCGGGGACGCCGCGGTCGGGCACCAGCGGGCTCGAGCGGTAGGTGATGCCCTCGGCGGTGGCGGCCACGAAGTTGAAGTTGCCGATCTCCATCTCGTCGACGCCGCTGTCGAAGGCGTCCAGGTCCTGGGCGCGGGACATGTCGGCGAAGGCGATGGCGTCGTGGGTGGGGGCCATGCCCGTCCAGCGCAGCATCAGGCTGTTGCCGGGCTGCACCAGGGGGAGGGGCGCCAGGTCGTCGGGGAGGATGACGCCGTAGCCGGGGACCTCGACGACCTCCAGCTGGCGCGTGCCCTCGTCGCGCACCACGATCTGCTCGGTGCGCTTCACCGCGGCCACCTGCTGGCCGCCGACCTGCGCCACGCCGGCCTCGATGGACACCTCCCAGAGGTCGGTGGTGTCGGGATAGGTCGTGGTCGCCGTCCAGGCCAGGGCCTGGTTGTGGCCGAGCTGCACGCCCGGGCCGCCGACGAAGCCGAAGCCGGCGACGTCGATGGTGCCACCGCCGCTCTCGCTGTTCATGTGGTGTGCCCACATCAGCGAGGGGCGCTGCAGCTGCTGGTGCGGGTCGCCGCTGATGATCGGCTTGCCGCTGTCGGTGTGGCGCCCGTCGATCGCCCAGTTGTTGCTGCCGCCGGGACGCTGGCCGCGCAGCTGCGTGGCGAAGCGCGCCAGGCGCTCGGCGGCGTCGGGTGGCAGCGCACGCTTCGCCTGCGGCTTGGGGCCCTTTCCGTTCCAGGTCCCGGAGAGCGGCTGGGCGCCGACCGAGGGGCGCTCGTCCGGGGGCATGACGAAGGCATCGGTCAGCGGCGCGTAGGTCGGCAACGCCAGGACCGCGGGGAAGTAGTCGCGCAGGATGGTGGCCAGGATCTCGTACTGGATGGTCTCGGCGTTGCTGAAGAGGATGAGCTTGCCGATGGCGTAGGGGTCGGAGCCTGCCCAGCGCTCGGGGAGGTAGTCGAGCTCGCCGGGACCGAAGCCGTAGGGCAGGGGCGCCGCGCCGGAGAGCACCTCGTCGATGCGCGCGTTCACGCCCGCCGTCCAGGCGGCCATCAGCGTGTGCACGTCGGGGCGCACCTGGCGGGTGAGCGCCTCGTTCTCCCGGCCCCAGCGCGGGATATCGACGGTCCGGATCAACACGTCCTCGGAGGCCGAGCCTTCACCGAAGAGCTCGGCGCGCCGGCCGAGCGCGCGCCGGCGGGTGACGTCCATCTCGAAGAGGCGGTCCACCGCCTGCGCGTAGCCGGCGCCGTACATGACGTCGGCGTCCGCCTTGCCGTAGATGTGCACCACGCCGCTCGAGTCGCGCAGGACGCGGACCTCCGCGGAGAGCCCGTCGAAACCTCCGCTGCCGCAGGCCGCGCCGCCGCACGGCACGGGCACGTCGTCGTCGGTGCAGCCGGCGAGCGCGAAGGAGGCGAGGCCGGCCAGCAGCGCGGCGTGGCAATGGAATTTCACGGGGACAGCGTATCCCCGCGCGCGCTGGTTGTGGCGGGTAACGAGCGGGTTGACCTCCCGGCCTCACGGCGTAGCCTCGAATGACCCGTCCGCTCTTGCTCGAGAGGAGAGGCATGACCCGCTTCCGAACGCGCCGCGCCAGGTCCGAGCGCGCCGGCATCCGCGCCACCACCTGGTGGCCGCTGCTCGGCTCGGTGGCGCTCGCCGCCTGCATCGGCGACATCGGTGACCCGCACGGGCCCGCGGGAGGGCCGCCGGTCGAGCAGCCACCGGAGACGCAGGGCTGGAAGGAGCCGACGCTCCGCCGCCTGACGCGCAGCGAGTTCGCGCACAGCGTCATCGACCTGCTCGGGCCCGTCACCCTGGGCGAGGTCGAGGCGGACAGCATCCAGGAGGGCTTCTTCGCGGTCGGCGCCTCGCAGGTCGCGCTGTCGCCGGCGGGTGTCACCAAGTACGAGCAGGTGCTCGACGTGGCCACGGCGGAGGCCTTCGCCGACGCCACCCGCGCCGCCGAGGTGCTGGCCTGTGTTCCTGTCGGCGCGGACGACGCGGCCTGCATCGACAAGGCGCTCTCGCGCTTCGGCCGTCGCGCCTGGCGCCGGCCGCTCACCGACGCAGAGCTGACGCGCTACCGGGTGCTCACCGCGGAGATGACCGAGGACACCGGCGACGTGGTGCAAGGCGTCCGCCACGCGGCCTGGGCCATGCTCCAGTCCCCGTATTTCCTCTATCGCGTCGAGCTGGGAGCGCCCGCCGAAGACGAGAGCGGGCGCTTGAAGTACAGCGTCTGGGAGCTGGCCTCGCGCCTGTCCTTCACGCTCTGGAACAGCGTGCCCGACGACGAGCTGCTCGACGCCGCCGAGGCCGGCGAGCTCGATGACGCCGCCGGCGTGAGCGCGCAAGCAGCGCGCATGCTCGCCGACGGCCGCGCCCGCCAGGGGGTGGAGACCTTCGCCGTCGAGCTCTACGAGCTCTGGCGCATGAAGCAGACATTCAAGGACGCCGAGCTCTTCCCGGCCTGGACGCCGAGCCTGGCCGAGTCGATGCGCACCGACCTGCTGCGGCGCATCGAGGACGCGGTGTTCGACGAGCCTGCCGACTTCCTCTCTCTCTACGATGGGCGCAAGGCGTTCGTGAACAACGAGCTGGCCGCCATCTATGGCCTGCCCGAGCTGGAGACGGACGCCTGGCGCGCGGTGGAGCTGCCCGAGGGCGAGATGCGCCGCGGCCTGGTGGGCAGCGGCGCGGTGCTGGCCATGAACTCGCTGCCCGGCCGGACCTCGGCCACCGAGCGCGGCAAGTTCATCGCCGACGCGATGCTCTGCAAGACCGTGCCGCCACCGCCCCCCACGGTGGACACCAACCTCAACCCGCCCGAGGGCAGCGGGCCGATGACCCTGCGCCAGAAGCTCGAGCCCCACCGCGCCGATCCGGCCTGCGCCGCGTGCCACGGGATCATGGACCCGCTCGGCCTGGCGCTGGAGAACTTCGACAGCCTGGGCCGCTTCCGCGAGACGGATCAGGGGCTGCCCATCGACGCCACCGGCGAGCTCGACGGCGTCGCCTTCGCCGACGGGCGCGAGCTGGCCACGGCGCTGCGCGAGCACCCGCAGGCGGCCAGCTGCCTGGTGCGCAAGGTCTACACCTTCGCCGCCGGCCGCGCGCCGGTGGCCCTCGAGGACCCGCTGCTCGAGGCGCTCGGGGCCGAGCTCGACGCCGCCAACAACCGATTCGACGCGCTGCTCCTCGGCCTGGTGCAGAGCGACGACTTCCGCTACGCGCAGCCGCTGGCCAGCGTGGCCGCGGCGGGGGAATGACGATGAGCACCGGCAAGCGATCCACGAGCTACCGGAACGCCGGTCGATCCACCGTCATCCCTCGCCGCACCGTGCTGCGCGGCCTCCTCGCCGGCGGCGTGGCGGTCGCGCTCCCGCTGCCGCGCCTGGTCGGCATGCTCGATGGCAACGGCGCGGCGTACGCCGACGGCACGGCGCTTTCGGCGCGCTTCCTGACCTGGTTCTTCGGCAACGGCGTCGACCCGGCGAAGTGGGTGCCGGCGGCCACCGGGACCGGCGACGCCTGGAGCCTGTCGCCGAACCTGATGCCGCTCGCCGACCACAAGGACTACGTGTCGGTGGTCTCCGGCTTCGACGTCAAGGTGCCGTACATCTACGCGCACAAGTCGTCGGCAGCGGCGGTGCTCAGCGGCGCCCAGGCAGTGGACGGCGGCGACGTGAGCATGCCCACCGTCGACCAGCTCATCGCCAAGAAGATCTCCGCCGGCACCGCCTTCCCGGGCGGCGTGCACGTCGGCATCTGCAACGTCACCGGCGCCGGCGCGCTGGACTTCAATATCTCCTTCAATGGGCCGAACGCGCCGAACCCGCCGGAGTACAACCCGGTCGCGCTCTTCCAGCAGCTCCTCCAGTTCTCGGACACCACCCAGGAGCCGGACCCCTCGCTCTTCCGCCGCCGCCGCCTGCTCGATGCCATCCGCGAGGACGCCAAGGCGCTCGAGGCCCGCCTGGGCAAGGAGGACAAGATCCGCCTCGACCAGCACCTGGAGGGCGTGGCGCAGCTCGAGAAGCAGATCGACCAGGCGTTGAACCCGGTGTCCTGCGGGGAGCCGGTGGACCCGGACGTCGTCTATCCGGACCGAGGCCCGGACGGCAAGATCACCCGCGGGCGCTGCCAGGCCTTCGCCGACCTCATCGCCTTCGCCTTCTCCTGCGAGCTGACCAACGTCGCCTCGCATGTCTTCAGCTGCGCGGCCTGTCACGGCGCCTACGAGGAGGCTGGCCTGGGCAACGTCACCTTCCACGAGGACTACGGCCACCGCCTCAGCCCCGCCGGCACCGCCGCCGCCGAGGAGGGCTTCAACAACGGCGTGGCCTACGCCATGACCTGCGTCGCCGACCTGCTCGAACGCCTCAAGAAGACGCCCGATGGCCCGGGCAAGAACCTGCTCGACAACACGGCCATCTACGTGACGTCGTGCGTCTCGCTGCCGTGGGAGCACCGCATGGATGACTATCCTCTGCTGGTGCTGGGCAAGGGCGCCGGCAAGCTCAAGGGCAACGTCCACCACCGCGGGGCCGGCGACAACGCCAGCAAGGTGCCCTTCACGCTGCTCAAGGCTTTCGGGGCCGACGACACCTCCTTCGGCAGCGCCGAGGGCCTGACCAGCGAGATCATCCCCGAGCTGCTGGTCTGAACCTCGGAACAGCAGGGGGATTCGCCCCCTGAGACCCCGCGGATGGCGGTTGGGGACGCCTGGCGGGTGGGACGCTTGGCGGCGGTCTCGGTTGCGACGGGGCGCGAGCAGGATCACGACGTGTGCGTCTGTGCGCATCTCGTGCTCCTGGGGTTCCCAACCTGGCGACCCGAGCTTCGGCGTCGGCAAGCGCTGGTAGCCCACGTTTCGCGCCTCTCCCCGGCCGCTGCTGCGTCTCTCCGCACATCCTCCACGCCGCCTTCTCGTGGCCAGCGCTCGCGCCGCGTACCAAGGGGAGGAGGTCCAACATGCGCGTCCGCATCGTCGTCAGCTACGTCCCCCGCTACCGGCACGAGCACAGGTTCCACTTCGTGCCCCCGGTCACCGGCATCCACCTGGCCGCGCTCACGCCGCCCGAGCACGCGGTGGAGGTGGTGCACGAGCAGGTGCGCCCGGTGCCCATCGACGCCGGCGCCGACCTGGTGGCCCTGTCGTTCTTCTCCGGCTTCGCGCGGCGTGCCTACCAGACCGCGGACGCGTTCCGAGCCCTCGGCGTGCCGGTGGTCGCCGGTGGGCCGCACGTGTCGTACTGGGTCGACGAGGCGCTCGAGCACGTCGACGCGGTGGTGGTCGGCGAGGCGGAGAGCGTGTGGCCCGAGGTGCTGCGCGACGCCGAGCGCGGGGCACTGAAGCGCGTCTACCGCGGCCAGGCGCGCGGCCTCGAGGGCCTGCCGACGCCGCGCTACGACCTGCTCGAGGATCGCTTCCTCGTCCCGCGTGTGCTTCAGGCCACCCGCGGCTGTCCCTTCACCTGTTCGTTCTGCACCGTTCCGGACCTCAACCCCGGCTTCCGCATGCGCCCCGTCGACGAGGTGGTGCGCGACATCGAGCAGACGCACTTCCCGCGCTGGTGGCAGGAGAAGGTGGCCTGGTTCTGGGACGACAACCTCCTCGTCAACCGGCGCTGGGCCAAGCAGCTCCTCGACGCCATGCGCGGCAGCGGCCGCTGGTGGCTGACACAGGCCTCGCTGGACATCGTCAAGGACAAGGACCTGCTGGACCGCATGGAGAAGAGCGGCTGCATCGGCATCTTCTTCGGGATCGAGAGCTTCGAGGCCGAGGAGCTGGTCTCCGTCGACAAGCGACAGAACCGTGTCGGCACCTACCGCGAGGCCGTCGCGCGCCTGCACGATCGCGGCATCTGCGTCATGGCCGGGCTCATCTCCGGCTTCGACGGGCAGTCGCCGGAGGGTGTGGTCCGGATGGCCGACCGGCTGCAGGAGATCGGCATCGACGTGCCCTTCCTGAGCATCCTCACGCCGTTCCGCGGAACGCCGCTCTACGACCAGCTCCTCGGGCAGCGGCGCATCCTCGGGGACCGCGACTGGCCGCACTACAACGGATACAACGTCGCCTACCAGCCGCAGTCGATGTCGCCCACCCAGCTCCTCGACGCGCACCGGCGCCTCTGGGAGCGCTCGTTCTCGCCGGGCGCGGTGCTGGAGCGGCTGGCGCGGGGTGCGCGACAGCTTGGCCCCGGGGGCATGATGCTCTCGGCGACGATGAACGGCTTCTACGGGACCAAGCGCCTGCGCGGCAGCTTGCCGGCGGACGCCGAGCTGGACGGCCCCGGTCGCATCGAGCACCCCTCGGCGGACGCCCCGCCGCTGCGCCTCTCCGGCAAGCGCGCCCTGCACGTCGCCGCCTGACACTCCTGGACAGCGAGCTCGAGCGGCTGGTCATACTCCGGGCATCGCCTTCTTCAGTGGGCGGAGCAGGAGGGCGAGCACGATGGCCATGAACAGCGCCATGGTCGCCAGGAGCGCGAAGAACGACGAGTGGCGCCACTCGTCCCAGTAGACGCCGATGGCGGTGAGCTTGTTCCCGATGGCAGTGGCCAGGAACCAGCCGCCCATCATCAGGCTGCGCATGCGCGTGGGCGCGACCTTGGAGACCAGCGACAGACCCATGGGGGAGAGCATCAGCTCGCCGAGGGTGATCACGCCGTAGGCGCTGATCAGCCACACCGGCGAGACGCGCCCGGTGTCGCCGCCGGAGATGCCGGCGAAGTACATGATGTAGAAGGCCACGGCGGTGAGGAACATGCCGATGGCCATCTTCGCCGGCGTCGACGGCTCGAGCTTCCTGTCGGCCAGGCGCTTCCATACCCAGACCAGCGGGAAGGTCAGGGTGACGACGAAGAAGGGATTGATGGCGTTGGAGATGACGCCGGACACCCTCCAGGCGGTGTTGTTGTCGGCGAAGTAGGTGAGCGTCGAGCCGTTCTGGTGGAAGACCATCCAGAAGACGATGACCAGCAGGTAGATGACGACGAGTGCGCCGATACGGTGCGCGTCGGGCACCTTGGCCATGGCGGCGGCCTTCGCGTCGCTGCTCTTGTCACTCTCGTTGCGCGGCTCGGGCGTGGGGCCGACGTCGGCGGCGGTGGCTGGGTCGCCGACCTCCCTGGCCTCGACCACCGGTGCAGCGGTGCGATCGCCGACCTGGCGCTCGATGTCCTTCTTGAAGACGGCGAGGATGACCAGGGAGATGGCCATGCCGCCCGCGGCCATGGCGAAGGCCGGGTGGAAGCCCCAGCGGCTCTTCACCAGCTCCGCGCACACCGGGGCGAGGAAGGCCCCGACGTTGATGCCCATGTAGAAGATGTTGTAGGCGCGGTCCTTGAGCGGGCTGCCCTCGGGATACAGGCCGCCGACCATGGCCGAGACGTTGGGCTTGAAGAAGCCGTTGCCGATGACCAGGCAACAGAGCGCGCCATACACGGCGGCCAGCGACTGGATGGACAGCAGCAGGTGCCCGGCCATGAAGAAGACTGCGCCGAGCATGACGCTGCGCCGCCGCCCGAGCTTCCAGTCGGCGAGGAGGCCGCCGATGATCGGGCTGGCGTAGACGAACATCATGTAGTTCGCGTAGAGGCCGGTGGCCTGAGCGCGAGTCCACGCGAAGCCGTCGGTGGGGCTCTGCAGGTAGAGCGTGAACATGGCCAGCATCGAGTAGAAGCTGAAGCGCTCCCACATCTCGGCGGCGAAGAGCACGTACAGGCCGCGGGGATGACGCTGGCGGACGCTCATCGGCGGACCATATCGCGGATCGATCGCGCCCGGGCGCGTCAGGGGCCGAGCGTGGCGGCCACGATCTGGTGCAGCCGCAGCTGACGGGGGTGCCGCGGTTCGCTCCGCGTGGGGGTACATCTCGTCGGATACGATGCTCGTCGCCGCCTGCTCCCTTCGAGCAAGGGGCGTTGCTCCGGCTGCGCCGCTGACGTATTGCACGGGTCGTTACTCCCGAAAGGCGGCGCCCTTGAATGCGATCGATTGGCTCGTGAAGCAGCACCGCCGGATGGAGGCATCGTTCGAGGCGGCGCTGGAGGGCGGAGCGGGCTCGCAGCGCGCGCTCTTCGACGAAACCGCCGACCTCCTGATGTCGCACGTTCTCGTGGAAGAGGAGCACTTCTATCCGGCCGTCGAGGCGAAGCGCACCAAGGACGTCCTCCTCGAGTCGCTGGAGGAACACCTGTCCCTGAAGCGCGTGCTCGCCGACCTGGTCGCACTTCCGGAAGGCGACGAGCACTTCGTACCCAAGCTCCACGTCCTCAAGGAGCAGGCCGAGCACCACCACAAGGAGGAGGAGGAGCACCTCTTTCCGAAGGCCCGCAAACTCCTCGCCGACGCCGAGCTGGCCGCCTTGGGCGAGCGCATGGAGGCGGCGCAGCTCAAGTTGCTCGAGGAGCAGCCGCGAAAGCGTGCGGCGAGCCAAACCGAAGCAGCCGCAAAGCTCTGAGCTCTGCCTCGGCAGCTGGCCCGACTCTCCACGCCAGCCATGGCGGGTCATCCGGTCGTGGGCCCCACGACATTTCACGGGGCATGGCTCCGTCCCTGTCCCGCGCGCGCTCGCAGGCTCTGGACGCGCTGGGAGGCGGCCGCGAGCACGGGTAGAGTCTCGCCGTGACCGAACGATCCGCAGACGCGCTGCTCGCGCGCCTGGTTGCTGCGGCGATCCTCGGCGCGGCAGGGTGCGGCTGCGGCGCGAGCGAGCCCCGGACCGCACGGCCCGCCGCTCCCATCTCCCGCGATCGGGCTACGGTCGAAGTGGTGGCCGCGGCGCCGCCCCGCCCGCCGCGACGTCCGCAGCGCCGGCGACGGCGGCCCCACCGCCCCTCGACGTGCGGTCGCCCGAGGCGCAGCCGCCTTCGTGGCGGAGGTCTGCCGGCGCGCTGCCGCCGGCGATCGCGCGTGGGTGACGGCGAATGTCGCGCTTCCGCTGCTCGGAAATGGCGTCGTCGGCGATGGGACTGGCGACATCCTCCTCGGTCGCATCGCCGACGAGCTGCCCGATCTCGCGCCCGGCTCCCTCTGCAAGGCGACTCCCGCGGCGACGAAGGACGGCAAGCCGTTCGCGCCCACCGCAACCGGCGTCGAAGGCGTGATCGGGATCGGAAGGCACGCCTACCGCCTCCGCTTCGAGCTCGGCGCAGGGGGCGAGCGGCGCCTCGTCGAAGCGTCCTTCGTGCTCCCGGAGCTCGGGCCGACCCCCAAGAAGCCGCGCCGCGAGTTCCTGCTCAGCGGCCGGGTCGAGAGCGTCAGCGATGGCTCGAGGGCGTTCGCGATCATCGAGCCGACGCTCCGCCAGGACCCCGCCTGCATCTACGAGCACGCCTCGCGCTACAAGGAGAGCGCGTCGCTGCTGGTGGTGGCGTCCAAGCGCGAGGGGGGCGCGGCGGCGGCGCGCGTGTTCGCCTCGACAGCGGTCCCTGCCTCGCTCGTCGCGTGCCTCGAGCGTCAGCTCGATCGCGCCTACGCCAGCACCTTTCGCGGTATCCCCTTCGAAGTCCGCTACTTCCTGATGATGGGCTTGCCCATCCCGAAGGGGCAGCTCGATCCGAACGCGAACACGATCACCGTCGGCCCGTAGGGATCGAAGGGCGCGTGTCCACGCGAAGCCGTCGGTGGGGCTCTGCAGGTAGAGCGCGAACATGGCCAGCATCGAGTAGCAGCCGAAGCGCTCCCACATCTCCGCGGCGAAGAGGACGTACAGGCCGCGGGGATGACGCTGGCTGTCGCTCATCGGCGGACGATTGCGGATCTCAGGAATCGAGGGCGGCGGCGACGATCTGGTGCAGGCGCAGCTGCCGCTCCATGCCGCGATCGAGGTCATCGCAGTTGAGCAGCGTCTCGCCGCGGTCGAGGACGAGGTTGCGGATGCGCAGGCGCCATTCGCTGCGCTCGCGGGCGCCATGGCGCGGGGGCGCTCGCCACCAGGCTTGCGGCCGCTGGCGATGCGCGGCGGCGTGCTCTCGTAGACGACGCGCAGGGGCAGGCCGTCGTACCAGGCGCGCTCGACGATCTTGCGCACGGCGTCGGCTGGCGCGCGCGTGGGCACGCCGACGAAGGACAGCGAGCGCATGCGCACCGCGAGCTCGCGCTGCGATCGGGTGGGCAGCGCGGCGTGCACCTTGTCCACCGCGGAGCGCAGGGTGTCCACGAACGGCAGGAGGCGCATCTCCTCGATCCATCGCCCGGCGAGGACGAGCATGGCCGCCTCGGGCACGGTGAAGTTCACCGGTGGAAGCGCGTAGGACCGCTCCAGCGCGTAGCCGCCGCCCCGCCCGCGCTCGGCCTCCAGCGGCAGCGAGGCGGCGCGCAGGGCGTCGAGGTCGCGGTAGATGGTGCGGATGGTGACCTCGAAGCGCTCGGCGAGCTGCTCGGCGGTCACCCCGGTGCGGCGCCCGCGCAGGTACTCGGTGAGGGCGAACAGGCGCTCGGTCCGCCGCATGGCGCGAGCCTGCCACGCGCCGGCGGGGCGAGGGAAGCGCGGTCCATCACCATGGCCACGGACAGGGGCGCGGACACGGGCACGGACAGGGGCACGGGACAGGGCCGGTGGGTGTGGTGCCGTGGCCACAGTGCTCGTTCGGCGAGGATCTTGCGTCTCGAGGGGGCGTTGTCTAGGTTCGGCCCGGCCATGGCTCCGAAATCCGCTGGTACGTCTTCCAGCGAGCTGCGCCTCCTGCGCAACGGCGAACAGGCATTCGCGCGCATCCTGGAGCGCATCGGGGCCGCGCGAACCTCGGTTCGCATGCGCTGCTTCGACTGGCACGACGACCAGGCGGGGCGGCTCTTCGGCCGCGCGCTGCTGGCCGCCGCCGAGCGCGGCGTGCAGGTGACCATCGAGAAGGATCGCGTCGGCGCGAACTACGAGTACCTCGACGGGTCGCAGCAGAGCTTCCTCCACAAGCAGATGGACCTGCTGGCCACGCTGCAGACCATGTTCCTGATGGTCGCCTACGACCGCATCGGCTCGCTCAAGCAGCACCCCAACCCCCTGGCCGAGGCGCTGGTCTCGCACCCCAACGTGCACGTTGTCGGCGACGAGCGCCGCTTCGACCACTCCAAGGTGTTCGTCATCGACGGCGAAGTGCTCATCGTCGGAGGCATGGGCATCAGCGACGAGTTCCACCGCTCCAACGTGGACTTCATGGTGGAGATGGACGACCGCGACCTGGTGGACCGCTTCCTCGAGCTGGAGGCGGGGCGAGCGCGCTTCGACCCCTGCCGGGACATCGACTTCCTGGTCCGCCCCGCCTGGCTGCGCGACTGCCCGGTGCTCGACGCGCGCCTACGCCTCATCGCCTCCGCGCGCGAGAGGCTGACCATCGAGATGGCCTACTTCGGGGAACCGCATTGCACCGATGCCCTGGTGGCGGCGGTGAAGCGCGGCGTCGAGGTGTCGATCCTCACCTCGCGCCGCGCCAACATCATCGGCGACCTCAACCTCGGCACCTGCGACCTCATCCTGCGCCGCACCAAGGCCCCGGCCAACCTGCGCGTCGTGCTGCACCCGCGCATGGTGCATGGCAAGGCGGTGGTGGCCGACGGCAAGGTGGTGCAGATCGGTTCCGCGAACTTCACCCGCATCTCGCACGCCACCTACGCCGAGGTCGACCTCTTCGCCCGGCCCGAGGCGCGGGCGGCGGCGGTGGAGCAGGCCATCTTCGCGGCGATGGCCGCCGGCGAGCCCCAGGCGGCGCGCATCCCGTTTCGCCTTCCGTACTTCTACGTGGAGCGGGCCATCCTCCAGTACCAGGCGCGGGCCCGGAAGAACGTGCGCGTCCAGGAGCCCTGGGGCGACGCGGCCCTGGGCGACGCCGAGTAACGGCGCGGCTGGCCCTTCCGCCGCCGAGGCGGGGCCCGGATGGGCGTGGCCGGCGGGCCTCGGCGCTCAGCCGCCGAGCATCTGGTACGGGCCGCCGCGCTCGAGCGCCTTCTGGTAGGCGGGCCTGGCGTGGATGCGCTCCAGCCAGGCGCGCGCCTTGGATGCGCCGTCGCCGAGACCACGGCGCTTCGCGCTGGCCTCGACCGGGAAGCTCATCTGGATGTCGGCGGCGCTGAAGGTCTCGCCTGCGAACCAGGCGTGCTCGCCGAGCGCGCGCTCGACCCAGCCGCCGTGCAGCTCGAGCTGCGGGTCGACGAAGGTCGACAGCACGCGCCCGGCGATGCTCTTGACCACCGGCTTGACGAAGAACGGCACCGGCGCCGTCTTCATGCGCTCGAAGACGAGCTTGAGCAGAAGCGGCGGCATGGCCGAGCCCTCGGCGTAGTGCATCCAGTACGTGTAGCGGGCGCGCTCGGCGGTGCCCGCGGGCGGCGCCAGGGCCGCGGCGGGATGGCGCTCCACGAAGTACTCGAGGATGGCCGCCGACTCGGCCAGCGTGATCTTGCCGCCTTCCGCCTCGCCGGCGGGTTCGACCACCACCACCGGTGACTTGCCGAGCGGATGGATGGCGCGCAGCGACGGCGGCGCGAGCAGGGTCACGGGATCGCGCGCGTAGCGGACGATCTCGTATTCCAGGCCGAGCTCCTCGAGGAGCCACAGGACGCGTTGCGAACGGGAGCTCTCGAGGTGGTGGACGGTGATCATCGGTGCGCGGGACCTGTCTGGGGCGCGCCCTGGGGCGCAGGGCGCGGGCTGGGGTTCACCGGACCACCCCAGTACAGGGCGCGGTGCGTGTAGAAGCTGATCGCGGCGCCGGCCACGGCCAGGGCCAGGGCGGCGACGGCGAACGCCGCCGCCCACGCCGGCCAGAGCAACGCGGCGCCGAGCAAGGCGGCCTCGCCGGCGAGGCGGCCTCCCCACACACGCGCGTCGTCCGCCTTGCCGTGGTGGGCGAGCAGGTTGTCGAGGCCGTGCAGCGCGAACTCCGTGCCCAGCAGGGCGATGAGCGCCCAGGACGCTGCTGTCGCCGGCCCCAGCGCGGCCACGCCGAGCAAGGAGACGGCGATGGCCCCGGCCACGCGAACCAGATCGAATCCGCGCCCGCCCCCGCGCTGGCTCCGCCAGGAGGCCTCGCTGCTGTCGAGGTTCCAACAGGAGGCCTGGCTCCTGCCGGCGTGCGGCGCGAGGACGAGCTCGCGGACGGCGGCGACGAAGTACGGCCAGGCGCTGACCCAGGTGATGCCGAGGATGGCCGCCATCACCGCCCACACGTAGGCATCGAGCGACCCGAACGCGCAGACCAGGAGCGGAGCGGCGAAGGAGACGGCGCCGACGACGCCGCCGCGCCACATCGAGCCGCGCGCGATGCGCCATACGACGCTGGCCACCGCCAGCCCGCCGCTGATGAAGCCCAGCAGCGCCAGCGTCCAGGTGCGCGAGAGGATGGGCGCCAGGATGAGCAGGCCGTAGCCCGCCATCTGCACCCAGGTCTTGACCTTGGCCACGTAGTCGCTGGGGATGCGCTTGCCGCGCGCCTCGAAGCAGGAGCGCAGCGCGGTCACCAGCAGCTCGCGGCAGAGCAGGGCGGCCACGAACCACCACGGCGCCCAGCCGCGGTCGGCGAAGGGTATGAAGCAGCAGGTGATGAACACCTTGTCGGCCACCGGGTCCATCAGGCCGCCGAGCACCGTCGGGCCCTGCTTGCGCGCCAGCCAACCGTCGACGAGATCGGTGAGGCCGATGAGCGTGCCCACCACCACTCCGACGAGGCGCCACTGCTCGTCGCCGTAGACCAGCCCGCACAGCAACGGCATCAGCAAGAGCCGCGCAGCGGTCACCTGGTTCGCGGTGATGCGCATCGCGGGCGGCACCCTAGCACCGCCCCGCGCGGGCAGGGGCGCTAGGCGGAGCGCGCGTCGCGCCGCTGTACCGCGCCGCGTTGCGACGTCGGTGCGGCCGCGCCTGTAGCCGCGCTGGCCGCGGCCTTGCGGCGGGTGTTCGACTTCGGCGCGGGCGGATCGTCCTCCGGCCGCAGCGGCGGCAGGCCGAGCGCGACGCGCACCGGGGCGAAGCTGCGGCGGTGGTGCGGGCAGGCGCCCAGCTTCTTCAGCGCTTCCTGGTGCTCCTTCACCGGGTAGCCCTTGTGGCGACAGAACCCGTACCCCGGATACTCGGCGTCCAGCTCGCGCATCAGCGCGTCGCGCGACGTCTTGGCCAGGATGGAGGCGGCGGCGATGGAGGCGCTGAGCGCGTCGCCATGGACGATGGATGTCTGCGGCAGGTCGACGTCCTTGAGCTTGCGAGCGTCGATGAGCAGGTGCTGCGGGCGCAGCGAGAGGCCCTCGACCGCGCGTCGCATGGCCAGCAGGCCCGCCCAGTAGATGTTGATGCGGTCGATCTCCTCCGGCTGGGCGTAGGCCACGTGCCAGGCGATGGCCACGCTGCGGATCTCCTCTGCCAGCTCCTGGCGCCGCTCGGCGGTGAGCTTCTTGGAGTCGTCGACGCCGGCGATGCGACAGCCGACGGGCAGGATCACCGACGCCGCGCAGACCGGCCCGGCCAGCGGGCTCATGCCGGCCTCGTCGACGCCGGCGACGTGAGCGTGGCCGGCGTCCCATAGCGCCTGCTCGTACCGCAGGATCTTGCGCATGCGCTGACCCTCGGCGCGGCGCTCGTAGCGGCGGCGCTCGATGGCCGCCAGCAGCTGCTGGGCGCCGGAGCGCGGGTCGGTGCGCAGGGCGGCCTCCACCTCGCCGGGGACGGGCCTGCCGCGGTCGACGTGGCGGATGCGGAGCTCGGAGAGCGGCGGCAGCTCCATGGAGACGAACCCTAGCGCAGCTTGGCGGGGCCCGGCGAGCCAGGAAAGCGGAGGTCCTGCAGCATTTGCAGGCCTCCTCCCGGCGGCGTGGAGGCGGTACGCCTAGCGCCGCGTGCCGGAGGGCGGCGTAGGTACGGCACTGTCGTTGCTGTGCCACGTGGGCCGGTGCAGCCGCGCCTGGGCCCGCTTGTACCGCGCCAGGAGCAGAACCTCATCCAGCTCGGTGCCGAGCTCGGAGTCCGACAGGCTGAGGCCGGTGGCGGCCGCCATGTCGTCCACCGCCGCGCGGAACTCGGGATCGGATCGGTGTCTCCTGAACAGCGCAACCATCCGCTCGTCCGGGGCTGTCGCACCACCGGCGGGGTTGCTCCGGGAAGCCCGCGCTCGATCCGCCCCCTTCGTCCGGTCGGCATCCACGCTGACTCCCAGCGCGGTCACCCGACCCGTCGACCCTGCAACACCAGGCACCGGCGCGAAGGAGCGCCAGCTGCCCGGCCATCTCTGCTCGACAACCGGGGGCACAATCGCCTCGCAGCGGACCCGTGCCAGGCCTCGAGCCCGGGCAGGAGCGCTCGCCGCAGATTCTGCGTGCGAGCACCCCCGTCGGTGAGAGGCCACCTCAGATGAGCGGCTGCAGGCTCTGCAAGGTGGTCGGCACCAGCTCGCTCACCGTGGGATGGGCGTGCACAGCGCGCGAGATGACGGTGTACGGTGCGCGCGCGTACATGACGTCGGCGATGGAGTGCACCACCTCGTCGCCCTCGATGCCGAGGATGGCGGCGCCGAGGATCTCCTTCGTGTCCGCGTCGACCATGACCTTGATGAAGCCGTGCGTCTCGCCGCGCTCGGTGGCGCGGCCGACCTTGGTCATCGGTCGCTTGCCGACCAGCACCTTGCGCCCGCTCTGGCGCGCCTCGGCCTCGGTCATGCCCACCCGCCCGAGCGGCGGGTCGATGTACAGGCCGTAGATGGGCAAGCGGTCGGAGACCTTGCGGCTGTCGCCATCCAGGAGGTTCGCTGCCACGATCTCGAAGTTGGTGGGGATGCAACCGTCGTTGACGCAGGTCCCACCGAGGCCGCGCCGCTCGATCAGCGCCACCCGCTGGCCGGCGCGCGCCAGTCGCTCGGCGAGGAACGGGCCCGACTGGCCGGCGCCGATGACGATGGAGTCGAGCGCGCGCTTCATGCGCTCGACTTTACACGGCGTTCACGGCGGATAGGTCGGGTGTTGCGGGAGCGCGTCGGTGATCTCGTCCCACGCCGGCATGGACTCGACCCAGATGTGCCCCTGCGGGCGAGTGCCGGGGTCGTCGTCGAACGACCCCATGGGAATGACCACGATGTCGCGACCCGGATCGACGTTGGGCATGCTCGAGCCGCACGCCTTGCAGAAGACGTGGGCGAAGTGCGTGGCGTCCGGCGCCTTGAACCGCGTGAGCAGCTCCTCGCCGCGCAGGAAGCGGACGCCGGAGAGCGCGGTGACCAGGTTGGTGGCGTGCCCGGTGCCGCGCACCTTCCGGCAGCGCGAGCAGTGGCAGTGCAGGGCGCGGATGGGTGGCTCGGTCATCTCGTAGGCCACGCCACCGCAGAGGCAGCTTCCTCGGACGGGTTGCATGCGCGAAGGATAGCGCGCGCTCGTCGCGGGGGAGTGCGCCGGGCCGCGCGTCGGGGCTTCAATCCTGGTGATGCGCCGCCGGCCGCCGGTGATCGCACACGCCGCCGATCAGGGCGCCGCACACGTGCTCGGGCTCGAGACACGCCTGGCCAGCGGGGCAGGGGTCCTCCGCCGCGTCGGGGTCGCAGGGCTTCGAGCACCAGTCGGGCATGGCAGCGGCGCGTCGTATTCGCCGTTGCCGTCGACGTCGAGGTAGATGGGGTTGGTCACGGCGTAGGCGAAGATCGGTGACCAGTCGGGCACCACTGGCTCCGGCGGGAAGACGGATTGGACGGTGGGGCTGTCGATGAGCCCGAAGGCGCGCGCCGCCAGCACCGAGAGCTGCACCTCGCCGTAGGGGACGTCGAGCGACACCGGGCGCATGGTGCTGTCGTCCTCGAGGCCCATGGCGATGATCACCACCCAGGAGTCGCGCTCCGGCACCTCGATGGTCACCTTGCCGTGCACGTCGAGCAGCGCCGCCTTGCCCTCGTTCGGGCGTAGCTCGCGCACGATGCGGCCGTTGACGTAGACCTCCACCCGATCGACGCCGAACCAGCTGGCGGTGGCGACGTCGAGCAGGAGCTCCACCTCGCGGCCGACGCTGGTCTGCACCACATCGCCGAACGTCTTGTCGCCGATGCTGGCGCGCACGAAGGGCCCGTAGCTGGCCAGCGCATGGCCGCCGCGCAGGCTGGCCACGGCGTCGCCGATGGACAGCGCTCGCGGGCTGTCGGTGGGGCTACGGAACCAGGTGCGCGGGAAGCCCGGCTCCTTGCCCAGGTTGTGGCTGTCGCTGCTGCCGAGCTGGGTGGGGCGCAGGCCGCGCTCCAGCCAGCGGAACCAGTCGTCGACCTGGCCGGTCTGGAAGCGGCACGGCGAGCGGCGCGGCTCCTCGGGGATGGGCCGGGCGCCGAGGATCACCGGGTCGCACAGCTCCTCGCTGGCCGCCTCGTCGCCGGCGAAGTCCCAGTTGGCGTCCTGCTCCTCGGGCGTGCGCGCCAGAATGCGCGCGGTGGTCAGCCAGGCGAGCCGGGTGCGGTTGCGGTTGCGGCGCACCGCGTAGCGCTCGCCCTCGCGGCACGGCGCCAGCAGGCCCGGGCCGAGCTCGGGGCAGAAGCCGTCCAGCGTGGCCAGGTCGGCGGCGCCCTCCAGACGCGAAAGGCAGCGGTTGTACTCGACCACCTCGGCCACGGTGGCGGTGCGGGTCAGGTCGTTGCGCTTGGCGGAGATGACCTCCGAAGCGTCGAAGTCGCAGCTCGCCGTGCGGAAGACGGGGTTCTGCGCCTCCAGGAAGGGCACCACCCGGTTCATCGTGTAGCCGTCGACGCCCAGCTGATCGGCGTAGCCGAAGAAGCCGTCGCGCGGGTGGGCGACGATGGCCAGCGGCCCCTCCGGCGCCAGCTCGGTGTCGCCCGACTCGCGGATGGCGTCGAGGATGGCGCCGCCCGGCTCGCAGGTCCAGTCGTGGGCGCCGTGGTCGGGGACGAGCAGCGCGTCGTAGTCCAGCGGGAAGCCGATGAAGTGGCCCTGCTCCAGGGTGGTGATCTCGGCGCCGATGGCGTGCGCGAACCGCTGTTCGAGCGCCGCGGCCTCGATCTCCCCGTGGTAGTCGGACTCCACGTCGTGGTCGGTGGAGACGCCGAGCTCCACGCCCTCGGCGGCGACGGTGCGCACGCGGCGCGACAGGGGCATGCCGCTGTCGAAGCTCGGCTGGGCGTGGAGGTGCATGTCGGCGCTCATCCACCCGCTGGTGTCCATCTCGCGGACGAGCTGCGCGTCGATCAGCTCCTCGTGACCGGAGACCAGGGTCACGTCGCGCTCGACGATGCCGTACTCCGGCCCGCGCGAGACGCGCACGCGGTAGTGCCCGGGCTCGGCCTCGAAGGCGCCACTGCCGCTGGCGGTGAGCTCGATGTTGCGCACGCCATTGCCGAGGCGCCCGTCGCCCATGTAGACGCGCCGCGTGCCGTCGCCTTCCAGCGGCGCGCCTGCGGAGTCGAGGGCCACCAGCGCCACCTTGGCCGGGAGCAGCAAGCCGGCCTCGTCCACGACGCGATATCGGACGGTGGCCGGCGTCGGCAGCGCCGGCGCGAGCACGTGCTCGCCGCCCGCCACCACCTGCAGCCGGAGCGGCGCCGAGAGGGCGGTGCCGGCGGCGTTCTGGGCCACCACCCGGTAGTCGCCGGGCGGCAGGTCGGCCGCGAAGTCGCCGTCCTCGGTGGGATCGAGGCCCAGGTCGGCGTCGATGGCGTCGACCAGGCCGACGTCGGCGCGCGCGCGAAGGTTGGCCTCGGCGAGCGCCGCCACGTCGGCGAGCTCCGCGCCCGGATCGGGGTCGATGAAGACGAAGAGGCGCGCGTTCGGCACCGCCTCGGCGGTCTGCGCCCAGAGGACGTGGCCGGAGAGGTGGCCGGTGGGCGTGCCGCGCACGCGCCGCATCTCGCCGGTGACGCTGGCGATGTCGCCGTCGCCGACCACCAGGTATCGCTCGTAGGAGAAGGCTCGGAAGGCGTCGCACTCGGCGTCGTCGTCCGGCGCCACGCGGCAGTTCGAGCCGGCGGCCAGGAAGGCGGTGGCCGCGCTGGCGAAGAGCGGCACGTTGGTGGCCACCGCCTGGTCCGGCGACGCCGCCTTGGTGAAGTAGCCGTAGCTGACGTCACCGCCGGCGGCGGCCACGAAGTCGTAGACCAGCGGCTCCTGGAAGGTGTTGCGCCCGGTGTTGTAGGCGTCCTGCACCGCGTAGTCCTCGTCGAAGCCCGGGCCGGGCGCGAAGACGTCGTTCTGGTTGCCGAAGAAGACGAAGTCTCCGGCGATGATCCCGGCGTGCCGGGGGTCGGGGGGCTGCGGATCGTTCTCCGGCCCCCGGCTGGCCGTCAAATGGAGGAAGCCGCCCCCTGCCATACCCCCGGAAGCGTCGACGTGGGGCGAACGACGCAGCGCGGAGGCATGGCGGGAGGCGGCTCGGGGTGCACCGCCCCCTGCCATACCCCCGGAAGCGTCGACGTGGGGCGACCGACGCAGCTCGGAGGCATGGCAGGAGGCGGAGCGTTC